>CALZKF010000346.1 GCA_945787955.1 uncultured Acidobacteriota bacterium | reverse complement strand
CGAACACCTTTGCAGAGGTCTGGCGAGGGTGTATGGATTTCCTGCAGCCAATGAAGGGGCCGGAAGCAAACCGCATTCATTGGATTCCCGGCCGTCCCTGGAAACTCTCCAGGTACTGATTTGCCTGTAGCTTGGTGAAGGTGTCCAGCGAAACTAAACGGGCAATTTGATCGCGAATTCCATAAAGATAGAATGGCCCTGGTTGAGTTGAAGGATCGATCGTGCACCACGCGAGACGGGGAATTGCCTTCCGAGCATTTCGGGAATGCTAAAATTAGCACCCTAGGCGCCCTGCTCCCACTCTAAAGATAGACCGTTTCGATTCTCTGGGTTAAGCGGCTGGCTTCAATTCGGCAATCGGAAGATACCTGCGACCGGCCATGCTGCGAACCTTCAGTTCAAGTCGAATCCCGCATTGACCTTGCACGCCTGTACGCGGCGCTGCACAGGGCGAGCCTCGTGGCCAGCGCTCCCTTGGTTCGAATCGTGGCTCGGATCCCGCTGGATCAAGGCCGAAGTAGATCTCGTCGGGGGTACACCCATCAAGAACTTCGTGTGGGCGGTGTATGTTGTACCAATCCGTAAACAGAGACAGCTCGCGACGAAAGTCGTTACGCCGATAAGGCACCATCAGCTTCCGCGTGCACTCGCTCTTGATTGTTCGAATCAGCCTTTCGACGATCGCGATACTCCCGTACTTCCCGATCGCGCCGAACCGCTGACGGATGCCTTTGTGCTCGCACCACTTCCTGAACCCGGCATCGATGAATTGCACACCTTGATCGGTGATTAGATGCTTGGGATTCCCTCCTGCCTTCCGCATAGCTCGTGCAAGAAACTTCCTGATCGCGTTGGAAGTCGGCTGTTGTTCGAATACGGCGATCCCCATCACTCGCCGGGAGTAGTGATCGACAGATACCGCAATCCACCAGCAGAAGGGCCAGCGCTGCGGGAGAGCGAACGGCAAAGAGGACGTCCAGAACCCGAGCGACGTGGGAACCGTCGAGAGATCGCAATGCCAAAGGTCGCTCGGCCGTTTGGAACGAATGACGCGATTGGACTTCTTTGCTGCACTACGAGGTCTCCATCGAGGGACGTCGTAGAGCATGCGGCGGACCGTGGCAGGCCCAAGGTGCAGTCCCGCCCTGCATAACATCTGGGCGATCTTGACCCGGCCCAGAGAAGGGCAGAGCACCTTGAGTCGCCGGACGATGTAGGCAACGAAATCGGGGAACTTGTTCACTGGTTCCCGGGTCTGAATGAGGATCTTGGGTCCGTCCTCATCTAGGCGATGCATCCAGGAAGCGACTGTTGCTACAGTAACCAGAAGGCTTTTTGCGGTTTGGCTAAGTGACCAGGCCCGGGCCGCACCGCATTTCCTCTCGGAGTAGGGATATTTCACTCTTGAGTCGTTCGTTTTCAGCCTTCAGTCGTACCCGGGCGTTCCAGCTGTTGGCGGCCCAGCTACGGGTCGAGGTCATTGAGAAGTGCGCCAGGGAGATAGCGTGGATGACGCCGGATCTCACACGCCGCGACCAGCCATGGGGCAGGGGAATCCTGGGTGGGGCCGTATAGCCAGCCATGAAAACCTCCGGAAAAGAAATCTGTAAGAATCCGATTCCGGAGTAGGATAAATGGTTGTGGGGACTGGACCTAATAGGATTGCTCAACCGTTTAGTTTCGCTGGACAGGTACAGCGTCCTGTAGACTAGCAGACAATCCCACGGACCTTGGCCAACATGTCTTGATCACTAGGGTGAGTATAGATCGTAGTCGTCAACGGTGATGCATGCCTCGCAAACCTCTGAGCCAAGAAAAGATCACTAGTCTGCTGGTAGACGTTTGTCACTGCCGGGTTGCCTCAGCGCATGGAATGGATACAGCCGATCGAATCCCGCCCGCCGCATCCTGGCGCTACCGGCTCAAGTACCTAAGGTGGCCGTGGCCTGCGGTGTGACTGCATGCGGTGTGATAAAGGTGGCCACCGCCTGCGGTGACGACGATCCTACCGCCGTGGGCATAGGCGATGTCGTTGAGGCGAAGAAACTGTCCCGGACGCCAACGAACCAACGCGCCTCGGATTTCGTCGAACATGGGCTCGACCTCGACGTCTCGCGTCGGGAGAGTCGCGGCAACGTGGAGGAATCGATCGCGGATTTCCTGGGTTTGGAAGTGAGCGGCGGTCCACGGAACGAATGCGGTCAGCGGCATGGGTGCTGGCTTACGAACGGACACGGGGCACGCCCAATCTGGTGGAGATTACAGTGCATGATACCACATGCCCACAAAGGGGATCGGATCGGCGCGCCGGTGTCGGTGTTCCAACTCAGCACGAAGCCGATCCGGTGTCCCCCTACCCGAAAAGATGGCCGCGAATTAACGAGAAATAGGTAGAGCAATTCGTTCCTCCACTGAAGCGGTAGAGAACCCGCGAAAAGGAGGAATGATGGAAGAGTCCAGCTACCCGGTAAATGAAGAAAGCAAGGGGCTACATACTGCCGACTCCCCGGGGGAGGGTT
>CALZKF010000345.1:703-2183 GCA_945787955.1 uncultured Acidobacteriota bacterium | reverse complement strand
AGCGCCAATCGACCTCTGCCTTCGACTCCCAATAGCCTGGCTAGGATGACGCCGCTTACGATGAGCAGCAATTGGCCGCAGCCGCCCACAAACACCGATTCGATCGTTGCCTGTCGAACAGGCGAACCGGTGTGGCGCCTGATCAGCTCAACCGTTGATGTGAAGAGAGTTGACATGGACAATTTATGATTGATCCGGACCGTTGTAGGTGGTATCGAATCCTTTTAAAAAGGCATTCATGATCGAGTCAATATTCAAAGCTTCAATAGCGTAACCATGGGCGGCAGTCCCCATTTGTTCCATTCTCTCTCTGTCGTTGGCCAGCAACAGGATGGAGTCGGCCAGGGCTTTCGGGTTGCCCGGCTCACAGACTATCCCAAGTTGGTGATGTTCCAACAGTTCGGACAATGCAGTTGCTGGTGCCGCCGTGGCCACGGTCGGCCTCCCTGCCGCAAAAATATTGGTGAGCTTGGACGGCATGACCGTATCGGCGGCATCCCCTTGCTGGGGTACGAGATGGATATCGATGGCGGCCAGCATGTCAGGCAGAACCTCTTTAGGCTGCATGGGAAGAAACTCCAGCTGTTTCAGTTTGAGCTCCTCGGACAGCGCCTGCAGCCGGGACTTTGAAGATCCGTCGCCGACGATGACGAACCGGATGTTCTCATGATCTTCCAGGATCCTGGCTGCCTTAAGGACTACTTCCAGGCCGTGCTTTTCCCCCAGGGAGCCGGCGAAACCGACCACAATCTTGTCTTCGCCGAATCCCAGCTTATCCCTGAAGCTGTTCATACGGGGAAGCGGCCTGATCGTATCGAGATTCGCCCAGTTCGGGGTCAGACAGGTTCGTTCCCCGGGGACGCCCTTGGCGATGATCCTTGCCCGCATCTGTTCGCTGATGGTGGATACCAGGGATGCCCGTTTCAGCAGGAACCGTTCCGTGGCGAAAAGGAACCGGCACAGGAGCCGGTTCTTGATCATGCCGAGATTGACGGCGGCGTCCACCTGCAGATCCTGGACGTGGATAACCAGCGGGACCGATTTGAGCTTCGTGAACACCGAGGCCGGAAGGGCGCTCTGCATCGGTGGGCAGATGCAGATCACCAGGTCGTAGCGGTATCGCGGCAGGAGCCGTTTCAGAAAATACGGCACGGAGAGGAACAGGAAGGACAGCTCCAGGATGATCCGATCTTTTGACGAAATCCTGCCCGACCTGGGGAGCCGGATCGGGGTGCGGTGGACCAGGACGCCGTCCATCGATTCCGAATGGTAGCCCTTGCCCTCGTATTCTTTCCGTACCTTCCACGCCGGATAGTGCGGGAATGCGGAAATCGCCTCGACCTGGTGCCCCGCCGCCGCCAGCCAGGCGGCCATCTCGGCGGTGTATTTCGGGATGCCGGTGGAGTCCGGGGCGTAGTTCAGCCCATAGAAAAGGATCTTCAACGGTTTCGCCGCAGGAACAGGCAGTCCAGCTGGAGGA
>CALZKF010000345.1:0-672 GCA_945787955.1 uncultured Acidobacteriota bacterium | reverse complement strand
TCCAGGAGCTCGATCATACCGGTGAACAGGATCTCGCCCTCGTACATCGGCCGCAGGGAAGCTTCCAGGATGATGTAATCGATGCCGGGCAGAGTCGATGCGGCGCCTTGCAGCACTTTCTTTTCGAACCCCTGGACATCCAGCTTCAGCAGCACCGGCTGCACCAGGTCCATTTCCTTCGTCGCCAGGTCCAGGGTCGTCACCGGGACCCGGACAGTGCCTTCCTCCCGGGCGAAAGGGAAAGCGCTCTTGTGCTCTTCCGAAAGCGGCAGGAAGGAACTGGAGTGGCTGTGGGAATTCACCGTGATCGGCAGTTCGGACTCGCAATCGCCCAGGCCCAGATTGAAACACGAGATGTTGTCCAGTTTTCGTGTGTACCTGCTCAGCAGTTTGAAGCTGTCCGGCACCGGTTCGTAGGAGTAGACCCGGGAGTCGGGGAACAGCCTGGCTGCGGCGATGGCGAACTGGCCGACATTGGCGCCGACATCCAGGACCGTCCGGGGGAAGATCTCCTGACGGGTAAGCGCATGGACCATGGCGTACGATGAAGCGGAGAATTTCGGCCATCCCACCAGCGCCTTCAAGGTCGCGGCGGGAGCATCAAGCAGCAGCGATATCAGGAGGTCGAGTCTCATATCTGGTCCGTTATTCGGGTTGTGAAGAATACTAAAG
>CALZKF010000344.1 GCA_945787955.1 uncultured Acidobacteriota bacterium | reverse complement strand
TGCCGGATCGCAGGGTTGCGGTACAGGGCGATGTGCTCGTAGTACAGTACCGGATCCGGGTCACGCACCGCCGCCAGCATCAGCGCCCTGGCGTCATAAGGGGTGGACGGGGCCACGATTTTCAGGCCAGGCGTGCGGTAGAACCATGGTTCGGTGTTTTGACTGTGGTACGGTCCGGCATGACGCAGGCCACCCCAGGGTAACCGGACCACCATCGGCACGGAACCGCCCCAGCGGTAGCGCACCATGGCGGCATTGTTCACCAGCTGGTTGAATCCGCTGGCGATGAAGTCGTTGAACTGGATTTCGCCTATCGGCCTCTGTCCCGCCAGGGCGGCACCGGTGCAGACCCCCAGGATCCCCCCTTCCGCCAGGGTGGAGTTCATAATCCTGTCTCCATATTGTTCCAACAGAGGGCGGAGCAGGAGGAAAGCGTTGCCGTATCGACCGCCGATGTCCTGGCCGTAGAGGAACACTTCGGGATCGGCATCCAGGGCGTCGCGAATCCCGAGCATCACCGCCTCGAGGAAGGTGGCCCCCTTGGGGTCGAAGGCCGGACCCGGGTCCAGGGTCGGGTCTGTCAGGCCGGGGGCAGCCGACGGCAGGATACGATTCTCCAGGAGCTCCACCCGGACCCGGTCCGGCTCGCCGGCCAGGACGTTGCGGCCGGCCTCCTCCGGATCCGGCCATGGCGCGTCCACCACGGCGGCGGTCTGCTCCCGAACCTGTTCCTCCGCCTCCCGACGCAACCGGTCCAGATCCCCACTCGCCACGACGCGTTCCGACTCCAGCCGCGCCGCATAGGTCGGTATCGGGTCCTTGGCCGCCCATTGCGCGTAGCGCTCACGGTCGGCGTAACCCTGGGCGGTCGGTTCCGGATAATCCCAGCCGGCGGTCGGCTCCTGGCCCAGGTACAGCATGTCGTCGTGGTGGGCGTGGCCGCACATCCGCATGCAGATCAGCTCGATCAGCGCAGGTCCCAGGCCGTCCCGGGCCCGTTCGGCGGCCCAGGTGAAGGCGGCGGCGATGGCGTCCGGATCGGTGCCGTCCAGCGTCACGCCGGGTATTCCATAACCACGGGCCTTGTCGGCGAACGCCTGTGCGGCGCACTGTTGGGAGACCGGTGTGCTCAAGGCGGTCTGGTTGTTCTGGATGCAGAAGACCGCCGGCAATTTCCGGGCGGCGCAGAGGTTGATCGCTTCATGCCATTCACCGAGGGAGGAACCGCCCTCACCGATAAAGGAGACAGCCACCCGGCCGGACCGCTCCCTCTGGAACGCCAGGGCGAGGCCGGCCACCGTCAGTGTCGGTATGGAGAGGGGTGCGGTCGGCGGAAGCACACCACGGCGGAAGTCCCCGATGTGAAAGTCCTTGCCGTCCATCGGGGGGCCGGATTTGCCCATCTGGGCGCTGAGCACGGCCCGGATCGCATCGTCGTCCAGCGCCATGGCCAGGCTGGCCCCCAGGTCGCGGATCATCGGCGCAACGACGTCGCCGTTCCAGGTGCCGTCCTGATCGACCCACTCCGATCCGCGGCGCAGTCTCAGAGGGGCGGCGAAAATCGCCTCCTGCCCAAGGGACCGGCGGCGCAGTCTCAGAGGGGCGGCGAAAATCGCCTCCTGCCCAAGGGACCGGAACCCTTTGCCCTGGAACGGGCTGCCCTTGTAGCGGACATCACTTTTGAGAAAGAAACGTTTGAGCTGGTTGTCCACCTCCCGGGTGACAATCATGCCCTTGAGGATCTCCCTGCGTTCCTCTGCGGTCAGGGAGGCCTGGATCGCTTCACGATGAAGGAACCCGTCGCAATCTTCCAGGATGATGTCGATGCGTGCCGAAGCTTCACCGACCGGGTCGAATCCCGGGATCGCCGTTGCAGGCGCAGCGCCGTCCGGGCCGACGGAGCCTGCCAGCAGAGCGTTCCGGAGACGCTCCCCGAACGGGTGCCGCAACGCTTCGATCCGCAGGTCCGGACCGGGCCTGCCCGCTGTGGTGCTCCTCAGGAGGTCCGCCAGGATCGGCTCCGCATCCCTGATGACGGTCGGGTGGACCGTTCCGAGATAGGCGGCGAACCGCCCAGCCAGGGGCTGTCGCTGAAGGGCCATGGTCTCACTCCGTGATCGGTGCATGCGATCCTAATGGTTCAGGGCGGCTGCGGCAAGGAACTGGGTGGTTGCATCCGGAGGCCCGGATGGGGCAAACTGACTTGTTATGCCGCGGGAAAATCACCAAAACGGAAGCCGGGGAACCGGGCCGGGTCGTCGCTCCGAGGGTACGCGAACACCGCTCCCGCCGGCGGATCCTGTCCTTTTGAATCTGGATCTGGAACGCTGGGCGGGGCCTGCCGTCGCCCGGACCGGCCGAAAATACGCACTTCTCGGCCGGGTGGAAAGCCTGCGCCTGACGCCGCAAGGATCCGGGGTCATGGCCGAAGTCCGTGGCAACCGATCGGCCCCGCACTCGGTAGAGATCGAACTTCGTGACGGGGTCGTGGAACATGTCTGCACATGTGCCCAGGAGGACGGCCAGGCGTGTCGCCATGCCGTTGCGGCGCTGGAGGCATTGCGCTTCCCCATGACGGCCGCCACCGAGGACGACGCCAGGGGACGACGGCGCAAGCACGCCGGGCGGCGGGCGCGAGGCGAAGGCCGGATCGTTCAGAAGGCACCCAGTCGCCCCGGATTCGTCATCCTGGGCGAGGAAGACCGCACACTGACCCGGGAGGAGCGGGTCACCATGGCCGTCCAGGCCGAAATAAGGGAACGCAAACAACGGGCCCGGCAGGAAAAGAAGGAAGTCCGCCCTTTGCCTTCGGACGGGATGCCACCTCGGTTCCAGGTCGGCAGGAAAGGGTCCCAGTCATCCTATGAGGTGGTGCTGCGGGGCGAAAAGGGGGTTCTGGGCAGTTGCACCTGTCCTGATTTCCAGAAGAACGAGCTTGGCACCTGCAAGCCTCCCGCAAAAAAAAGGATTGGCCGGAACAGGCCGTATCCCTGTTCTACAGCCCACGAGTCTGGAAACAGCGGGTGCCGGATCCGACCCGGGAGGTCCGGTTGGTTCTCCCAAAAGGTGAAGCGGCAGGCGATCTGGACCGTTGGTTCGGCGAGGACGGCTGGATACGACCGGCCCCGGGCGGAATCCGGGAGCCGGTCTGGGTGGGGCAGGCGATTGAAGCGGTGCGACAGGCTGCCGGGAAAAACGGCTGGAACCTGGACCTCACACCGAACCTGCCGGAGCTTATGGAGCCGGCGGTCCCCAGCCTGAGGAAGGCCGGGGAGGCTTACGCTTTTCCTGGTGGCGATGGGGACTGGGAACGCCTGATTTCACGGTTGAACATCACACTGCATCCTTACCAGGAAGACGGCGTCCGATTCCTGGCAGGAACCGCCCGTGCATTGTTGGCTGACGATATGGGCCTGGGCAAGACGGTGCAGGCGGTGGCCGCCGCCCTGCTCCTGCGCAACACCCGGGGGCTGCGGAAGTGTCTGGTGGTCTGCCCCGCCTCCCTGAAGCACCAGTGGCGGGATGAGATCGCCAAGGTGTGCGGTGAACGTGCGGAAGTGGTCGACGGCCGCAAATCGGGGAGGTTGGCTTCCTACGAGAGCTGGCGCTCACGATTTCTGGTGATCAACTACGAGCTGGTCCTGCGGGACCTGGACTTGTTGCGGGCGGCCGGTCCGGACCTGGTCATTTTGGATGAGGCCCAGCGCATCAAGAACTGGGAAACGAAGACCGCCCGGGCCGTGAAGAGGCTGCGCAGCCCGTATGCGTTCATCCTCACCGGCACACCCCTTGAGAACCGGCTCACCGAATTGCACTCGCTGGTTGAATTTCTCCACCCCCGGGCCCTGGGGCCCCGCTGGCGCCTGTTGCCGTACCACGCGGTTACCGACCAGGAAGACCGCATTGTTGCTTACGAAGACCTTGAACTGTTGCGGGCCAGGCTGAAGCCGTTCTTCCTCCGGAGGGAGCGAAGCATGGTGCTGGACCAGCTGCCCGACAGGACCGACAACACGTTCTGGATCGATATGACTCCGGCCCAGATGCGGCCGTACCGTCGCCTCTCGGCCAAGATCGCCCGGCTGATGGCAGGAGGCGGTGCCCTGGGCGCAGTGGAGGGACGCATCCTCCTCCAGACCCTGACTTCCATGCGAATACTGTGTAATGGCCTGGCTCAATATTCCTGGGCCCGTTTCGAGGACATGGTGAACTCGGCCCGCCCCGGTGAAGAGCCGGACATCGCCGCGCTGCACGCCCCCAAGCTCCAGGAGTTCGTGGATGTACTGGAAGAAATCCTGGACGGTTCAACCGTCAAGGTGGTGGTATTCAGCCAGTGGGAGAGGATGCTGCGGCTGGCCCGG
>CALZKF010000343.1 GCA_945787955.1 uncultured Acidobacteriota bacterium | reverse complement strand
AAGCACAAAGAGTTTATTTTCCCCGGATGTGTGGTTGAAAGGGCAAATATCAGGGAGTTTGTTGCCTGGACCCAGGAGCCCAAAACAGAAGACACACAGGCGCTGGCAGAGGACTATATCAGGCTTGGAGTTTCAAGAGCAAAAAGTGCTGACCTTCCGGAACCCTTCCTGCTTGACGAGACAGAGATGTCTGTTCTTGTTGTGGGCGGAGGAATTTCAGGGATGACTTCAGCGCTTGGTGCTGCAGATGCAGGATATGATGTGGCTTTGGTAGAAAAGAGCGATGCTCTTGGTGGATGGGCAAAGAAGATGTACAAACAGCTTCCCCAGAGTTATCCATTTGAGTCGATTGAAAAGCCAACGATCAACTCAACAATTGATGAAGTTAATTCACACGATAAAATAAAAGTCTTTACCTCATCCGTAGTCGAAAAGATAGCCGGGGTTCCGGGTCAATATGATGTAACACTCAAGACAAACGGCGGTTCAGAGCAGTTCAAGTCAGGAGCTGTAATCAATGCTGCTGGATGGAGACCCTATGATGCAGGCAAACTTGATCATCTTGGAGCCGGCAATCCTAATGTAATAACAAATCTTGAGATGGAAGAGATGGCTGCCAAAGGAAAGATCACAAGACCTTCCGATGGTAAAGAGGCTAAGAGAGTGGCATTTATACAGTGCGCCGGATCAAGGGACGCAAACCATCTGCCCTATTGTTCATCCTACTGCTGCCTTACATCTCTGAAGCAGGCAGCTTATGTCAGGGAGAAAAACCCTGATGCAATGGCCTATATCCTTTATAAGGACATGAGGACTCCGGGCCAGTATGAACTTTTTTATAAGAGCATGCAGGATGATCCGGGAGTGATGTTAACCAAGGGTGATGTTACAGGGGTAAGCGAGGCCCCGGGAGGAACTGTGTATGTAAGTCTGAAGGACACTCTCCTTGGCGAAGAGATAAAGATAGAGGCTGATCTGGTTGTTCTTGCTACAGGTATGGTCCCGAACTCAAGGATTGAAGTGGAAGAACTTGCAGAGTGGAAGACCAAATTCGATGAGCAGCTTACAGCATCAGGCGGTAAGCCCGATCCCAATGCACCGCTTGAGCCCCACAAGGTCCCGAATATTCTCAACCTTGATTACAAACAGGGTCCTGAGCTGCCGGTGCTTGAGGAAGCTTATGGCTTTACGGATTCAAATTATATATGTTTCCAGTATGAATCACGCAGGACAGGTGTTTATACTGCAGGAAGTATAAGACAGCCCATGCATATGATGGGCAGCATGGAAGACGGCATGGGCGCAAGCCTGAAGGCGATCCAGATTGTAGAGGCCACAAAGAACGGATACTCTGTTCATCCCAGGGCATGGGACCAGACCTATCCGGAAGTTAACCTGCAGAAATGCACTTCATGTAAGAGATGTACTGAGGAGTGTCCCTTCAGCGCTATTGAAGAGGATGAAAAGGGCACGCCATTTCATAAAATGTCACGCTGCCGCAGACTGTCTTGGGTCATGTCCTGAAAGGGTCATTAACTTCAAGGACTTCAGTATTAACATGATCTCGACACTATTTAAGGACATGGATATCCCTGAAGAGGGACTGAGGATTGTCGCTCTTGTCTGTGAGAATGATGCATATCCGGCGCTCGATGCCGCAGCATTTAACCGTATAAAGATCAATTCTGCATTCAGGTTTATCCCGGTAAGGTGTCTGGGTAACCTGAACCTTGCATGGGTTGCTGATGCACTCTCAAAGGGTATAGACGGCATGGTCCTGCTGGGCTGTAAGTTTGGTGAAAACTACCAGTGCCACTTTGTGAAGGGCAGTGAGCTTGCCGATGAAAGACTGGGCAAGGTCCAGGAGACACTCGGAAGGCTTATGCTGGAGGCTGAGAGGGTGGAGCTGATGCAGCTCTCGATCCAGGATTATGACAAGCTTCCGGATATGCTCAATGAATTTGCTGAAAAACTTGAAGAAATGGAACCGAACCCGTTTAAAGAATTTTAGAGATGTAGGGGCACGGCGCGCCGTGCCCCTACGATAATAATGGAGGTTATAGATGGCAGAGCAAGTTATTAAACCTGATTTAGATTTTGTAAAGGGTGTGATTGCCTCTGGCGGTGAATCCCTTAAGAAATGCTATCAGTGTGCCACATGTTCAGTAGTGTGTAATGTTACACCTGATCAGAACCCCTTTCCAAGAAAGGAAATGGTATGGGCACAATGGGGGCTGAAGGAAAAATTTCAGGGCAACCCTGATGTATGGCTTTGCCATCAGTGCAATGACTGTACGGTATACTGCCCCAGGGGAGCTAAGCCCGGAGAGGTGCTGGGCGCTATCAGGAAGCAGACGAT
>CALZKF010000342.1 GCA_945787955.1 uncultured Acidobacteriota bacterium | reverse complement strand
CTACGATGAAGAAGATGGGATAGTTACAAAATGTCCGAAGCACATAACGCTTGAGTTTACGCGGCGCACGAACAAAGCAACAATTACAGGTGCCTTGGTTCATGAAACACCACATCACCAGCGAACACAACTTAATTTTACCCCAACTTGGCGGGCCAGACCAGCCCCAATCAAACACTCGCCCCAATCAAACGCAGCTTGGGCGCTCGCGTGCAACGATTTGTTATATGGCCCTGCCAGGGAGACAAACATCTTAGGCTATGATCATTCTATGGCTTAAGTGTGTGTAGTAACCCTACATTTGAGAATAGATATTATGTAAAATACACCAAAGTGACGAGCTTGGTGATAATTTGGGACAGGCAAAGGGTTTTGGGCAGGAACAGATGACGCAAACCAAGCTCTGTGAGGAGTTTCCAACAAATAGAGGGCAGTTTTCACCGGAACAGGCAAAAGGTGAATGGCAATAACCGGAGTACAGTGGAACAAGATTGGCTAAAATCCGGCGCTCAACCAAGCCAAAAAAGCCAAGCGGGGGTCTATAGGCAACCGCTCGGCATAATAACAGAGCTCTTGATCAGAGAGCTAGGGGCTAAAGGGAACCAAAGCCCGCATAGCCGCCACCCGCTGGGGGGTGATGTTGGGAGGCGGTTGGACAGAAGCGGGTTGCAGACCGGGAATGACAATACCTTCCAGACCGGGAATGTCAGCCACACCGACCACGGAGGGAGCCTGACCAACATAGCGAAAGACGGGAGCCTGCCAGCCAAGGCGGCTGTGACCGCGATAGTTGTTGTAGTAATAGACAAAGCGGTCCAGGGCGGCTTGCAAGTCAGCCAGGTCAGCAAAACTGCGACGGGAAAGCAATTCTCGCTTGAGGGTTTTGATGAAGGCTTCCGCTTTGCCGTTGCACTCAGGATAATAGGGTTGTATCCGCCAGTGATCAATGTCCTGTTGCTCTTTGAGCCACTGACTGAAACGGGTGGTGCCGCCCTCATATCTGGAGGAGAAGACCGAGCCGTTGTCACTGAGCATCACCTTGGGCAACCCGAATTGGGTGAAGGCTTGCAAACAAGCTTGCTGGGTTTGTTCAGTGTTGAAGGCTCCTATCTGAGCCACACAGGCGACACAGTAGCGAGAACGGGCGTCAATCAGGACCACAATCTCGGCCTCAGTGCCATCTTCCAAACGAATTGGACCTTTGAAATCAATGTGCCACCAGTCGTTTGGACAGGAACGTCCCCAACGTTGATAGGCAATACCATTGCTTTTGCCCCGCAGATGGTAGGTGCGAATGGTGACCCCCGGTTGGGCGTCCAAAATCTTGCGCACACTGCGATGGCTGAGGGTGTAAACCTGGCGGCGTTTCAACTCGGCGCTAAGGCGGTGCTGCCCCCAGCCGTATTGCAGCCGCAACAGGACCACCAGCCCTTTGACCCAAAGCGGAATGTGAGTGTGGATCGTCTTGGGGCGCTTCGACTGAGGGCACAAGGCTTTCAGTCCGCCTTCACGGTGTAGTTTGTGCCACCGGCGCAGTGTACCGGGACTGACCTTGTACTCACGAGCCGCTTGTTCGGCCGCTTCCTGTTCGGTGGACGACACCTCTTTGAGATGCTGATAACGCCGCACGGCTCGACGGCGGGCTTGGGCCACTGCCAGAGGACGGGGGGTACGAGGCTGTTGTTGCCGTTTCCGTCGTTCCAGGTCAGCTTGGCGGCGGCGAGCCTCAGTTTGGAAGCGCGTGGTTTTGGCTTTACGTTTGGCCGCCTGGCGCTTTTGGGCCTTACGCTCTTGATGGCATTCTGATTTTGTTTTGCCATTCATACAAAAGTCCCGCCTTTCTCGATTAAAGAGTAAAGAGGGACTCACCCTGATTTTCAGGATAAGGTCAAGATTGGTGATGCTTTATTGGGCCGCCTGCCCAAATACCTGATTTATATATTTTTATGTCAATTGAATTTTCTCAAATGTGGGGTTACTACACACCAGTGGGTGATAGTCCCATCCTTCGGCTTCGCTCAGGACAGGCTCCGGCTAAGTTTAGCCAACAGGCTAGTAGCGAACCTTGCGGGTAAA
>CALZKF010000341.1 GCA_945787955.1 uncultured Acidobacteriota bacterium | reverse complement strand
ACGAAACCAAGTCCCCTGTACGTGAACCCTGCTAATAGTTTCTTGATATTAGCAGAAGTACTAGTCGAAGGCAAGGGCAAAATCGCGAGAGATTGTCTGGAGGAAGCCTATGGCAAAGCTGTAAGCCGACGAACAGAAACAGCATAGAAAGGCCGAGTCTGCGGGTAAGTTGGCACAACACAACAAAGCCCGGGGTTCAGCGGATACGGTAAATGCTGCGGTTGTACAGTGAAAGTTCACGTCATTATCCGGGGAGGTCTGTCCAACAGGCGGTCTGCAGTCTGCGTTCTGGAAGAAACCCGGGAGGGCAAAACCGGAAGAACAAGCCCACGGCGTTGTCAGGTGACCGTTTCCACCTGAGAGCGAACGAAACAAGGAAACGGACAGGAGCAGATGGAGGCAGCGCAGCAGGGAGAAATCCTTGATGTGATTGGGCAGAAGTCAGCATAAGCCATAGTAGCCAAATGCCCGGAGTAATGACCGGGACAGGGTGAAGGGCTGAACACAGAGAAAGGGGAAAGGAGCATCAATGAGTTTTCAGGACATGAAGAATCCGGAGGGAGGAGTGAACATGAAGCACGTCATTGAAACGCCAGACCCAGATGAAAACCTGCTGGAGCGGATACTGACCCGTGACAACATGCGGCAGGCGTGGAAGCGAGTGAAGGCCAACAAAGGTGTGGCCGGAGTCGATGGAATACCTATCGAAGAGTTTCCCCCATATGCCAAAGAGCACTGGGCAGAAATCCGTCAGACAATCCTTGAGGGCACCTATGTGCCATCGCCTGTACGGAGGGTAGAAATACCCAAAGCAACAGGCGGAAGCCGTCCGCTGGGAATCCCAACCGTAATGGACAGGGTGATCCAGCAAGCCATAGCTCAGGTGCTGGGGCCGATGTTTGATCCGGGGTTTTCGGAAACAAGCTACGGGTTCAGACCGGGGCGATCAGCCCATGATGCCGTGAACAAGGTACGTGAGTATATCTGTGAGGGTTATCGAGTAGCAGTGGATATGGACTTGTCAAAGTTCTTTGACACTGTAAACCACGATGTGTTGATGCAGAGGGTAGCCCGAAAGGTCAGGGACAAAAGCGTACTGCGACTGATCGGAAAATACTTACGTGCAGGATTAGTGGTCAAGGGGAGACTGCACAAGACCGTGAAAGGAGTACCACAGGGTGGCCCGTTGTCACCGTTGTTGGCGAACATCCTGCTTGACGATCTGGACAAAGAGCTAGAACGCAGAAGGCACCGATTCGTCCGCTATGCTGATGATTTTCTTATTCTGGTGAAAAGCCGGAGCGCAGCAGAGCGGGTAAAGCGAGGCATCAGGAAATTCCTGCAGAAGAAATTGAAACTGAAAGTCAACGAAGGCAAAAGCAGGGTATCGAAGACCGATGACACCGACTTTCTTGGATTTACGTTTAAAGGGAAGAAGATTTACTGGTCGGAGAAAGCCTTCAGAGAGTTTAAGAGACGGGTAAAACGTTTGACCGGCAGAAGCTGGTTTGTCTCAATGACCTATCGGCTGAATAAACTTGCACAATACGTCCGGGGCTGGATGAACTACTTCGGGATATCGGAATACTACAGTCCGATCCCTGAGCTGGATCACTGGCTGAGGCGAAGGGTAAGGATGTGCTACTGGAAACAGTGGCGGCTCGTCCGTACCCGTGTGCGAAACCTGCTGAAACTCGGAGCATCAAAGAAGGCTGCAATTCCCATCGCATTAAGTCGGAAAGGCCCGTGGAACCTGTCACGAACTCTGGCCACACAAGTGGGCATGAACAATCAATGGCTGAAAGATCAGGGATTGGTCTCTCTCAAAGAGATGTGGGTGAACATTCATTATCCGGCTACGGCCCGATAGTCTCTGTGAATCGCCCCGTGCGGACCCGCATGCGGGGTGGTGTGGGGAGCGGGGGTTAGAAGCCCCCGCTTACCCGATTATGCAGTTTTGTGAACTAGTGCATAAACATTAACTTCCTTATCAAGTCTTGATGCCAGCCTGTCTTCTTCAATGTCAAGATCATAATCCATTTGTAAGCCAAGCCAGAATTGTGGTGACATCTTAAAATAG
>CALZKF010000340.1 GCA_945787955.1 uncultured Acidobacteriota bacterium | reverse complement strand
TCCTGATGCGACCCTGCCGTCGGGAACGGTCTGGATGATCGCGCTGGCCCGCAGCAGGTCGGCCAGTGTCTTCACCCAACCTGGTACACGGCCTCCGCGCACGGCGTAGCGCAGGTCCTGTAACAGACCGTACGTACGGGTCTCGGGGATGAGAGCTCGCACTGTCGCGAGCGCCTCTTCGACGCTCTTGCCCGCTTTTGCATATTCGGCCGCGGTGACCGCGAGCATTCCCTGGCCCAGCGAAGCGTTGTGCGAGTTGATGACATGTATGCGGCCATGCGCGTTGACCCGCTCGGCTGCGGATCGTGCGGCTTCGAGCGTGCCGCTCGCCATGCCGGTCAGGTTAATCGAGAGCACATCCGTGAAGTGACTGGCAAGAAACTGGTACTGGCGCCTGAAGTCGCCGGGGGCCGGTTGTGACGTTGTCGGGTGGTGCGGATTGGATTCGAGTTCGGCAAAGAACTCGTCGGCGGTGATGCTGACCTTGTCGAGATAGCCGCGATCACCAAACTGTATGCGGCATGGAACCATGTGTATGTCGAGACGCTCCATGTCCTCGTCCGGGATATCGGCGGCCGAATCGGCGATGACTGCGAAGCGCTTGTTTGCGTCGTGGCTGCTTGCCTGCTGGCGGTGCATGTCGTCGGCTTTTTCCGCGCTGATGCTCCCGTAGCGGCGTGCGACGTTGAATACCAGGTCCGGTTCATCGACATGAATGTGCACCTTCGCCTTGCGCTTGGTACCTGCGAGGACCAGTGAGTCGCCGAGCTCTGCGAGTTCCTCACGCAGCTTGCGCCGATGGATGTCAGCGCCCGTTACTATGCATTCCGTGCAGAAACGGAAAATCGGGCTCTCTGCACTCCCCATCGTGATCATCGGGGTATGGACATCGATCAGGGACAGGTCCGGTTCCGGTGCGATCCGGCCGTGCCGGACAAATTCAGCCATGCCTGCGACCAGTGTGACAAAGCCCTTGGCGCCGGCATCCACGACACCGGCCTTGCGCAGTACGTCGAGTTGCTCCGGCGTTGCGGCCAATGCGGTTTCTGCATGCCGGAGCGCGGCATCGATGACAGTTGCAAAGTCCTGCTCTGCAAGGTCGATCGCGTGGTGTTGCACGCTCTGTGCGAATGCCGCGATAACCGAGAGGATTGTCCCCTCCCTGGGGTTGGACAGGGCAGCGCGCGCATACTCATTGCCCAGCGTCACGGCTTTGCCGAAAGTGTCGGTCGTGAAGCGGTTGAGTTCGCCTGCCGAATCACTCATGCCTTGAAAGAACTGCGCGACGATCGCTCCCGAATTTCCGCGTGCGCCGTCGAGCAGAGCGTCGGCAATGGCGGTCAGCAGGGTCCCGAGATGCTTGTCGCCGGGTTGTCGCAAAACGGGCAATGTGGCGCCAAGCGACAGGCTCAGGTTCGTGCCCGTGTCGCCGTCGGCGACCGGGAACACATTGATTTGGTTGAGGAATTCCTGTTCGTCGACGACGCAATGTATACCCGAGATCAGTGCGCTGGCGAGATTGTCACCGGACAGGTGTGTCGACAGGAAGGCGCTCAAATGACCGGGTCCGGGCGGCTGCTATTCGCGCGGCAACAGAAACTCGGTGCCGCTGTAATTGAGGATCACGCCCTCCGGCGTAATCTCCTGCACCACCGGGCCCTCGGCAAGCCGCGAGTTTTCCTGGTGCCGGACCATGTTGATGAACACGAAGCGGTCAGCCGGTGCGTCGCTGTAGACGTGAATATCGAGATGTAGCTCCGCCATCTGCAGCGTGCCGTTCGCGCGCAGTTCGTCGGCAGTCGGCAACGCTTTCAGCGTAAAACCGGATCGTGGCGCCGGTGCCGGTGCCGGCGCCGGTTCTGCCGGGATTTCTTGTGCGGGCGCTGCTGTAGTGACGTCACTCTCGGCTTGCGGGGCCGCGGTAATCGCGGGCTGCCGCTCGCGAACTTCCTCGAGCTTTTCGGCGAAGGAGCCGCTTGCGGTTACCGCGCCATCCGCCACCTGTGGCTCGGGGACGGGTTGAACAATTTCCGGCGTGTCGTCACGCAACAGCAGGCCGACCAGCACAGCCAGGTTGATGGCGAGCAGAAAC
>CALZKF010000339.1 GCA_945787955.1 uncultured Acidobacteriota bacterium | reverse complement strand
AACTGCGGGCCGCATCTGATCGACCCGCGCCGGCGGATCTTCAGCTGCGCCTCGATGCGGCGATCCCAGGATCCTTCGGACGCCCGAGGACCGTGCGGATTGCGGAGGGAATCTTAGCCATGACCAAATGGGGAATGATCGTTGCGGCGCCCACGATGCTGGCTGTGTGGCTGGTGGGCAGCATCATATTTGGCCCGACCGCCCCCGTCGCCTTCGCCGGGGTTCTGGAGCCGGTGGTCGCGGGAACGTCCGATGCGGCCCTGGTGCACTACATTCTTCACAGACTGACTCGCGAGGGAGAGGACTTCTCCTTCGTCGAACTCGACGGTCCGGGTTTGACCGTGGAAGTGTGGGTCGAAGCGCCCCAACCCACAGGCGAGCCCGCGCGCTACCGCATGGGCAAGTCCGACCGCGTCCTCGCCTACGACGGTCAGCAGACGGTGCTGCATATGACGAAAAGCAACGAGGCTTACCGTTACGAGGGAGTCAACTCGCGCGGTGGCGCACTATGGCCGGCGGGCTGGATCCGCGAACTGCGCGAGCATCCCGGAGACGGCGTAAAACAACTGCTCTTTGAAGAGGTGGAAGGCGAGGCGAGGCTCGTCTACAGCGAATCAGGTGCGGACACCTCGCCGCTGCCGAAGGCGTTTCTCGGAGATTACGACCGGGAGACCGAACTGCGCTGGTCGCTGGACACCCATGCCCTGACGGGGCTGAAGACCTGGGTCCTCATCGACGGCAAGCGTGTGCTTTACTCCGAGCTGGTCGCTATCGAGTACCTGCCTTCGGCAACATCGGAATCGTTCCGAATCGTCCTGCCGGACGATGTGCGTTTCGGCGGCGTGAAGGAAGGCACCGCCGAGGAAAACGGTTTGGGACCGGTGGACGTGGCCCGTGGCCTGTTCGAAGCTGCCCGGTGGAAGGACCAGCAGTTCCTGGAGACCTACGTCCCGTCGCCGGCCACCGTTGACTGGGCGATGCAGGCGCCGGAATTCGAGATCCTCTACATCGGCGAGCCGTTCCGGACCGGCGGCTACGTCGGGGTGTACGTGCCCTACAAGATCCGGATCGAAGGAAAGATCAAGGAATGGCAGCTCGCGCTGCGAAACGACAACTCTGAGCGTCGCTGGGTCTTCGACGGCGGAATCTGATACTCAACCGGGGGGCAGGCGTTCTCCTGCCCCCCGATTTCATGATCGGGCAGTACGCCATCGAGGTCGCGCCCCTCCTATTCTTCGTCCTCCCACTCTTCATCCTGCCACTCTTCATCCTGCCACTCTTCTTCCTCGTCGTCGCCCATCATCAGCGCTGTCAGTTCGTCGCGATAGGTTGCGAGCAGTGCTCGCTCGGAAGCCGTAGGCTCGGGCATGCCCGCCCAGATCTCACGCTGCCTTTTCATAATCGCGGCGGAAGCCTCCAGTGTGCTTTTCATGTTCTCGTAGGTCTGTTCTCCAAGCTGCGCCTTCTGCTTCTCGATCATTTGGCGCTGCTGCGGCAACTGCGCCTCGGCCGCGGCCATATGGATCGCCATCTGCTCTTTCATCACCAGAGTGAGAATGCGGATGCTTTTCTTCAACCATGATTCGGCGTCGAGGCCATGGGTGCCGGCGAACTCTCTGTACAGCGGGTCGTTGAGCATCTGCTTGTAGTCGACCATCTCCTCGTCGTCTTCTTCCTCGTCGATTGCAGCCAACTCCGGCCACAGCTCGATGAAGCTGCGGATGTCGTCATTGTTGAAGGTGGTGCTGCCGATGAAAGCCTTGGTGGCCGCCACCCACTCTTCAAACTTGAGTTGTGTCGCCGCCATCTCGGATTCGAGATCGGCTGGAGCGGGTTGCGCAAGGATGGGCATCCCGACGACGGCAAGGAGCATGAGGATTACCGACACATATCTCATTTTATTCTCCTGAGTGACAGCAGTTGGTGCAACGATTTTACATAAAGGGTGCTTAAAAAGCGATCCTCCGGGAAGTGCTCGCTCAGTCGGTAACGCCTGCACTGCTTAATGGGCCCACCAGGACTCGACGCCGAAGGCGCGCGGAGCAACCTGGGACCGACGGATTATGAGGGCAAATCAACATGGCGCCCACTT
>CALZKF010000338.1 GCA_945787955.1 uncultured Acidobacteriota bacterium | reverse complement strand
TCCCCCGCCGAAGGGTTTGAGGGGCTGATACCGGGCCGGCCGGCAGCCCTGATCCTGACCCGGGGCGGGAGCTATACCGCCGGTACGGACCGGGAACCATTCGATTTCCAGAGCAGGTATCTCAACACCTGGCTCGCCTTCCTCGGATTTCGCCCGGTGACGACGATCCAGGTGGAACCGACCAGCGGCGACCTGAAATGTGTTGCCCGGGCTGAGATACGGGCCAGGGAGTTGGCCGACCGGCTCTGATTCGACGCCCTGATGTGACTTTTGTCCATCGGGTCGGTCCAATCTATCGCACGCAAGGGGGGGTCCGTCAGGTTATCCTCGCCCTGATGTCGGTGTCGGCCATGGCGCCGGGCAGTAGCCCGGATCTCGGGATCGGGCACCAATCTAGGAGGAATGCCATGAATTTCAGAGAATTTCTTGACCCGTTGACGGACGCCCTCGGGGGCAGTTTACCGACGATCCTGGGAGCCCTGGCGCTCCTGATGGTCGGCTGGCTGGTGGCCCTGGTGATCCGGGTCGCCGTGCGCAAAGCCCTAGGCTTCCTGGGACTTAACCGGAGACTGGACACCGGATCGGAAAAGAAGATCGATTTTGAAGCAATGGCCGCCAGCGGCGCCTACTGGCTGGTGCTGCTCATGGCCCTGGTCGGATTCCTGAACGTCCTGGACCTGCAACTGGTCTCCGAACCGCTGCAAGCGTTCCTGGGCAAGATCTTCGCCTTCGCACCCCGAATTCTGGCCGCCGGCCTGCTGGCCCTGGTGGCGTGGGTCCTGGCGATGATCCTGAGAAAGGTCGTCTCCGCCGCCTTGGGCGCTACCAAGCTGGATGAACGCCTCAGCTTAGAGGCCGGACTCCGGCCGATGAGCGACAGCCTGGGCAACGTCATCTACTGGCTGGTGATCCTGCTGTTCCTCCCGGCGATCCTGGGAACTCTGGGCCTGGAAGGGCTCCTGGGGCCGGTGCAGGGCATGGTGGACCAGATCCTGGCGATGCTGCCCAACATCCTGGCCGCCGCCGTGATCGGCCTGGTCGGCTGGTTCGTCGCCAAGCTGCTCCGCAACCTGGTCAGCAGCCTGCTGTCCGCCGGCGGCGCCGACCGCCTGGGACAGAACATCGGCCTCCGGGAAGGCATGTCTCTGTCCGGCCTTATCGGACTGGTGGTCTACATCCTGGTCCTGGTGCCCGCAGTCATCGCCGCCCTGAACGCACTGAAGATCGATGCGATCTCCCGTCCCGCCACCGACATGCTGGCGATGATCATGGCGTCCCTGCCCAACCTGATCGCTGCGGCGCTGATCCTGTCCCTGACCTGGTTCATCGCCAAGTTCGCCTCCGGACTGGTGGCCAGCCTTCTGGAAGGACTTGGGATCAACGAGATCCCGGCCGCACTCGGGCTGGGAGCAGCCTTCGAGCGGGGCCCGAAGCTGTCGACGATGATGGGCAACCTGATCCTGTTCTTCGCCATGCTGTTCGCCGTGGTGGAGGCGGCCAACCGGCTGGACTTCCTCCAGGTCTCCACCCTGGTGGCCCAGTTCATCGAGTTCGGGGGCCAGGTCCTGATGGGGGTGGTCATCATCGCCGTCGGCCTGTGGCTTGCAGGATTGGCCCACGGGGCGATCAGCCGGCTGGGAGGGTCCAATGCAGGCGCCTTCGCAGGCCTGGCCCGGATCGCCATACTCGGCGTGGTTTTCGCCATGGGCCTCCGGGCCATGGGGATCGCCGACGAAATCGTCCAGCTGGCCTTCGGACTGGCCCTTGGATCGGTGGCGGTGGCGGTTGCCCTGTCCTTCGGACTGGGTGGCCGGGAGGCGGCCGGAAAGCAGATGGAACACTGGCTCGGCAAACTGCGCGGCGAACGGTAGCAGTTGCCGTATAATCAATGATTGCAGGGAGGGTAGTTCAGATGGACCTGTTGAAAATGATTTTAGGGGCGAATGATGGAGGCAATGTCCGGCAACTGGCCGGCCGGTTCGGTCTGGAAGAGACCCAGGCCAAGTCGGCAGTGGAAAGCCTGCTGCCCAGCCTGGCCCAGGGCCTCAAGAACAACATGGGCAGGTCCGGCGGCATGGAATCCCTCCTGGGCGCCCTGCAGTCC
>CALZKF010000337.1 GCA_945787955.1 uncultured Acidobacteriota bacterium | reverse complement strand
TACCTGAAGACGATCCGACTCAAAGACAACCGGATATCAGGCTGGCCAAAAAAGCTCTTAAATGGAAACCAGCGATCAAGCTCGAGGAAGGATTAGAGGAGACTATCAGGTACTTTAAACAATTAATTAACCAGTAAGATAAGAAACTCTAGGTATTTAACTCTTTTCTCAAAGCACCAGCCTGCTGATAAATGAAATCATCTGATTCCCCCGGATAACTGTAGCCGTTAGGTCTTACAAAAACCGGGGCTTCTTTCAACTGTTTTATATAAACTGAATCATAATCTGACAACCATATGTTTATATAATTAAGAAGTCTTAATATCTCATCAGGTAATTCTTCCAGGAGGTGTGCATTTTCCATGATCACCTTTTTTATTTCCACAAAGTTCGGGTGCCAGATTGTTTTTTCTATAAATTCCCGGTCTTCATTTGTTGCATCATTTTTAAAATAGTGCTCAAACTCCTGACTGTTTATCTTAACCAATGACTCAATGGGTGAGTAGAAATACTTAAGCTGCTCTCTTTTGCCGGAGAGATATGCCTTTTTTTTCTCAAGAGAGCCTGTAATCAGGTAAAGTCCAAAACCCCCTGCTATAAAACCAGAAATTGCTGCTAAAATTGCTGTTGAAGCACCGGTCATAATACCTACCTCCATTAAAAAAATTAAAATATTTACTGATTAGGCAATAATGCTGCGCAAAAATAAAAAATAGTTAATTAAAGAAGAGTCCAGATAATATCTGTAACATACTACAAAATATGAACTTTGCTGTCAAATGCAATCACAACGACTGGTTATCTGTCCCCGGGGGATTAATAAGCGATTGGTCTTCTCTCTTACTGTTAATGATCACTTTGCGTCCCTCGACTTTTATGTTATTTTCAGAGAAAAGTCTTATGGCATAAGGGAAAATCAGATGTTCTTTCCTGAGCACTCTGTCTGATAAGGAATCTTCAGTATCATCATGATATGCCGGCACAGCAGCCTGAATGATTATGGGACCGGTATCAACCCCTTCATCCACAAAATGCACTGTGCAGCCGGCTAATTTTACTCCATAATCAACAGCCTGTTTTTGACCATGCAGTCCTGGAAATGATGGGAGCAGGGCAGGGTGGATATTCATTATTTTATTGGGAAATGTATCGATCAGTGCTTTACCCACTACCCGCATAAAACCTGCAAGAACTACAAGCCCCACTTCTCTCTTCATGAGTTCATCTGCAATGGCGGCGTAATAGCTGTTCCTGTCAGGATAATCAGCCGGTTTCATGATGAGCGATTCAATAGTATGTTTCCTGCATCGTTCGAGTACATAGGCCCCGGGATTGTCCGTAACTAGAACAGAGATGAGGGCTTTAATATGTCCTGACTCGATGTTATCAATAATTGACTGGAAATTAGATCCTCTGCCGGAAGCAAGAACCCCTATTTTTAATACATCAGACATACTCTACTCCTCCTCTGCCTTTTCCAACGGTCCCTATAATGTAAGCAGTCTCTCCAAGTCGTTTAAGTTTCTTCATCAGCATGGGTGCATCGGATTTATTGATAACAAGCACCATACCAATTCCCATATTGAACGTCTTGAACATCTCAGTATCACGCACTGCTCCCATGGACTGGATTAAATGAAAGATGCCCTGAATCTTCCAGCTATTTTTTTCAATAAAAAAACCAAGTCCTGATTTCGCAGGTAAAATCCTGGGAAGGTTCTCAGTCAGTCCACCGCCTGTTATATGTGCAATGCCCTTGATCCTGATGCTTTGCAGTATTTTCTTAACGCTTCTGACATAAATACGCGTCGGCTTCAGTAGTTCCTCACCTAATGAACATCCCAGTTCCTTGATTCTTTTCCGTGGGCTGTAATTGTTCATATCAAAAAACAGCTTTCTTACCATAGAGTATCCATTACTGTGAATGCCGCTGGATGCCAGTCCGATTAACAGGTCACCGCTCTTTATGGAATTGCCGTTAATTATCTCTTTTTTATTTACGACGCCAACCGCAAACCCTGACAGGTCATACTCACCTTTATCATAAAAACCGGGCATTTCAGCAGTTTCCCCGCCAATTAAGGAGCAGTCAGCATCAATACATCCATCTGCTATG
>CALZKF010000336.1 GCA_945787955.1 uncultured Acidobacteriota bacterium | reverse complement strand
AAGTTGGGGGTTGTCGCAGGCGCAAGTATCCGGAATTGCGTAGGGGCAGTCCCCAGATCAGCGTGTAGTGCCGACCTACCCCCTTGCCAAGCCCCTGTCAGAGCTGCGAAAACAGCATGGTAAGGGGGTGAGTTGGCGTGTATCTCCGCCACTCGGTTCGCCGCAAGGATGGCAAGGCGCACACGTACTGGCGCCTGGTGCGGTCGGTGCGACGCAACGGCAAGGTCGTTCAGGAGACGGTGGCGCAGCTGGGCGAGTTGGACGCCGAGGGACGGGCAAAGGCCAAGACCCTGGCGCGGGAGATCACGGGTCGGGGAGAACAGCGGGAGCTATTTGAAGAAGCCGGGAGTGCGGAAGCCACAGCCAAGGTCCGGCTGGATCACATCCGAGTCGAGCGGGGTCGCTCCTTTGGCGGCGTGTGGTTGGGTTGGCGGCTGTGGCAGGCGCTCCGGCTGGACGTGCTGTGCGAGGAACTCCTGCCTCGGGGCCGGGAGCAAGTGCCGTGGCCGGTGATGGCCGCGGTGATGGTCATCGCGCGACTGTGCGAACCGTCGAGTGAACTCCACGTCGCCGAGGACTGGTACCGACGCACCGCGCTCGAAGATGTGCTGGGGTTGCCAGCTGATCGGGTGAACGACGATCGGCTCTACCGAGCGTTGGACCGGCTTCTGCCCCACAAGGAGGCGATCGAGCGCCACCTGGTGAAGCGGCTCGGAGAGCTGTTCGACCTGTCCTATGACCTGCTGCTCTACGACGTGACGAGTACCTACTTCGAGGGTGAGGCCGCCCGCAATCCTCTGGCCCAGCGAGGCCATAGTCGCGACCACCGTCCGGACTGCAAACAGGTTTGCATCGCGCTGGTGGTGACGCGGGAGGGGATGCCGCTCGGCTACGAGGTGTTTGCGGGCAACCGGACGGACGTCACCACGGTCGAGGAGATCGTGGAGGCGATGGAGTCCCGCTACGGGATGGCAGATCGGATCTGGGTGATGGACCGTGGCATGTCGAGCACAGAGAACGTGTCGTGGCTCCAAGAGACGGGACGTCGCTACCTGATCGGGACGCCGAAGAGCGAGCTGCGGAGGTGGAGTCGGGAGATCGCCTCGAGTCGCGACTGGCGCTCCGTTCGCGATGGTGTGGAGGCCAAGTTGTGCCCGGGGCCCGATGGCAACGAGACCTTCCTGCTTTGTCGCTCGGCGGATCGCCGGGCGAAGGAGCGAGCCATGCACGAGCGCTTCTCGAAGCGGATCGAAGAGCGGTTGGCGAGCCTGGGTCGGCGTCTGGGGCGTTCGCGCAAGCGTCTTGACCGCGAGGCCGTCGGACGCCAGATCGGACGGATGCTGGCGCAGAACTCCCGTGCGGCGGGGCGCTACCAGATCCGGGTCGAGGACGACCCGACGCAGGCCGCGGGCTTGCGTCTGGTCTGGTCGGCCAAGCCCGAGTGGGACACCTGGGCCCAGCACAGTGAGGGCACCTACATCCTGCGGACCAACGTCAGCGACTGGAGTTCGGAGGAGCTATGGCGCACCTACATTCAGCTGACCGAGGCGGAGGCCGCCTTCCGGATCCACAAGAGCGACCTCTCGATCCGACCCATCTGGCATCAGAAGCAAGAGCGCGTCGAAGCCCACATCCTGGTCTGCTTTCTGGGCTACGTGCTCTGGAAAACCTTGGAGCAGTGGCAGCGTCGTGCGGAACTTGGCAACAGCCCTCGCACGGTCTTGGAGGAGATCGGCCGTATCCAGAGCACTGACGTCGTGCTGCCACTGGCGGATGAGCCCGGCCGCGAGCTCCGCATCCGCTGTGTCGTGCGGCCCGACAAGGCGCAGGCCATGCTGCTCGATCGCCTCGGCCTCCGGCTCCCGGAGCGGCTGCGGCTTCCCCCCACATGTCGTCGAAATGTAGTGCCGACTCGCGACCCTAAGTGCCTGAAAAACCTCGAAACCAACCTCTGAACTGCGGAAGTTGGGCTAGGCTCGCGCGGTCAGCGGAGCGCGGCGATCGAAGGGTCGGGCTACCTCTACCACGCGATGCTCCGTCGAAGGATGCGCATCGGGATAGCCGACCCGGTGGTGGCGAACCGGATCTGGCTGTGGAACGTCGCGGCTTCGTGCGTCACCCTCCAGT
>CALZKF010000335.1 GCA_945787955.1 uncultured Acidobacteriota bacterium | reverse complement strand
GTCGACCTCCATTTGGGCCTGATAAGCCCGAAATTTGTTTTCATGGGGATCCTAATGGATACCCCGCGATGGAGGTCGACCTTCTCATCCCATCTGAGCTAACGCTCGTCCGGGTTGCTGGTCCTCCGTAGCTTTAGCGCAGGAGGAAGTCCCGGCTCCGGCACCATTTGTTTTCAGTGGGTTGCACGGACGTCCTCGATATCGCACATGCGTTGAAAGGGCCAAACTGGGGCAGAACTGGGTCATAACTCCTCGCTGGGCACCATCGGAGATTCTCGGTCACCGCCGTTTCGCCGGGGCAGTAGCTCGCGCCGAACAAAACGGACCCCCACCTTGCCGCGGGGTCCTGTAACTTGGCATCGACGAAGTCCTTGGTTTGCGGCGACATCCCCTCCAGCAGCACGTTGGCCGCAAATAGGAGCAGTCCTCCGTTGCCGCCTCGTGTGTATTATGCGTAATATGGGTAAACGCTAACGGATAGTGAAGGCCGAGCGCAGGGCCGGGGCGGTCCGGAGGAGGGCACCATGAAGTCCCGAGTCTCCTGTCGAATGGCGTGCATCTTCGTTCTTCTCTTCCTGGCCGGAGCGCTCTCTTTCTGGACGAACTCTGCTACGTTAGAGGTCGATCCTGACGGCGGCACCCCCTACCCGACGATCCAGTCGGCGATCGACGTCGCAGTCCCAGGGATAGACGACGTCTTCGTCCGCTGCGGCGTGTACAACGAGCACATCGTCATGCGCGACGCGGTCCCAGTACAGGGCCAGTCGCCGAATTGCACGATCATCGACGCCCAGCGGAGCGGTATCGCTGTGATCCTGGACGGTCTCGGGCCGCAGACGGTGCTGACGGGATTCACGATCCGCAACGGGGCCGGCCCCTCGCCCACGGGTGGTGGGGTCAAGATCAGCGGCGGGGCGCCGGTGATCACCCGCAACGTGATCGAACACAACGGAGATCCGTTCGGCCCAAGTGGTGCCGCCGTCTTTGTCGACCTGGGTTTCGTCCCGCCCAACGCTCCCGTGATCACGTACAATGTCATCCGCGGGAACGAAGGTCTGTTCGGGGGAGCCGTGTCTCTCTGGAACACGGATGGCGCCCGCGTGGTCGGCAACCTGTTCGTGGGCAACGTCGGCTACTACGGGGGGGCGATGTACGTCGCGAGCGGCGATCCCCAGATCATCAGCAACACGATGATCGGTAACTCCGCGTACTACGGCGGGGCTATCTTCCTGGCGACGGATTCCGCGGTGCTGGCGAACAACGTCATCGTCGACAACTCGACGATCACCACCGAGTTCGGTTGCGGTGGCGGGGTCTTCAGCCCCGAGGGCTCCACCTTCCACTCCAACGACGTTTTCGGCAACGCCCCGGACGATTACTGCGCCGTGCCGGATCCTGTGGGAACAGACGGGAACATCTCGGTCGATCCGATGTTCGTGGATGCGACCGAAGCCGGCTTCGTCTCGTTCCAGCCGCGCAGCCACTCGCTTCTGGTCGATGCGGGCTCGGATGCCTGGGCCTCGACCGAGGATTTGCGTGGGGTGCCGCGACCAATCGACGGCGACGTCGACGGCATTGCCCGCAAGGACATCGGAGCGCGGGAGAACGAGGGCCTGACGAACCTGCGGGCTGGAGCCGGGAAGGACACCTTCCTCTGGGATCCCGGGAACCACGTGCCCCAGGCCTACAACGTTTACCGCGGCGATCTCGAGACGCTGCGAGAGACCGGCGTCTACACGCAGGATCCGAACACGGTCCTCGGGGCGCGCCACTTCTGCGACATTTCGAACAGCCTGGACGACACGGACCAGCCAGATCAGGGTCGAGGGGTCTTCTATCTTGCCGTGGCCTGGGGGACGACCGAGGGCGGCCTGGGATTCGACAGTGTGCCTAGCGAGCGGCCGAAGACGCTGTCCTGTCAAGGGCCCTGACGGCGGAGTATCACCTGGCCGTGCACAACTCGGGCCCATTCGAAAAAGGAAAAGATCTTGTAGCGATTCGATGAGTGGGGAGAATTAGGGTTTCCCAAAAACAGGTGTCCATCTGGGTGTCCATAACCCTCGGACTCCTCGTAACCCGCATGTAATCAATGCCTTCTTCCCTACGGGTCAGCGACCGCAGGGAGCTA
>CALZKF010000334.1 GCA_945787955.1 uncultured Acidobacteriota bacterium | reverse complement strand
ATCGTCCGTCCGGTTTTGAGTCAGTAGCGTCCACCGGCGGATGGTGTACTGCACGGCGTTCAACCGCAAGACCTGCCGGGTGAGGTGGTTACGGCCGGCCATCCGCATTCTGCGCTACACGCTGCGTTGACCCGGCCTGTGTAACGCCGTAAAACCTCAGTCCGGAGCAAACGATTCCATAAGAGGGAGCTGCATGAAATCGAACCTGAAGCTCGGCGCGGCCATGGTGCAGGCCGCGGTGGGAGGGATCCGGTTTTCCCGGCCCGTGTCACCCTTGCGGACCGGATCACCGATCTCGGCTTCGAAGTCACCGCGCTCCCGGACGACGGACCGGCATAGGCGGCCCCGGCGGAGAGGGACCGAAGGGACATTTTGCGGAATAGGCTACAATGCCCGGGCCGGGACGGAGCGTCCCGGCACGGCACCGATCACACAACATTGACAGAAGGAGGAAGCGATGATCGCCGAAGGCACCAAGGCGCCCGGGTTCACACTCAAGGACCACCTCGGGCGTGAAATTTCCCTGGATAGTCTCACCGGCAAGCACCACGTGATGCTGCTGTTCTACCCCCTCGATTTCACACCGACCTGAAGCAGGGAAGTGCCCGAGACGGAAGCTCTGCTCTCCCGTTTCGGCGCCGCCAATACCCAGGTTCTGGGTATCAGTATCGACAGTGTTTTTTGCCATGCCAACTGGGCAGCAAGCCTGGGAGGAGTCTCCTTCCCGCTGCTGTCCGATTTCCACCCCAAGGGAGCCGTTGCCGCCAGTTACGGGCTGTATCTTGAAAAGGCCGGCATCACCGATCGCGCCACCGTGATCATCGACGCCGGAGGAACGGTGCGGCACATCTCCTCGGTGACCCCTGCCGGAGGCCGGGACATCGCTGAGCTGGCCGCCCTTTGCGAGAAAGTCGACCAGGAATACAGCGGACCGAAAGAAGCCGTGCCTTCGCCGGCTACATTCCCCAGAGGATCGACGCTGTACGTGAAATCGTCATGCGGGCACTCCCTGAAGGCGATGAACGCCCTGGCCAACTTCCATCTGGGTGGAGCGATCATCCTCAAAAACGTAACCGATGACCCGGCAGCCAAGGCGGAACTGGTGAAACTCGGCGGCAAGGACCAGGCGCCCTGTCTGGTTGTGGACGGCAAACCGCTCTATGAAGCGGACGACATCGTCAAGGCGATGACCGACTCTGTGGCGTACTTGAAATAAGTCTACCGATACCGATGCAACGAAATGACGCCGCCGTTCGTTATACAGAACGGCGGCGTTTTTCGTTCAGTTTCCCCCTGCCGGATCCTGAGGTAAAATTCAGAGACTCTCTTCCGAGGGGGATGGCCGCCACCGAGTTCAAACCCGACGGTGGAGTCAAAGGTAGCGCATGATCGATTCGCGGATCTCCCATTTCCGGATCACCGGAGAACTGGGCCAGGGCGGCATGGGTGTTGTCTACCGTGCGGTAGACGAAAACCTGGGCCGCGAGGTGGCTCTGAAGGTACTGCGCCCCGATTTCATAGACGACGAAGACCGACGCCAGCGATTCCTCATGGAAGCGCGCACCGCCGCCAGGCTGAATCACCCCAACATCGCCACCATCCATGAAGTGGACAAGGTCGACGACCAGATATTCATCGCCATGGAGCTGGTGGAAGGGAAAATGCTCAGCAACGTCATCGGCGACAGGCCGTTGACGCCGTCGGAATCGATCCGGATGGGGATTGAAATAACCGACGGCCTGGCCAGGGCCCACGCCGAGCATATCGTCCACCGGGACTTGAAACCTGAAAACGTCATCGTCACTCCCGACGGGCATGTCAAGATCCTGGATTTCGGTCTCGCCTAGACCTTCCAGCTCCCCGGACAGGCGGCCCCCGGCGAGGATCATAGCGGCGATAATACGGTCTCCCTGAACATCACCGGTGAGGGACGGATCCTGGGCACCGCCGCCTACATGTCTCCGGAACAGGCCCGGGGCCACCAGCTGGATACACGTTCGGACATTTTTTCTTTCGGCGTCATGCTGTACGAAATGGTGACCGGCAAGAGCCCGTTCAAAGGTGAAACGGTCACCGACACCCTGTCCTCCATTATCCGGGACGCGCAGCCTCCCCTGGCGGAGTCGGTC
>CALZKF010000333.1 GCA_945787955.1 uncultured Acidobacteriota bacterium | reverse complement strand
ACCGCTACGCCATCAACGGTACGCCTACCGATTGTATCCACCTGGGACTGGACAACCTGACCGACGGCCAGAAGCCGGACCTGGTCGTTTCCGGCATCAACCGGGGTCTCAATATCGGCGATGACGTGACCTATTCCGGCACGGTGGCCGGGGCCCTGGAAGGGACGCTGCTCCACATCCCCGCGGTTGCGGTCTCCGCAGGCCGGTTCGATGACGACCACATCGATTACCACCAGGCCGCCGGGTTTATCAGGGAACACGGTTCCAGGGTGCTGGAGCGCGGGTTGCCGGAAGGTGTGTTCCTCAACGTCAACATCCCGCCGTGCGAGCCGAACGGCATAAGGGTCACCCGGCAGGGCACCCGGACCTACCGGGCGTCCATGGACCGCCGACTGGACCCGTCGGGGAAACCTTATTTCTGGATCGCCGGGGCCGACACCACACCGACCGATGAGGCCGACGGCGACCACCGCGCCATTGCAGACGGATTCATTTCGGTATCTCCGCTGTTCGCCAACCTGACCCACGAGAGTTCCCTGGAGTCGCTGCGATCCTGGATTCCGGTGGCATACCGTTGATCCGGGCAGGGGACCAGCGCATCCGCCGGGAGAAAATGGCCCGGCTTATCGAGGACCGGGGCATCAAGCATGCCGGTGTGCTGAAAGCGATGTCCGACGTGCCCCGGGAAAAGTTCGTCGAAGAGGCCCTGACCAACCGGGCCTACAGCGATTCGGCTTTGCCGATCGGAGAGAAGCAGACCATTTCCCAACCCTGGATCGTTGCGAAGATGACCGAGTTGACCCGTCCCGACGGCAAGGGCAAGGTCCTGGAAATCGGAACCGGTTCAGGGTACCAGGCCGCCGTTTTGTCCTCGCTGTTCGATCAGGTCTACACCGTCGAGCGGATACCGGACCTGTCCCGACGGGCACGGAAGACGATCCGGGACCTGGGGATCGAGAACGTCCATTTCAAGATATTCGACGGCACCTACGGCTGGGGTGAGTTCGCACCGTACCGCGCCATCGTGGTCACCGCCGGGGCGCCGGACGTTCCCGCCACCCTGGTGGATCAACTGGAGGACGGTGGAAGGCTGGTTATCCCGATCACCACCGACCACAAGGGCTCCCGGGACGAGGATGAGGACCAGACTCTGACGGTGTTGACCCGCCGCCGGGGGCGCAATATCCGTGAGAGCCATGGCCCGTGCCGGTTCGTGCCCCTGGTGGGAAAATACGGGTGGGAGCGGTGAGCGGCGAGACTCGTAACGGTATCCACCACCGCCTGTACCGCTGGGTGTTGAAGTGGGCCGGGCATCGCAATGCCAAGGGTGCCTTGTTCGCCCTGGCGTTCGCCGAGGCCAGCTTTTTCCCGATTCCGGCCGACGTGCTGCTGATCGCCATGACCGTGGCCAACGCCGCCCGGGCCAGGCTGTACGCCTTCCTGGCGTCGGCAGGTTCGGTCCTGGGTGGTCTGGCCGGATACGGCATCGGCCGCCTGCTGTGGATCGGTATTGCCGACTTCACGTTCGAATACCTCGGGTTCCTGGGGATGACCCACGGGAATTTCGATGCTGTGGAGCAGTTGTACAACGACAACGCCTTCATGGCACTTTTTACCGCCGGGTTCACGCCGATCCCGTTCAAGGTGTTCACCATCGCCGCCGGAGTGTTTCAGGTTTCCCTGCCGGTGTTCATAGCCGCCTCCATCGTCGGCCGGTCCGCCCGCTTCTTCCTGGTGGCGGAGCTGGTGGGACGGATGGGGCCTCGCGTGCTGCCGTTTGTCGAGAAACATCTGGGCTGGATCTCCATCCTGCTGGTCGCTCTTCTGATTCTCGGGTTCTGGGCGATCCGGCTGCTCTGAGTATGCCCGGAACCGCTCATATCCTTGCATTGCAGCCGCTTGGCGGGGCTGGTACTATCTGCCGGTCCTGCAAGGTGGGACAGGTCGGGGCGTAGCGCAGCCTGGTAGCGCACCTGCTTCGGGTGCAGGGGGTCGGAGGTTCAAATCCTCTCGCCCCGACCACTTAAATCCTACATAACAAAGCAGTTAGTCAAGAGCCGCAAACGGCGGCCTTGGCCTTGTTTTGTCCGATGTACTGTAAATGTACGGCCGGGGGGATAACGAACGCATAGATATAATCACCATGGACCCGGCACCCGTGGCCAC
>CALZKF010000332.1 GCA_945787955.1 uncultured Acidobacteriota bacterium | reverse complement strand
ACCTACCGGCATCTCCACGAACGGTAACCGCACGCCAAGGATATCGTATTCCCGGTCGTCCAGGCCGAGGCGGTCGTATTTTTTGTCGTCGGCCCATTGATCCAGCCGGATAACGAACTCAACATCTTTTGTGATCCGGACCGAAGCGACCCCGAACAGGTCCTTGACGTTGACGATCCCAAGCCCCCTGAGTTCAAGGTGATGGCGGGTCATTTCCGGACCGGTGCCGACAATCCTCGGGCCCAGTCGTTTCATTTCGGCAACATCGTCGGAAACCAGGCGGTGGCCGCGAACGACCAGGTCCAAAGCGCACTCGCTCTTGCCGATACCGGATTCTCCGATGATGAACACGCCCAGACCGTAGACGTCAACCAGCACGCCGTGCATGACCGCACGAGGCGCCAAACGGTCCTGCAGGAACCCGGTCAGACCATCGATAACCTGGGATGTGGGCAGGTCGGTGCGAAACAGCGGCACCGCCGATTCGTTGGCGGCGGCCATCAGCTCCTTCGCCGGTTCCAGGCTTTCGGTGATGACGAAACAGGATACTCCGTGGCGGCAGATCATGGCGGCGATGCGACTGCGCTCCGCCGGAGCCCTTTCAGACAGGAACCGGATTTCCGATTTCCCCAGGATCTGGACTCGACCCGGGTGGATGTACTCCAGGAAGCCGGCCAGGGCCAGGCCCGGCTTCTGGATGCGGGGACGGTTGATCAGGTTGTCCAGCCCGTCGTCGCCGCCGATCAGCTCCAGACCCAGATCTTCGGCGGACTGATCGGTGAGCAGTTCCCGCACCGCCATAGTCGGGATCGCGCTGCTTTCGTGTTCGCTCAAGGATCTCTCCAAATAGCTGAGAGAACGTTATTTGCAGATTCTAGAAACGGTTGTTCAAACTGTCAACATTCCCGGATGTTCACGGCCTTGAGGGTCGCGTTGACACGCTCGGTTTCGCCATGTCATAGTGCGTTCGCGTCTGCAACGGTAGCACCCATCAACGGAAAATACCCTATCGGAGAACAGCATGTCATCAAGCGCAGTCGTCCACGTCATCGGAACCGGAACCATCGGCGAGCCTCTCATCGGCCTTCTGACCTCCATGAAGGATCCATTGGGGATCGATGAGGTCACCTTCCACAAGCGAACGCCGCTCCTGACCGACCGCTCCAAGGTCAAGGATCTATTGCGTCGGGGCGCGAAGCTCTGCGTGGACAAGTCCGCCGTCAAGGGCTTCCAGGACCTGGGCATGGAGCCCTCGTTCGAAACGGTGGAAGCCCTGAAACGGGCCGCCGTGGTCATCGATTGCACCCCTTCCGGCGTGGGCACCAGCAACAAGCAGGAGTACTACGATAAATTCACCTCCGACACACTGGGATTCATCGCCCAGGGCAGCGAATTCGGATTCGGTAAACCGTACGCCCGGGGCGTCAACGACCAGGCGCTGGAGCGCGGGAAGGACCAGTTCATCCAGGTTGTGTCCTGCAACACCCACAACCTGTCGGTTCTTCTGGAAACCCTGGCCCTGGCCGACGGCGGCCCCGAAAATCTGGTGGACGGCCGGTTCGTCTGCATGCGACGGGCCAACGATATTTCCCAGGACGGCGGTTTCGTCCCGGCGCCACAGGTCGGCAGCCATAAAGACGCCCGCTTTGGAACCCACCACGCCCGTGATGCCTGGCACCTGTTCAATACCCTGGGGCACGACCTGAACATCTTCTCGTCGGCGATCAAACTGAACTCACAGTACATGCACACCATATTCTTCGATATCAAGGTCAAGAACCCCACCAACAAAGAAGCGCTGCTGGAAAAGGTCAATGCCAACGACCGGGTCGCCATCACCTACAAGAACTCGGCCAACTCGGTGTTCTCCTATGGTCGGGATCATGGACATTTCGGCCGGATCTTGAACGTGACGGTGCTGCCGGTCGGATCCCTGACGGTACGGAACGACAACGAAGTCGTCGGATATTGCTTCACGCCCCAGGACGGCAACTCGCTGTTGTCTTCCGTGTCGGCGGCCACCTGGCTGCTGTACCCCGACACCTACGAAGACCGCATCCAGTGCCTCAAGGATTTTTTCACCGACGAGGTCTGATTTTCAAACCGGTTCAGGCGTTGAGAGCCTGGAGCGCTGCCGTCAGTTTCGGCACGACATCGAACAGGTCGCCTACGATGCCGTAGTCGGCAACCTTGAAAATCGGCGCTTCGGGATCCTTGTTGATC
>CALZKF010000331.1 GCA_945787955.1 uncultured Acidobacteriota bacterium | reverse complement strand
CGGAACCCTTCACGGTGATCTTCTTGCCGTCCATGGTGATATCACCGTTCTTCTTGAACTGTAATTTAGCTTTTCCGACTACGATCGTCAGTTCGTCGTCTGCGGTAATGGTGACTGATTTCGCTTCCAGACTATACTTCTTCCCCACCTCCTGAGACTTGTTTCCACCAACCGCTATCACCGTGTCCTTGCCGACGTCAAGCGCGAGGTTTTTTCCGATATTGCTGGCTTGGTTTTTTGCCACGGCCAGGCTCATGTCGCCGTCCACGGTCTCTTTCAGGTCCTGGGTGACGGTCATTGCCCGATCCTTGGAAACTGTGAGTGTCATTGCGCCATTAACCGATTCGCTTAGATCCTCGCCAATCGTCATCGTCCGGTTTTTCCCGACCGTTAGTGTCATGTCTTCGCCGACATTCTCCCCGTGATTCACCCCGACCGAAATCGACTTGTCATTCCCGACGGTTTCGCTCTTGTCGTTTCCTACCGTCAACTTGCGGTCATGGCCTACGTCTTCGCTGCGATCGTTCTCCGTGACCTGGTTGTGGTCTTTCTCGGCGTGGATGTAGACTTCCTCTTGGCCTTTCAGGTCCTCGAACCGGATTTCGTTGAAGTTCTCTCCGGAGCCTTCCTTGGTGCTGCGGCTCTTCATGCCGCTCTGGGTCTGGTTGGCCGGCAGGTCGTAGGGCGGCATGTTGTCGGCGTTGTACACCCGGCCGGTAATGATCGGATTATCCGGATCACCTTCCAGGAACTCGACAATCACCTCCTGGCCGACCCTGGGGATCTGGATCCCGCCCCAGCTCTTCCCTGCCCAGACGTTGGCCACGCGTACCCAGCACGAGCTGTTCTCGTCGGCCTTGCCGTAACGGTCCCAGTGGAACTGCACCTTCACCCGGCCGTAGTGGTCGGTCCAGATCTCCTCTCCCGACTTTCCCACCACCACGGCGGTCTGGGGCCCCTGCACCACCGGTTTGGGAGTCATCCGGGGGGAGCGGTACGGTTGCTTGCTTTCGATGGCGGTAATGGTGCAACCATACGAGGATCCGCTGCCGCTGCTTCCGGTCTGGTACTGGTCCAGTTCCAGTTCATGGCGTGCCGACGTGATCAGGTACTCCCGGTTCTGATCTTCGCGAGGACAGTCGGTCAGCTTGAAAAGCGCTCCGGTGGTAAGACCCCTGGCGTTGGCCGAGCCCTGGGCCTGCTCGTACCGGCAGTGCAGTTCCTCGATACGGCTGCGGACGTAATTGTCGCCGTCGCCGGTATCGATATATTCGCCGGGATAATCGTACATCTCGTATTCGGCCTGGGAATGATCCCGGGAGATGGTCGACTTCACCGCCAGGTCGGCTTTCGGCTTTTCGAAGTCATAGTCGTTGATGGCATAGGTGCCGGGCTGCACTTCCTGGGCCAGAGACCAGTCGAAAAACCGGTCGCGGTCCTCCGGAGCGGTATCATCCACTTCCGGGAAGAACGGAATCTCCTCATAACCGGGGAACGGCTCATGGGCGCTGATGGAGTCGGCCAGCACGAGGACATGCTTGGACTTCTCGTGCTTGAAGTAGTAGTAGATCCCTTCCTGCTCCATGAGCCGGCTGACGAAGTTGAAGTCGGTTTCCCTGTACTGGACACAGTAGGTCCAGGTTCTGTATGAGCCGCTCAGGGCTTCCTCGAAATCGGTAAAGCCGTGTTCGCGGAATACTTCCTTGATAATGTCCGGGACGGTCATCTTTTGGAAAATCCGGCAGTCGGCGGTGCGGGTCAGGAACCAGAGCCATGGACGCAGGGTGGCCTGATAGTGGGCGTATTTCCCTTCGGTGCCCAGGTGGGAGAACCGGCTTACGAAACCGTTGAAGTAGCGGGTCTTGTTTCCGGGCAGGGCCAGGCGGACCGTCACGTTCTGCCCCAGGATGTCAGGAATATTGATCTGGTCGTTTTCACTCAGGAGGTCCAGATCGAACTGGAACAGGCGGCCCAGGTGTTCGTTCGCCGTCATACCTCGAAAAAGCAGTGCGTCATCGCCCAAAGGGCTCGACACACCGATCGGCCTCTCCTTCTGGGTCACTTGAGCCATCATAACCCTCCAGGCCTGACCTTTGAATCCGACCTTGCTGGCGGCGATTGTACAGGAATCCCACGTAGATGTATAGGATGCCGGAAATCGGGGTAGTTGTTCACAGCTTGGCAATTTGACCCGTATCTCATGATTTGAGGATCGAACAAACGGTGGT
>CALZKF010000330.1 GCA_945787955.1 uncultured Acidobacteriota bacterium | reverse complement strand
CCACCCCCTTTGAGGTGGAAGGCGGACCGGGACACCAGCTTCTCCAGCTTGCCGCCGCATTCCTCGCATTTTCGCAGGGTGCGGGCGCCTACCTTCTGGATCTTCTCGAACGTCCGCCTGCAGGCGGTGCATGAATACTCGTAAATCGGCATGGTCCCGTGATCTCCAAACGTTACCGGTGGGATTACTCCAGAGGCTTCTCGCCGAAGTGAGTTAGGATACCATCGGCCAGCGCGGTCGCAAGTTTTTCGCGATTCCGGGCTTTTTCGAGGATCGCAGCATCCTGCCTGTTGCTCAGGTTCACCATCTCCATCAGGATCTTGGTCGGGACCTCGTTCCCTCTCAGCACCGCAGGCAGCCAGCGGCGGCCCTTGGATCGAATAATGCTGTCCCGTACCGGGTTGGTTATGGGGACTTCCAGGCCTTGCCGCCGGAACCCCTTGAGGATCTCGTCCGCCAGTTCCCGGGAGACCGCCTCCGAATGCACGCGCTGGTTTTTGCCGAATCGGGTGGTCGGCTTCTCCCTGACCTCACGGTAGGTGTCGTAACCAGGTCCGTTCACGCCGTAGGTCCTCGTGCGGTAGCGCGCCCCGGGGACGTAGATCATGGCGCCCCGCAGCGACGGGTGCCGGGAATCTGCATGGAGTGAGATGAACACGATTTTGTTCTTGTCCGTCCCGGAGTTCAACGCGTTGCGGTAGATCGAATTGGCCAGGTACCAGCGCAGGTTGACGCCGATGCGGGCTTCGCCTTCCGCCCTTGCCAGGAAAGGAGGATGGGTCAGTATCTCGCCCTGGCGGGTCGGTTTGATGCGGTCGCCCCGGCTCGGCTTGTATCCGGTCTTGCGGTCCTTGAGAGTCATCTCGACCCGGGCTGCAGTCCGATCCTGGAGAAGCCGGCGGAGTCGGCAGGCCACATCGTAGACATACTCGTGTTCGGTAAGTCCATGTTTGATGGTGCCGGTGTCCCGGCCGCCGTGGCCCGGGTCGATGATGATCAGCACCCCTTCCAGGCCGCCCTCGGTAACCGGCACCGGTGCTTCCGCCAGTGCCTCCGCCCTTGCGACCCGGTCGGCTTCCGCTTCCTTCCGCCTCGGGTGGGTCGCCGGCAGGTACTCCGCTGTCAGCTCCGCGTAGGGGATCTTGATCATGTACCCCACCGGGATGTCTCCCATGTCGGAGATGCCGCTGCGAGCCGCCAGTTCGCCGGCGAGCTGGACCACGTTCTCAGCCCGGGTGCGGCCGGTGAACCGGACCACAACCGACGAATACATCGCCTCGCCCGCCTTGAGACGGTACCCGGCGTAAGGCCCCTGCCGGTCGACACCGTACACCAGTGAACGATCATCGGAAACCGCTTCCTGCTTCAGCGACCGGTGCAGAACGGCCGGCGGAATTCGGATCGTCTGACCCGGCCGCAGTTCGGGGGTGGTCAGACCGTTGATTTCCATCAACTCGCCGAACCGGTTTCCATCTCCCATGAACCAAACCGCCAGCTGCCACATCCCTTCGCCGGCGGTGGGGACGGCGCCGTTCCGGGCGGTATGGAACCAACCTTCCTGAGTGAGACGGTCTCCCGGGAACAGGTTCAGCAATACCAGGGAGCGATATTCGTCGGTCAGCAGGTTAAAGGCGAGCAGCAGCCGTTTCGCCCGGTCCGGCGGTTCATGATCGTTGCCGGCGGATATCTCCGGCGCCAGGTTGCGGTTTCCGGCGAACCGTTCTGCCAGAGCCTCGTAAGTCGTCGGTTCGCCTGGACGGACCTCCAAGAAAAGATCGCGTCCGTCCCGAACCAATACCGCCAGCTCCGAATTCAATTCGATGCGGTCTTCGGTGGCATAGGCCGAAGCGGTATGCGCCGGAAGGCACAGACAGATTCCTGCAACCATAACCGCGGCTCGTAAGAACACGGTTTGCCGCCGGCGCCGTATCAAATCGGCGCCGCGCCATGTCGGCCGGCCTGGCCTGAGACTGGGTAGCAGGATCCCACGCACACCATAATACCGGTCCGACGCCAGGTTCGCCCGGTGCCGGGTTCAGAAAACCGGTGTTACCGAGAAGAGGTATCCCACGGGGGGATCGCCGCTGGTGGCCATGAACTCATTGACGGTGGCCCGCCCGGTGAACACGGTTTCCGACCGGCTCAGGAACAGGGGACTGGCGTTGGTCCGGATCTCCCCCTCCAGGTGGAATCGCACCTGCAGCAGATCGCCTCTGATGATTAAAGGTGTCATTGTCAGGCG
>CALZKF010000329.1 GCA_945787955.1 uncultured Acidobacteriota bacterium | reverse complement strand
CCGGGGGCATCGACCTGGGAACCGTACTGTGTCTCGAAAACGACTCCAACAACAACACCACCGAAGGCTATGAAGACCTGGACACCCCGGTCTCCGGCCAGGTGCTGTTCTACCTGTACAGCGGCTCCCAGGGACTGTCCGATCCGGGCAGTTACGGTATCTCGTCCGCCGGTGAGGAGCGCCTGCCCTCCTCCGGCGACTGCGAGTTATAAAAGGGGTCAGGCACCTTTTTGCCCAGCCGCTTTTTTGGAAAGATCCGCCGGTTTTTCGGTGATCCGATACCGGTCCAGTCACTATTGCATCTAATAAAATCTTAAAAAGCCCATCTTTACGGTCTTATTTCTTTGCTCCTCACCGCTTCGGTCATGGCATGCACGTTGCTCTATGTAGGGCTGCAATCGCTGTGCGTTCGAACCGAAAAGGAATGAGTAATGAAAGCCACCCCCCAAAATCGAGCCTGGAGCCGCCGGCTGCTCGTGCTGGTTGCTGTTGCCGCGGTGATCGTTGCCGCCGCCACCGCTCCTGCCGTGGCCGCCAAGCCGGACAAGGTCAAGGTCAGCAAATCGCTGCAGGACAAGGCCAAAGGCGATCCCAATAAAAAGATCGACATCATCGTCACGTTCCGGACCCCTCCCGGTCAGGCGGACAAAACCGATGTCGGCTTCCGGGGCGGCAGCGTGAAACGGGAGTTCAAGTCGATTCATGGCATGGCCCTGAGTCTTCCTGCCGGTGCAGTGGCTGCGCTGGCAAAACGAACGAACGTGGAATGGGTGACCCTTGATGTTCCCATGATGGCGATGGGCGGCGTTTCCGCCAAAAGCCGACCTGCCGACCCAAGCGGCCCGACGGTTCCCACGACACCCACCACCTACACCGGCGCCGGCATCACCATCGCCGTCCTGGATTCAGGCCTGGCCAACCACACCGATCTCAAGAACAAGGTTGCAGAACGGGTCAACATGGTCGAGCAGGACAACTTCACCGGTGACCGCTGGGGCCACGGCACCCACGTGGCCGGCATCATCTCAGGTTCCGGTGCTTCATTTAAAGAGAAGCTGTATGTTGGAGTCGCTCCCGATGCCGAACTGGTGGATGTCCGCGTCCTGGAACAGGCCGGCACCGGTCTCGTTTCCGAAGTGATCGCCGGGATCGACTGGGTCCTGGCCAATAAAGATACCTATGGCATCCGTGTCATGAACCTGTCCCTGGGCCACCGCATCCTGGAATCCGCCACGGTGGATCCCCTGGTGCAGGCCGTTGAACAGGCCTGGGATGCCGGGATCGTGGTGGTGGTCTCCGCCGGCAACTACGGCCGTGACGGTTCGTTCTCCATCACCAGCCCGGGCAACTCCCCGAAAGTGATTACCGTCGGCTCCCTGACTGACTACCGCAACCTGGATCCTGGCGACGACATGGTTTCGACATATTCTTCCCGCGGCCCGTCACTCATCGATCACTACGCCAAGCCGGACCTCCTGGCGCCGGGTAACAGGATCGTGTCGCTGAACGTCTCCGGCTCGACGCTGGATACGCTGCACCCTGAAAACCGGATCTGTAAATCTCCCAAATCGTGCCCGTACCTGGAGCTTTCCGGGACCAGCATGGCCGCCCCGCAGGTGGCCGGCGCCGTGGCATTGATGCTGGAGAAATACCCGACGCTGACCCCGGATACGGTCAAGGCCCGGCTCATGCGATCAGCCGATGGTTTCGCCGATCATCCATTCGCAGCCGGCGCCGGGGTGTTGAACGTCTCCGCCGCTCTCACCGAGGGTGGATTTGCCTTCCTCGACGCCCTGTCTCCCACGGTAGTTCGGGAAGCGGCGACCGATACGCTCAGCATCACCGATACCGCCGATCTTTGGGGTAATGACTACTGGTCTTTGGCGGTGCTGTGGTCCGACGCGGTGCTGTGGTCCGACGCGGTGCTGTGGTCCGACGCGGTGCTGTGGTCCGACGCGGTGCTGTGGTCCGATGCGGTGCTGTGGTCCGACGCGGTGTTGTGGAGTGACGCAGTACTGTGGTCCGACGCAGTGCTGTGGTCCGACACCGTATCCGGCGAGGCTGCACTTTGGTCTGATTGAAGAAACTACCCTTCTTCTTGCTCCTCCTACTCCTTCGCTGCAAAGGGGTCTGCCAACCGGCAGGCCCCTCCTTTTTTGTCAGCTCTCCAGCTTGTCCGCGATCAGGGCGATCAGCTCCGGCCCACGGCCGCGGAACTCCCGGAAGCCGTATTCGCTCCGGACCCACTGTGCGATCGGGTCCTGCTCTCCAATCTTGCAGTT
>CALZKF010000328.1 GCA_945787955.1 uncultured Acidobacteriota bacterium | reverse complement strand
GCGACGATTCCATCTCCGTAACCGGCCAGTCCGTGGCACGGGGAACAGTAAATATCGTAACGCTCCCTGCCGCGCTCCATGAGTTCACGGCTGACCTCCATGGGGTGGCCGGCCGCCCATTCGCCGGCCCGAACACCGCGGTACAGATGGTCGTCCTCGCGGAGCTGGCCCCGGGCGATCGTGCCCTCCACCGGCGGGCGCATGGCACGGGTATCGGCGAACAGCAGGTTGACCTGCTGGGGCTTGAGTTTGCCCTGGCTGTCCATGTCCGGGAATACGTGCAGCCTGGGCTGGGTGGTCCGGGCGGTCCGGGCTCTGGCGATCAGTGCGAAGGGCAACAGGGAGAGTACTCCCAGGGAAATCAATACCCAGATGGTCCACTTGCGTACCATCTAACCCTCCACCCACTCGGCGGCATCGCCGCCCAGCGTACTGACGAAGGAACCGGTCCCTTCGGTGTCGAACTTCGGATCTCGGGCCTTGATGCAGATGAAAAAACGGTCGTCGGTGACCTTGCGGAAGCGGCGGCTCCGGAACAACGGGTGATGGAACCTGGGCAGCTTCATCAGCATGAACACCCCTCCCACCGTGGCAAGGGCCGACAGCAGGATGGTCAACTCGAACGCCACCGGGATGTTGGCCGGCAGGCTGAACAGAGGCTTGCCGCTGATCAAAAACGGGTAATCCACTGCGTTGGTCCACCACTGCAGCAGGATCGCGCCGAAGCAGCCTGTGATCCCGCCGCCTAAAACCAGCCAGGGCAGTTTGGTGGAGCCCAGTCCCATGGCCCGATCCATGCCGTGGACCGGGAAGGGTGAATGCACGTCCCACCTGGTGAACCCGGCGTCACGCACCTTGCGTGCCGCCTTCATCAGTTCGGCGGGAGACTTGAATTGAACCAGTATGCCGTAGCGCTCACCCACCGGCGCTCCATCCTTGAGGACAGCCGCGATAGCGGGATCCTCCGGGGCGCCAAGCACGTCGGCCAGTTCCTCGCGGTCGTGGTCTCCGTGATCACCGTGATGCGGATCGGCCTCGGGGAGCACGGTCTTGACCTCGGCCATGGCGACCATCGGGCCGAACCGGAGGAACAGCAGGAACAGCGTGAAGAACAGACCGAAACTGCCGATCAACATGCCGTAGTCCACCCAGGTGGCGCGGTAGTAGCCCCAACTGGACGGCAGGAAGTCCCGGGACAGGGAGGTCACGGTTATGACGAAGCGCTCGAACCACATACCGACGTTCACGAAGATGACCACGAAGAACATGATCCACGGCGAGGTCCGGATCTTGCGGAACCAGAACAACTGGGGCGTGATTACGTTGCAGCTCACCATGATCCAGTACGCCCACCAGTACGGTCCCACCGCCCGGTTCAGAAAGGCGAAACCCTCGAAGGAATTCCCGCTGTACCACGCGATGAAGAACTCCATGCCGTAGGCGTAGCCGACCATGGAGCCGGTGGCCAGGATGACCTTGTTCATGTTCTCAAGATGCCGCAGGGTGATGACGTCCTTGAGGCCGAACCACTCCCGGGCCGGCACCGCCAGCATGACCACCATGGCGAAGCCGCTGAAGATGGCGCCGGCCACGAAGTACGGCGGGAAGATCGTGGTGTGCCAGCCGGGAAGCTGGGACACCGCAAAGTCCATGGACACCACCGAGTGCACCGAGAGCACCAGCGGCGTGGCCAGGGCCGCCAGAAGCAGGTAGGCCTTCTCATAGTGCTGCCAGTGCCGGTTGGCGCCGCGCCAGCCCAGGGCCAGAACACCGTAGACGATCTGGCGGATGCGGGTTCCCGCCCGGTCCCTGAGGCTGGCCAGGTCCGGGATCATGCCCAGGTACCAGAACAACAGGGAAACGGTGAAATAGGTCGAGACGGCGAACACGTCCCACAGCAACGGGCTGCGGAAGTTCGGCCACATGTCCATCTGGTTAGGCAGCGGGAACATCCAGTAGGCGAACCAGACCCGGCCGACATGGATACCCGGGAATACGCCGGCGCAGATCACCGCGAAGATGGTCATCGCCTCGGCGAACCGGTTGATGCTGGTCCGCCATTTCTGCCGGAACAGGAACAGGATCGCCGAGATCAGTGTTCCGGCGTGGCCGATGCCGACCCAGAACACGAAGTTGACGATGGCGAAGCCCCAGCCGACCGGGATCTGCAGACCCCAGATGCCGGTTCCCACCAGGACCAGGTAGCCGATCAGGCCGAACAGCATTCCCATGAGCATGGCGGAGATGCCGAGGGCGATGTACCAGCCCTTGGGCGGCTTGGGT
>CALZKF010000327.1 GCA_945787955.1 uncultured Acidobacteriota bacterium | reverse complement strand
TATAGACCCCCCATGAGGAAGCATCTGTGCGAAGAGTCTGCGGCTGGTGCAAGAAAGACCTGAACCCGGAACAGGATCACATCTCGGACGCTCCCGTCACCCATGGGATCTGCTCCTCGTGCGCCCTCCAGATCACCACCGGTACGTCCAGGTCGGCCCGGGAGATGCTGAACATGGTCGAGGAGCCGGTCTTCCTCCTGGGCCAGGGCGGCGTCATGCACGCCGCCAACCGCAGCGGCTGTCAACTGGTAGGCAAGGAGGTCGATGCCGTCGTGGACCGGATGCTGGGCGAGGTGTTCGAATGCGCCGAAGCCGGGCGCCCGGGTGGCTGCGGAATGAGTATCCACTGCAGCATGTGCACGATGCGGAACACCCTGCTCGAAACCCTGGACACCGGCAACAGCGCCTCCAAAGTTCCCGCCACCCGGAATCTCGGATCCCCGGAGGGTGAACGGGACGTGCACTTCCTGATCTCCACGGAGCAGGTCGACGGACGGATCCTGATGAAAATCGACGAAGTCAACGGATCGGACGATTCATGACCTGTGCGCCGTCACGGCGTACTTTGCCTTCGTGAACCGGATCGCCGACAGGCTTGGGGTGGAGTTGGAGGAATATTGAGATTCGAAAACCTCCGACAGGCTTCCGTGCTTGCCCTGGTCGCCCTGTTCCTGTTCTGCGGCGGAAACGATGCGCCGACCGCTCCGCCTGAACGGTCTTTCCTTTTCGCCATGCACGGCATCCCGGACGCCGAAGGACAGTTTGTTGCAGTAACCTCCAACCCCCTTATCCTGGCCGCAGTGGACGCTCAGTTGGCCCTGCCGGCGGATCGGCGCATGCTCCACATCAACGGACCGGTCGCTTCGGGCAACGGCGGCCACAACCTGGGATGGTCCTGGCATTTCGAGCCGGGACGATGGGAACTGGTGGAAATCAGCATCGAACTGTGCGACGGCCGGCCACAGAACGTAGAGAACGACGTGGCAAAGTGGATCGCCGATGTCGGGACGTTCTGCCCCTGGGCGTCGTACGTCGTGAGGGAGCTCCGATGAACATCAAGCTGAAGAAGGACGTCGAAGAGCGTCTCATGATCTCCGTCAAGCGCTAGTTCGCCGAGCAGATGGATGAGGACATCGGTGACCTGAAGGCCGGTCTGTTCCTCGATTTCTGCCTCCAGGAGATCGGTCCCTCCGTCTACAATCAGGCGGTGGCCGACGTCCAGGCGGTCCTGCAGGGCCGGGTCACCGACCTGGACAGCGAATGCTACAAAGCCGAGTTCACCTACTGGAACCGATAAGGCTGCCACCGAGCCCTAGATCGGGTAGCCGTCGTCCCGGCGGTCCAGCATCCACTGCTGCCGTTCCCACTGGTTCTTCATGATCACCAGCAGCCGGAAGGTCATGTCCACTTCCTTGCGGGTCGGGCTGCGCCAGTCCTTCTCGATCCTCTGCAGTTCGGTCCAGCGGCTGCTGTCGCTGTACAGCTTGGTGGACAGCGACCAGCGGCCGTCCCTGCCCTGCTGGGAGTACACCCAGTCGATGTGGTTCATCAACATCGGGTAACGGTTGACCAGACCGAGTTTGGCGAACAGTTCCAGGTGCATCAGCATCTCGTCCACATGGCCGTGATTCTGATAGTACTCCAGGGGGTGGAACTTGATGCCGTGGCCCTTGAGGAACGAGCCCTTGGTGGTCTTGACCAGCCCCAGGCCCGGCGCCAGGTCCTGGTAGGTCGGCGACATGACGTAGTCGAATATCTTCTTGAGGCGCATCTTGGCCATCTCGCCGTCCAGGAGCCACGGTGAGCAGGCGAACGCCCGTGCAAGGTACAGGTCCGGCATGAACGGGTAGCCCCGGTTCCAGACCTCGCGGCGGATCAGCGGGTGGTTGGCTCCGATTTCCTCGGTCGGATTGCGGCTACCCGGAAGATCCACGAATCCGGCGGTCAGTTCCAGCAGTTCCATGATCGCCGTCCGACTGCGGTTGTCGTCGTAACCGGTGCGGGTCAGGAGCTCCAGAGCCAGGATACGAAAGAACCAGCGGAAATACTTCTCCTGCTGGGGATCGGCCTTGACTTCCTTGGTGAACTCGAAGAACTGCATGTCCCTCTTCTGGGTCAGGTAGGTTCGCAACAGCTTGGCGGCCAGCTTCACTGCGGCGGTTTCCCGGTTCCAGCCGTACTCCAGGAGCAGGTGCATGCCGTGCTCCATGCTGACATGATCCTTCTTCGTTTCGCCGGCGTGGATCCGGTTGCCCCAGGTGCCGTTCTTCTTCTGGGCCTTCGCAAGCTTCAGGGCCGGCTGGCAAGTACGACTGGCCAGCTT
>CALZKF010000326.1 GCA_945787955.1 uncultured Acidobacteriota bacterium | reverse complement strand
TGACCGTGAATACCGCCGCACCGATCGCCGTTGAACCGAAGACCAACAGGGCCAGGACGATGCAGGCGGTGCCGAATGAGGATCCAACAGAATTCCGTGCCATGGTGTGCCTCCATTCATGGATGTGTATATGGAGGAACCTCATGAAGGCGTGGAATCGCACAGCGAAGGGATATGACCAAAACCATCAAGTCCGGGACTTCGATGGAGATGATTATCAAAGGAAACGGACTAAGCCGCAGGCTCCGGCAGCAGATCGTTCAGGCGCTGCCGCAGTTGCTGCAGCTCCAGGGTTCCGAAAATGCGGTACTCCCTGGGGAGTTGTCGCACCCTCCGGCGGGCCCGCTTCAGCGCGTCCCTGCGCATACGGTAGAGTGCTCGAAGCTCCCGGCGAAACTCGACTGTCCCTCGGCAGGCCTGGTCCCTGACCTTCAGGTAACGCCTGCGGATGGTGTCGATGTCTCGTACGATCGATGCCCGCAGTGTGGCTAGTCGCTTTTGTCCGGCCTCGACGGCCAGGGCCGCCGCAGGCGCATGTTCGGTGAACAGTTCATCGATGCGGTGCATGGCATCGCCGTAGGCCGTCACCGCCGCCGCCCTGGTTTCCGGGGCCAGCCGACCGATTCTTCGGCGCAGCGGACGCAGGACCCGGGCCCGCTCGGCGATGAAGGCGCGAATCCTGTCCGCCTCCGACACTCCCTGGCTCCGCGCCTCCGCGGCCAGCCGGGTGAGCCGCGCGCGGAACCGTTCAGGCGCCCGGGTAGAGTCGGCACGGATCGCGCTGCAGGTCATGGACTGCCGGGTGATCGCCTCGAAGTGAAACCCCTTGATCCCGAGACGCACCGCATCAGGGAACCTGAACGGATGGCGCCGCAGGGACCACAGCAGGAAGCGCAGATATTGCCGGCCGTAACGCTCGGTCAGGATGGTTCGCAATGACCGCGCCAGAGCCCGGATGTCCCGGGCGGTGACCGGGCGGCTGACATCCGGTCCCGGGCCGAGCCTGTCCAGCAGCCGGCGGCAACGGTCGAAATAGTTCCGCAGAGCCGGATCGTACAGTGTCTGCATGACCCGCTTGTAACCTTCGGCCAGAAGATCGGCCGGCATCCGTGTCACGAAGTTGGCGTGGAAATCATGGGTATTGCTGCCGTAGGACTCCTGGAGCAACCGGCCCTCGCTCCGCAGGCGGTTGTGCAGGTCGGTCCCCTCCAGAGCGATCAGGATAGTGACCATGGCGGTGGGGATCGCCGCAACCTCGATGAATTCGATCTGGCGGTCGAATATATCCTCGTTATCCTCGTCGAATCCGACAATGAAGCCGCCGGATACCTCCATGCCATGGGCATGGATGTTGCGCACCGCCGCCAGGAGGTCGAGGTTGGCGTTGACCGTCTTGCCGGCTCCGGCCAGGCTCTCGATGGACGGCGTCTCGATGCCGAGGAACACGAAGTCGAATCCGGCGTCCCGCATCAGGCGCATCAGTTCTTCGTCGACCCCAAGATTCACCGACGCCTCGGTATAGAACTGGAACGGGAAGCGGTGTTCCTGCTGCCAGCGCTGCAGCGCAGCAAGCGAGTTTTTGGCGAACCGGCGGTTTCCGATGAAATTGTCGTCGACGAAGAAGACCGATCCTCGCCACCCGGTGGCGTACAGGGCGTCCAGTTCGACAGTCATACGATCCGGAGATTTGACCCGGTGACGCCTGCCGTACAGTTTCCAGATGTCGCAAAACTCGCAGACAAAAGGGCAACCCCTGGATTGCTGCACCGCCATGGAGGCGTAAGCCTCGATGTCCAGCAGATCGAATCGGGGCACGGGGGAATCGTCCACGTCAGGAAAGCCGGCGGCGCGATAGACCGGTTTCCCGCAACCTTGCTCCAACTCTCGGGCGAAGGCGGCGATGGCGCCTTCGGCCTCGCCTATGAATACGTGATCCACACCGCGCATCCGCTCCGGAGAGGTGCTGGGATAAGGGCCGCCGGCCGCCACCGGGACGCCCAAGCGGTTGCAGCGGGACACGACATCGGCCAGCGACCGGGCCTGCACGATCATGGTTGACGTCAGAACGACGTCGGCCGACAACAGGTCGGAGTCACGCAGCGTCGAAACGTTCATGTCGATCAACCGGATTTCCCAGTGCTGCGGCAGCATAGCCGCCAGGGTGATCAGGCTGAGAGGGGGAAGAGAGGCCCGGCGTCCGATGTAGGGCAGGGTGCCGCTGAAACTCCAGTAGGTCTGAGGAGCGTGTGCAGGGTAAACGAGCAGCGCCTTCATGGATGTCTCCAATCCCGAAATACCACGCTAACGCCCGCGACGGAGCCTGTCAATTCAGTCGCAGGTGTACTGCAGGTTCTGAGTTGACGGACAGGTTCCGGTGCCGGTGTCCTCCGAACGTTCCGCACCGAGCCAGTCGGTGCCGTAGGATCC
>CALZKF010000325.1 GCA_945787955.1 uncultured Acidobacteriota bacterium | reverse complement strand
GAGGGTGAGCGCGGGCCCGGCCGGTTCATCCGCAAAAGGGACATCCGCCACATGCATCCGGTGGACGACGACTGATCAGTGCACCGCCGTTCCGGGCGGGACCTCACCGCTGAAGGTCGCCCAAGTCGGAACACCGTCCAGGTCGGCTGCCAGCAACATGCCCCGGCTCTCCACACCTTTCAGCGTCACCGGTTAGAGGTTGTCGACCACGATGATCCGCCGACCCAGCAGATCCTCGGGCCTGTAGGCCTTGGCGATACCGGCGACGATCTGCCGCGGCTCTTCCTCGCCCAGGTCCACTTCCAGTCGGAGCAGCTTGTCCGCCCCTTCCACCGGTTCGGCCAGCCGGATAATCGCGACACGCAGGTCGACGTTCATGAACTTTCCGATGGTGATCTGCTGTTTCTCGACCTTCTTCGGTTCCGGTTTTTCTTCGGGGGTTTCATTTTCCACGGCGTTTCGTCTCCTGTTTCTTTCGCCATGCCGCAAGGGCTTCGTCCTGGACTTCCCTGAGAGGGATTTTCCGGCTGCGGGCCGCCTGGGCGCAATCTTCGTATTCAGGCCAGCTTCGAACCGGTCTGCCGGCAATGAGACCGGTCTTGATCCGTATGGATCCATAGCGTGTCTTGACGGTGGTTGTCTGTCGGTCCAGTTCCAGGCGGTTCTCCCGGCGGTAGCGCAGGCCCAGGGAACCGGTCTCCTCCAGCAGGATTCCGCTCAGCGCAGGGAAGCGATCTTCCCGGGCCAGTACCGACAGGGTCAGTCCGGGCCGTCCTTTTTTCATCTGAACCGGCGTGGTCCAGACATCCAGTGCGCCCTCGTCCAGGAGGCGGCCGGCCGTATGGGCGATGACCTGCGGAACCGTGTCGTCCAGGGTGCACTCGAGGATTATCACTTCACCCCCGGCCGCTGCGGAATCGGTTTCGCCCAGCATCATCCTGAGGACGTTCGGTCTGTCGGTGAAATCCCGGGTGCCGGATCCGTAGCCGGACTTCCGCAGGACCATGGCAGGCATGAACCCCCAACCGTTGGCCGCTGTGGTCAGGATCGCCGCGCCGGTCGGTGTCAGTCGTTCCCCCTCGAGGCCGCCTGAGGTTGAGGGCACCCCTTCCAGAAGGCAGGCGGTGGCGGGCGCCGGCACCGGATATTCCCCATGCTGGCATCGCACGGTGCCCCCGCCGGTGACGAGAGGGGATACCAGGATTCGGTCCGGTGCCAGATGTTGCAGGCCGACGCAGGCTCCGACCACGTCGATGATGGCGTCCAGCGCGCCGGCCTCGTGGAGGTGGACCTTTTCGAACGGACGTCCGTGGACCACGGCCTCGGCCTCCAGCAGCCTGCGGAAGATCCGAAGGGCCCGGTCGAGAACCGGGCGGTCCAGGGTCCCGGCGCGCAGGATTCTGGAGATCTCTTTCCATCCGCGTCCCGGTCCTTCCGGCGGCGTGCCGACCCGGACCAGCCGGGCGGCGATACCGTGGCGGTCGACCCTGCGGGAGGACAGTCTCCAGCCGGAAACCGGCAAAGTGTTCACGGCATCCCGGATCACCTTCAGGGGGACGCCCAGGTCGACCAGAGCACCAAGGATCATGTCTCCGCTGGCGCCGGCAAAAGCATCGATGTACAGGATCTTCTTCATGGCCGGATATGCTACCACCTGATTGCCTTCCTCTCCCGGCCGGTGTAGTTTAGCCGCACCGAGACGGCAGGGAGGGCAGGCGTGGACTCCGGACCACCCCATGATCGCAGGGCAGAGTTCGAGGAGGTTGCGCTGCAGCACCTGAACGCCCTGTTCAATCTGGCCCTCAATCTGACCCGGAACCGGAAGGACTCCGAGGATCTGGTGCAGGAAGCCTACCTCCGGGCGTTCCGCTTTTTCGATTCCTACCGCACCGGCACCAATATCAAGGCCTGGCTCTTCCGGATACTCCGCAATACCTTCATCAACAGCTACAGGGCGGCCCGAGCCAGGCCGGAGTCGGTGGATTTCGACAAGATCGAGGCGATCTACGACCGTGTGGTCACCGAGGACCACCAGGCCAGGAACCCCCAGCCGTCGCCGGAAGACCGGGTGCTCCACGGGGTAATGGACGAGACGGTCCAGAGCGCCCTGGCCGAACTGCCGGAGGAGTACCGTTCCGTAGTGCTTCTGGCCCTGGTGGAGGACATGGCCTACAAGGAGATTGCCGAGATCCTTGCGATACCGATCGGCACCGTCATGAGCCGGCTGCACCGCGGAAGAAAGCACCTTCAGACCGCGTTGTTGGAATATGCGCAAAATAAGGGAATAACCGGACGCAGGCCCCCCGTTTCCAAGAATGACGGAGGAGCGTCCTGCAGGAGCACCTCAACCGGTGCCGGGCATGCGCCCGCCGTCTTGAGCTTGAAGACCGTCTGCTGGCCTCGGTGAAGGAAGCCCTCCCCAGAGAAACCGCCCCGGCCGGGCTTGAATTCCTAATCCGCCGGACGCTGGCGGATCAGCCGCCGGGAACGGTCGGCGGCAATGCGGTTGGGATGCGGAAGGCCTGGTGGAAGGATCCGCTGGTGGCGGCCTTGGCGGCCGTCTTTCTTCTGGCCGCACTCCTGGTGCCGGTCCTGGTGAACCGCGACAAGGTTCCGGAGCCGGCTGTGTTCACCGGCGTCATTGTCGATCTGGAATGTGACCGGGCAGGTCTGTCCGTCGAGATGCAGCGCGAGTGCGGGGCGCGGTCCCACATGAACGCCCTCAAGCTTGAGGACGGGGCCTATGTGCACTTCAACCTGCATCAGGCCGCGTACAGGGATTTCATTTTCGAACCGGACGTGCGGGGTCGACGGGTTACCGTCCACGGCAGCCTCCATCCGGAAACCCGTACCCTGGAGGTGGTCGGCTTAGAGCAGTTGTCGGGACGGCTCTAGGGCCGTCCGCCCCTGCGCCTGCCCGGTTCACCGTTTCATGCTAGGCTGCATATGGACGGTCGTGCGCCGCCCCTGTCCATCACCATTTCGTGAGGAGCCCCCATGAGTCAGGTTATTGAAGTCACCGACAGCACCTTTGAAGCGGAAGTTCTGAAGTCCACCACGCCGGTCCTGGTCGATTTCTCGGCGACGTGGTGTGGTCCCTGTAAGAAACTGGAACCGGTGGTTCTCGAAATCGCAGGCGAGTTCGAGGGGCGCCTCAAGGTGGTGAAGGTGGACGTGGACCAGGCCCGCCAGACCGCCGCGAAATTCGGCGTCATGTCGGTGCCGACCGTGTTCCTGTTCAAGGCCGGCGAGGTCAAGGACCAGCACATCGGCCTGGCCTCCAAAAGCATGCTGGCGGACAAGGTGCAGAAGGTTCTTTAGATGCAGGGCTTCCTGGACCTGATCAACGAGTGGAACTTCGCCCTGGGACAGGCACTTGAGACCCACCTGGCGACAGGATCCCTCGTGGCGGTGATCGTGGTGTTCGGCGCCGGTCTGCTTACCAGCCTGACACCATGCGTCTATCCGGTGATACCGGTCACCGTAACGTATATCGGCGGGTCCTCAGCCGGGAACCGCCGACGGGCGATCAGCATGTCTTTCGTCTACGTCGCGGGGCTGGCCCTGGTCTACACCGTCCTGGGGGTGGTCGCAGCCCTCCTCGGCAAAACCTTCGGCCTCCTCAGCCAGAACCCCTGGGTGATGGGGAGCGTCGGCCTGGTGATCATACTGTTCGGCCTCGGCATGATGAACCTGTTCGTCATCCCGGTGCCGTCCTTCCTCGCCGGCGTTCAGGCCGAGGGGGTGCGGAAGGGCGGATACGCCGGGGCGTTCCTCATGGGAGCCGCCGCGGCGTTTGTGACGGCGCCGTGTTCCGCGCCGGTGCTGGGTACGCTGCTGGTGGCCGTTGGACGGACCCGGAATGTCGTCTGGGGCAGCTTCCTGTTGTTTGTATTCGCCCTGGGTCTCAGCATGTTGCTCCTGATTCTGGGCATCTTTTCCGGCACGCTCAGTTCCCTCCCCAAACCCGGAGGTTGGATGAACTGGGTCAAGAACGGCTTCGGAATCGTGATGATCCTCATCGGCGCCTGGTTCATAATCAAGGCGTTTCTCTGAGGGAGGTCGGCGCATGAATGGCAGGATGTTGTGGATCGCGTTGGTTCTTATCGCGGCAACCGTCATGACGGCAGCCGGTGGTACTGCGCCCCTTTCCGCTATCGACCCGGCCTCAGGCGGGAGCCGGACAGTCGCACTGGACGGCAGGCTGACCCACGTGGTGTTCTTTGCCACCTGGTGCCCGCCGTGCATGGGCGAGCTTGCGGCCCTTCGTGATCTGGAGGCCCGCTGGGAACCTGACGGTTATCGCCTGGTCCTGGTGGCTATCGACAGGCGGGAAGATGAGGCCCGGCTCGCCAGGTTCATCGCTGAAGAACTTCCCCCCGGGCTGGTGTTGTTCGACCGGGGCGGCGCACTTCAGAAGCGGTTCCGGATCGATACGGTTCCCGGGCATGTTCTGCTCGGTGCAGGCGGGGCCGAACTGTTCAGGGCGTCCTCCCTGGACGAGGGTGTGGCGGCCGCCGTGGTACAGCGGCTCGGATCCCGCTAAGCGAGGTTGACCTGTGGGCGGCCTTATCCGTACCGGTTTGTTGTTCGGAGGGAACTCGGTGGAACACCGGGTTTCGGTCGTTTCCGCACGTGGCGTGGCGGCCGGCTTCGATCCGGAAAGGATCGAATGCATCCCTATAACCCGCCCGATCCTGGAAGGCGATGCCGTAGAAGTGCATGAGCCGGATCCGGCCGCCGGGTCGATCCTGGGGCGGCCAGGCGGCGGCGGGCTGCTGCTGTCCCGTCCGGGCGAGGAGGCGCTACCCCTTCAACTGGATCTGGTCTTCCCGGTTATCCACGGCTGGGGCGGGGAGGACGGCCGGATTCAGGCTTTCCTTGAACTGGCCGGTGTCCCTTATGTCGGCGCCGGAGTCGCCGGATCTGCAGTGGCCATGGACAAAGGGCTGGCCCGCGGGATCCTGGAACGGGAAGGGATGCCGATGGCCGCCTGGCGCTGCCTGGCCGCCGGGGAAATCCAACGGACCGGGAGCGGGATCCTTGAACAGCTGGCCTCGGTTCCGGGGTTCCCCCTTTTCGTCAAACCGGCCAATGGCGGATCGTCCCTGGGAATCAGCAGGGTCGAACGGCGGCAAGATCTGTCCGCCGCTCTGGAACTGGCCCTGGCACACGATACCCGGGTGGTTGTGGAGCAGGCCCTGGACGCCAGGGAGATCGAATGCGCCGTCCTGGGAAACCGTGAGCCGGAGGCGGCGGCACCGGGTGAAGTGTTGCCCGGGGCTGAGTTCTACACCTATGACGACAAGTACCACGACGGCAGGGCCGAGCTGCACATCCCCGCCGACCTGACTGTGGAGACGATGGATCGCATCCGGACCATGGCGTTGCAGGTGTTCCGCTGTCTGGATCTGGCCGGCATGGCCCGGATCGATTTCCTCATGGATCGCCGGACCGGGGTGGTGTATTTCAACGAGGCCAACACCATCCCCGGATTCACGCCGATCAGCATGTACGCCAAGCTCTGGGAAGCGGCCGGTCTGACCTACCCCGAACTGTTGAACCGCCTGATCGCACTGGCCCTGGAGCGGGCCCGGTAACAATCAGCCGCTGTCCCGCTTGATCCCCAACGAGGACATGCGGCGATAGAGCTTCTGGCGGGTCCATCCGATTCTGGCGGCGGCAAGGGTGAGATTGTTGCGGCATTCCCGAATCGTCTCGCGGATCAGGCAGACCTCAAGAGGCTCCCGCCACCCGGAGGGCAGGCCGGATGGCCGCCTTTCCATCCGGACGCTGTCGAATTCCAGATCCTCCGGCAGAACCGGCGCACCGCCGGTCCGAACCGCCGCCCGGGCCAGGACGGTCTCCAGTTCCCGGATATTCCCGGGCCAGGGATGGGCCAGGAGGGCCGCAACCGTCTCCGGCGGCAGCGCAGGCAGCCTGACTCCGGTGGCGCCGGTCAGGCGGGGAGCGATCTGGTCCACCAGGCAGGGGAGGTCCTCCAGTCGCAGACGCAGTGGAGGGATGCGGATCCGCAGCACTGCCAGGCGGTGGAACAGGTCGGCCCGGAAACGGCCGTGTCTTACCATGGATGTCAGGTCGCAGTGGGATGCGGCCACGATCCGGACGTCGGCGGCGATCTCACGGTCGCCCCCTACCGGCCGAACGGTCCCTTCCTGGAGGACCCTCAGGAGCTTGGCCTGCATGGGAGGCGGCATGTCGCCGATTTCATCCAGAAGAAGTGTGCCCCCGTCGGCGGAGCGGTAAACCCCTGGACGGTCACCGGATGCCCCGGTGTACGCTCCCCGGACGGTGCCGAACAGTTCCGCCTCCAGCAGGGTCTCCGGCAGTGCGGCGCAATTCAGCGCCAGGAACGGCCCGTAGCGCCGGGCGCCGAGCTCGTGCAGCATCCTGGCGGCGCCTTCTTTCCCCGTGCCGGTCTCGCCGGTAATCAAGACCGGCAGGGCACAGGCGGCGAACCGCCGTATACTGTCCAGCATCTCCAGGAACCCCCTGGAACGTCCTGCAAGCGGAGGACCACACGCTTCTCCGGGTGAGGTGCTGTCATGAATCAACGCTTTTGTCTCCGGTCCGCGGCGTTGATCCTGCCGGTTGTCGTGCTGGTTGCCGCCGGTGCGGCCGTTGCCGACACCGTCGTAACGCAGGATGGGCGGGAACGTGAGGGCGACCTGCTGTCCGTAACCGATTCATGGGTCGTTATCCGTTCCGACGGAAACAACCTTCGGATACCCCGGGAGGCGGTCGCCGCCATCCTGTTCGGCAACGAGGAGCCCCGTCCGCCGTTGAAAGTGGAGAT
>CALZKF010000324.1 GCA_945787955.1 uncultured Acidobacteriota bacterium | reverse complement strand
AGCAGGTCCTGCTCGGTGAGTTCGTATCCGGTCTTGTCCTGCGCCATGGGGAGGTGGCCTTCCACCTTGCCTTCGGCCTTGAATGAACGACCCCACTGCTCCATGGTTTTGGTCATGGGCGACATTTCGGGGGCGTCGCCGGAACCGTCATGACAGACCCGGCAATACTTTTTGTAGAACACTTTGCCTTTCGCCGGATTGACCCGGGGGGCGGCAACGGCGAACGCCGCAACCAGCAGCCCAACCACTACCAGCGCGATCCACTTGATCTTTCGCTCGTTTCTCATCGGTCCTATCCTCCTCAATGGGCGCTGTGGCGATTCCACCCGCACCCGGGAGGAGTTCCTACCGCAAGGACGATGCCAGCTTTAAAGGACCGAATCAGGGAGATTTTTCGGGATGGAGGAAACCGGATCAGGGGTGGATGAAACAGGATGTTTCAGACTGCTTGCAACGGGATGTTTCCTGAAACAGGATGTTTCAGACTTTTTGGATCCCCAACCGCTTCATCTGTCGCCACAGGGTGGTCCGGCTGACCCCGAGGTCGGCGGCGGTCCGGCCGATGTTCCACTGGTTCCGTTCCAGGCCGTTCACGACCTGTCGGAGTTCCTTTTCCTCGGCGTCCAGGTTCTCCGGCAGCTTCCCGGAATCGGCAGTCGCCGGCGCCGGCGGTGCCATTTTCCTGAGCGGCAGCGGCAGGAAGGCTCGCTCGATCCGTCCCCGATCGCTGGAGATCATGGCGTATTCCACCGCGTGTTCCAGTTCCCGCACATTCCCCGGCCAGCCATATTCCAGCATCAGGGCCAGAGCTCGTTCGGAGATTCCCTCGAACTCCTCTTTCCGGCCCTGGAAGTGGATGCCCCGGTATTTTCGAATGAAATGGTCCACCAGCAGGGGGATGTCTTCCTTGCGCTCCCTGAGTGCGGGCAGGTGGATCGGGATCACGTTGAGGCGATAGAACAGGTCTTCCCTGAACCTGCCTTCGGCGACCTCCTTCTCAAGATCTTTATTGGTCGCTGCGATGATCCGCACATCGACCTGCCTGGTAATGCTGGAGCCGACCGGCTCGATGGTCTTCTCCTGAATCGCCCGCAGCAGCTTGGCCTGCAGGGAGGCGGAAGTGTCTCCGACCTCGTCCAGGAACAGCGTCCCTCCGGTCGCCTGCTCGAACCGGCCGCGACGGTCCTTCACCGCCCCGGTGTACGCTCCCTTGACGTGGCCGAACAGTTCGCTCTCCAGGAGTTCGTCCACGAGAGCGGCGCAGTTGACGCTGACGAACGGGGACCGGGACCGGTTGCTCAACCTGTGTAAGGCCAGCGCCACCAGTTCTTTACCGGTACCGCTGTCGCCAAGGATCAAGACGGTGGCCTCGGTGGGAGCGACCCCCTCGATCTGGTGGAACAAGGTCTGCATCGCTTTGGACTCCCCGATCATGTGCTCGAATGCGGAGTGCCCCTCCAGCCGTGTCCTGAGCGTCTCCACCTCGCTGCGGTCGGTGACCACGCCGAACATTCCACCCTCGAAGTCCGGCTCGTTCTTCAGCATGCCGGTGGTAATGGCAACCTCGATCGGGCGGCCGTCCCGTGACAGCAGCCGCTCCCGGCATCCGGTGACCGGACTGCCGTTTTCACGGGACCACAGCAACGGGCAATCGGTATCGCAAAGCGTCCCCCGGAGAACGTTACGGCATTCTCTTCCGAGCGCTTCCGCCTCCGGGATGCCGAGCATGGTTTCCATGTTCTTGCTGAATTTTCGGATCCTGAGATCCCGGTCCACGCTGAACACGCCGTCTGCCAGACTGTCCACCAGGTCCTCGGTTTTGCGGCGTTCGGCCTCGATCGCCTCGTTGACCTCCTTGAGATCCATGATCACTTCCCGGACCAAGTCCATGCCCCGGAAGTTCTCCATGTATCCCAACAGTTTGCCGTCGGCATCGTTCACCGGCGAAGTCACGAAACAGTAGGCGCCCGGCAATCCCTTGCCCCCTTCGGGCTCGATCTGGACATTGAAGTGCACCGCAGACGTACACCCCTCTCCCGCAGTCCGGTTCTTCACGGGGCAATGCTGTTCGCAGAACGATCCGAGACCCATATCACAGCATTTCAGGTTCGAAAGATCCTCATCCGGATCTCTCCCGACCATCTCCCGGTAGACCGGGTTGGCCCACAGGATCTTGCCCTCGGTATCCAGCAGAACCAGGCCATCCAGAATGTGGTCCAGGATCAGTTCCGGCTGAATCGGTTGCTTGGACATCGCTCTCCCTCAAGGTGGCACAATACCTGCACAGTTTATAGGACCCGGTCCGAACTGCACAGGGAGGCGATCATGCAACCGGTCTCAGGACACACCCGGTCATCCTCACCCGAGGTCCTGGAACTGCAGGAACGGTCCGCACTGGCCCAGTGGCTGTCCGGTGTTCTGTCAGGCCGGTACAAAACAACCGGAGACATCCCCAGGGACATTCCGCCCCATTCATCTCGGA
>CALZKF010000323.1 GCA_945787955.1 uncultured Acidobacteriota bacterium | reverse complement strand
AGTATTAATATGGTATAAAATAAACGGATCGGCTTTTGAATGAGATTATTCCGGTCACGATAAATGGGATTCGCTGGTCAACTTAGTGGGATTATGCACAAAGGGCCATTTATATCTTTTCAGTTCCTCTAATTTTCCCTTGATACTCATTTCAAGAAACCTTCTGTTTCCAAGTTCAGAGAGCGGGTCCAGCAGAGCGAGGTCCTTCATCTCCTTTAGCTTCTGCTGTAATGTGAATTTGGGAGATCCTTCGCCGCAAATCTCTACGGCAACAACAACCTGATTATTGGAATCCTTAATGGGAGCTATGCGCATTGATACCGGGATCCTGTGGCCCTCTTTATGACGAAGGTAGACCTCGACCTCCCGCAGTTTGTTATCGCATATTGTCTGGGAAACCGGGCATGCATCATTACACAGCGATATCCCTTTATCATCGACATGCCTGAGCACCTGGTGACAGGGCATGTCGATGACATCAAACCCTGGATATCCGGTATGCGTTTCAGCCCCTTTGTTCCAGTAAATGATTTTTCTATCTTCATTCAGAAGATAGATACCGTCATACAGATTATCCAGTACTTTTTTGTAATGTCCGTCGTCTAATGACATAGCATCCTCTTCGCACTTCTTTCCTTAATAATAATCGGTATATGTCGGTATACCTTGAATTGAGACCGTCTTATCGGACTTGACAGGACAATTGATAATTATGTCATGGAGATGAAAAAATTAAGTCAAAAGATGATGGGAATGCAGGGGCACGTTGCAACATGCCCTTTTTTTAATATAGCAGCAAAAGTGTTACTGATTTGTAACATTACGGGTATATTGATTCAGATCATCCATAAGGGAAGATATTTTCCACATAAACAAGAGTTTGCCTTATATGAGATCAATATTAAGTGTTAATTATTTGTAACACAAACTCACTCTGATATGGGTGCGCATGAGAAAACTGCTAAACGTCAGAGACCTTCATCATATTCGAGTTATTTCATGAACGCCAACTACTTATTTTTGGCTATTAATGTAATGTTTTGATTTATAACAGTAATCAGACCAGAAAAACAATCCTCTTATTTTTATTCCCTATCCTGCCGTAATAAATAACTGGAGTTCATAGAAAAATGTGCAGCAGTTTTATGGTTCTTAATGTTTAGTATGGATTTTGCTTCATGTTTATATAAAAAGAAGGAACATAGATGAAAAAACCAATCAGATTGAGCATTTTCATAGTAACAATTTTTCTGTTAACATTGAATATTACTGCTGATCTTCAGGCAGAGACTTCGCTTCAACATGCTGAAGGAGTAATCGTGGTAATAAAACAGAATGCAATGATTAACATAAATGGCACCAATTATCTTATTTCAAAGGAGAACTCTGCTTATACCCAGTACGAAACGCGCCATATCAAGATATATAACGTCCACATAGATGATATAAACGGATATTTAATTATAGATTTTACCGGGTTCAGGTTTATCGACGCCTTTGTATAAATGAAAAGGGAGATTCCATAAAATCTCCCTCTCATCAAAGGTCTGTTGAGATCGTTCATGACACTCAGAGAATGTCAGATCAATCACTCATGAGGATCTTCATCATACACATAACTCTCTTTTAATTTGTCGATTTCTTTCATAACACTGGACTGCTCTTCTTCGTCTGTAATCAATGTACTTGGGAGTTCCCTCGCCTCCTGCATTAATTCTCCTTCCTCGGCTGCTTGAGTATCTATCTTCTGTTCCGGCTGCTTGAGCTCTGCCGGATCATCAGCAAATGCAACTGAAATGCTGATGAGAAAAAGGCAGAGTATTAATATTGTTAAATGTTTCATTTTTTTCACCCCCTCTCTAAGTGGATGTATTTTGAAATGTGTTTTTTGTACCCGCTATATAGCAGGTTTGTCTTTACCATATGCTTTCCCACTCACAATTCTATTAACACCATTTCTTTTATCTGTCCACTAAGAAAAAATTATATGGATATTAAAGATGTTGTTATATGAGAAATGTTAATCAACTACATAAGTACTATTTATAATGTGGATTTCGAGGGAGCAATGTTGTCAATAATTGATACATATCTTTTATCAGGATTATCAATAATATCTGAACTGATTCATAATCATTAGATTAATGATATTTACCTTTTCTCAATAACATGTGGGGATAAGATGATGAAAGATTACATCTTGAAAGTGAGCATGAAAAACAGGCAGGAACCGTACTCAACACACTTTATCGTACAGTGCCTCGTATATTGATCCGGAAGGAATAAATAGATAGTTAATATTATTAAAGTTGGTTTGCAATATTACTTCACCACTTTCTTTATAACTGATTATTGATTTTACTCCAACAATCTTATCTGCACAATTTACCACCATTGTTGAAATCGAATAATCCTCCAATTCAATACGTGTTTAAGTATTATTTGAACAGTGATTTCAGAAAGGTTCCCGATGTTATCTACATCGTAGTAGTATACGTAAGCACCGCTTGAAGCAAGGTATTCCCATGTTGCCGCATCAGATTTTGCAAACAACAGTAATATCGAGAACATAAAAATAAAAGCCAGAACAATTTTCTTCATATTTTATTTCTCCCCGTGTACAACGTCATACTAAGATTTGCACTAGAGATAATTACCCGCCAGCATAGCAAAGAGCAATATAAGTGACATGACAATAGCTGCTGCCAGCAAACCTTCCCATGTTTTTTCTGCAGAGAAAAATCGCAATCTCATCACCCCCCTTTTTTGTTTAATAAATAAACCGGGCATACCAATAATAATATCTTCGGCAGCTCGGCCATCTCGCTTCTTAAGACCCGTTGCTTTCCGTCCCCCTCTTACGAAAGGTTTGGCATTATCGGTCTTATATATTTCATATGTACCCCTTTTATGATTACTTGTCAATTAAATAATATTTATGACGTATATTAAATATTCTTATGATATTAACAGCATATGTGATTAATCAACAGAAAACAGATCAGACTCATCGTGGAAGTAAATGGGCAACATTTTATTAAATGAGTTAATTCCCCCTTTAGAAAAGGGGGGAACCCGCTCGACCATGCAAGGACCCATAAATCATTGTTTGAGGTATGCAATGTTCATAAACATGTAAAGTACATACCTGACAATATCGGCACTTACAAATAAAGGGGGTTTTCCTGTATCCTATACATTGTTGTTAATTCAAGAAAACATCTAAAGGAGAATGTCATGATAGAGCCTGGTAAAATAACCGTGTATACAGGAGGTCACAGAGGCACAGAAGAGTATTTTGGAACATCTGCTGAGAAATGGGGCATGCAGGAAGTAACATTAAATTTTGAAGGGCATGATATAAGCCGTGACCGGGGACTAAGAATGTTATCTGATGAGGAACTGTCTCAGGGCGGTGTAAGTCCGGCTATTATCACGAAACGCCTGGAGCGCTCATTTGCTAAAACGACCTATATGCAGAAGATTTTTCAAGTGCAGTTCCATATTGTTAATAGCGGTTATCAGGTCTTTGCAGCTGGCTGGTTATTATCAAATGGAACGGTCAAGGGCGGTACCGGCTGGGGTGTTGAACTTGCAAAATTATTCAACAGGCCTGTATATCTTTTTGAACAGGAAAGAAAAGAGTGGGTTTCCTGGGTAAACAATGAATGGATCACGGAAGATCCGGTTATTTGTCATAAAACATTAGGTGTAACTGGAACGCGCTACCTGAGCGATGAAGGCAAACAGGCCATTGATGAGCTGTTTGAGAGGTCGTTTAGTATATCTGTTTAATAAAAATTACCGTTCCCACCTGATTGAACTGTTTCAGCCGTTTGAGACGTTAGACAGTTCAAGCGTTTCAAGCTGTTGGAACGGTTGAAACTAATTATCTATATACCCGATTTTCATTTCCTGAAATGACTTTTGAACCTCAGTGTATCTTCTCCTTTTGCACTGGCAAATAGTACCATTATCATAATAACAACTAACATCCACAATATTATTCCCCCCTATAATTAACATTGTGACTCACCCCTTTCTGTTTTTTAATTTAAAAACAGTTATGCCTGTTTAAATTAATGCATATTCAATGCCAATGTTACAAAAAACTACTCAGGCTAAAACAACAATAATTCAGGAAGTTAGATAACAGTAATTTAAGCCACTCATATTCGATGTATTCGAAATCGTTACAATTTTGTAACAAAAGATTATTTATTACCTTACGGTAACACTATGGTGCTTAACAAAATTGAGGTGGTCGCAACATGCGACCACCTCAAGAACCTTACTGGGAAGAGGAGAAGGAGGCAAGGGTTATTTCAGAGACTTTATATAGGAAACAATATTAACCATATCTTCAGATTTTGGATCAATTGCCTTGCCCTTGAGAGCCATCTCAATACAGACGTTCACTGCTTCTTCAAGACTGCTCTGGTTTTGCCCCATGATAGTAAACTCTTTTTTATCGCCGGACTTCTCCAGCCCCTTTCCATCCGGATGACAGGAATTGCAGGATTTCCCTGATGTACCGGCGCCAAAATTGACATCATTAAAAACAATCTTTCCTTTTCCTGTTTCGCCTGTTGTAACCGCGGATGGTGTACATGCAAACAAGACAACGAGTCC
>CALZKF010000322.1 GCA_945787955.1 uncultured Acidobacteriota bacterium | reverse complement strand
CGCCCGGGCCAGTTGCAGAGCCTCCCTGCCGGTGGAGACCTGGGTCACGCCGGGTGTGTGCCTCAGGTTCATGTCCAGAAACTCGCTCATGATCAGGTCGCTGAGCTTGCCGTCCTCCGAGAGGGTGAAGGAATCGTACAGGCTGGATACCAGCAGGATCTCATGGACATGGTGGGGCATGAGTTGCCCGGTCCCGTGAACCTCCACAGCCTCCAGGGATCGTCGCGGGCGTTGCTTGCGGCCTTGCGGCATCGGTCCTCCCGTTTGGGTGAGAGATCAAAAAAAGGGCGGCAGGCCGGCCCGTGCCGTTCCTGCCGCCCTATTCTACAGGCGTTCTGCAGTTCCTGGAATCAGACGACGCCCTGGTCGATCATGGCGTCGGCCACCTTCAGGAAACCGGCGATGTTGGCGCCGGCAACATAGTTGCCCTTCATGCCGAACCGTTCGGCGGTCTCCACGCAGTTCTGGTGGATGTCGGACATGATCCGCTTCAGGTGGCCGTCCACCTCTTCCCGTGGCCAGGACATGCGGAGGCTGTTCTGGGACATTTCCAGGCCGGAAACCGCCACGCCGCCGGCGTTGGCAGCCTTGCCGGGGCCGTACAGGATGCCCTTGTCCAGGAACAGGTCCACGCCGTCCTGGGTGGTCGGCATGTTGGCGCCCTCGGAAATCACGAACACGCCGCCGGCCAGCAGGTTTTTGGCGTCCACACCGTTGACTTCGTTCTGGGTGGCGCTGGGGAAGGCGCAATCGGCCTTGTGGGCCCACAGCGGGTTGTGGTCCATGGTGCGGTCCACTTCGGTGTAGGTCGCCGACTTGAACTGGCGGGTGTACTCGGACATTCGGCCGCGACGCACGTTTTTGAGATCCATGACCCAGGCCAGCTTCTTGGAGTCGATGCCGTCGGGATCGAAGATGTAGCCGCCGGAGTCGGACAGGGTGATGACCTTGCCGCCGAGCTCGTTGATCTTCTCGGTGGTGTACTGGGCCACGTTACCGGATCCGGACACCAGGCAGGTTTTGCCCTTCAGCGAGTCGTTGCGGGTCTTGAGCATTTCGGCTGCGAAGTACACTGCGCCGTAGCCGGTGGCCTCGGGCCGGATCAGGGAGCCGCCCCAGTTCAGGCCTTTGCCGGTCAGTACGCCGGTGAACTCGTTGCGCAGCCGCTTGTACTGGCCGAACAGGAAGCCGATCTCACGGCCGCCGACGCCGATGTCGCCGGCGGGTACGTCGGTGTTCGGGCCGATGTGGCGCTGCAGCTCGGTCATGAAGCTCTGGCAGAACCGCATTACTTCCTGGTCGCTCTTGCCCTTGGGGTCGAAGTCGGAACCGCCCTTGCCGCCGCCCATGGGCAGGGTGGTGAGTGCATTCTTGAAAACCTGCTCGAAGGCCAGGAACTTCAAGATGCCCAGGTTCACCGACGGGTGGAAACGCAGGCCGCCCTTGTACGGACCGATGGCGCTGTTCATCTCGATGCGGAAGCCCCGGTTGATCTGAACCTCGCCCTGGTCGTTGACCCACGGCACCCGGAACATGAGAACCCGTTCCGGCTCGATGATCCGTTCCAGGATCTTGTTGGAGCGGTACTCCGGGTGCCGGTCCAGGACGACCTGTACCGATCCGGCCACCTCTTCAACGGCCTGGTGGAACTCGGGCTGAGCCTCGTTCTTGGCCGTCACGTCTGCCATCAGGGACTTCACGAAATCGCTCATTGAGCTCATCCTCCTGCGCGTGCGGAACACGTGGAATGAATCAAAATAGTGAGGGGCAGGATAGCCAAATTTCGTGAAAAATGCCGTACCGGATTAGGGCCTATTTCGGTCCCTTGACCGAGGCTTTCAGTGCAGGCCTGGGAGGCTTGGCATCCAGCAGGATGGCGACCCATTTCAGGTCCCGGGTGTTCTCCAGCATGATCTTCACGATCATGGTCAGGGGGACCGAAAGGAGCATGCCGACCGGGCCCCAGATCCACCCCCAGAACAGCAGGGAAATGAACACCACCAGGGTGGACAGGCCGAGGCGCCGCCCCATGAGATACGGCTCCACGAAATTGCCCAGCCCGACGTTCACCGCCCCGAACAGCAGGGCCACCGCCAGGGCCCGTCCCGGGCCGAACTGGACCAGGGCCAGGAGCACCGGCGGGACCGCAGCCAGGATCGACCCCAGGTTCGGGATGTAGTTCAGCATGAAGGCCAGGAGGCCCCACAGGAACGGGAAGTCGACCTGCAGCAGGGCCAGGCCGACCCCGACCACGATCCCGGTGAACAGGCTGACCAGGGTCTTGATGGACAGGTAGCGCTGGACCTCGTCCCTGATCCGGTCATAGCGCTCGGAGCTGGTGGCTCCTCCGAAGGCAGCCCGCAGCTTCGCCGGCACTTCGGTCGCTTCGAACAGTGTGAAAATGATCAGCAGGAGGACGATTAAGACCTTGGACAGGATATTGGTGATGCTCAGGAGGGCGACTCCGACCATGTCGAAGGCCATCCCGGGGTTGAACAGGTCGACCACCAGGTC
>CALZKF010000321.1 GCA_945787955.1 uncultured Acidobacteriota bacterium | reverse complement strand
GCGTGCGCAGCTTCTCGAGTTCTTCGGGACACTCCTTCGTATGAATCTCACCACCGAGACCTGAAAGCAGTGCCCACGCCAGGAACATGCCGGAGTGGGTCGCTGCGGCGGACGGCGGAAGTCCTTCAGGGAAGTCACCGTCGTAGTGCCAGGATGCGTCGTCGTACTTCATCGTGTTCGGATATGCCTAACGTGAAATGAGTTAGGCTTGCGAAGCAGGATAGGTATTCTGTCCGGTTTGCCTATTCGAATTTTCCTTAGATGGAACCACTTAACACCCTGTGCTTTATCGTTATGGCGAAACCTGTTCGCAGGGATAATTTGCTTCGCAAGTTCTGTATATCCAGCCTGATTATACTGCGAGACTTGAGGGTAAGGGGATTGTATTGGTCCAGTGCATTTCGGCGACCATATCCTACTCACGCAACGCTCTGAAGTCGTCATCCCCTTCCGCCGCCTGTTTGAGCTTCGGGTTGAAAGTGATCGCCTTCTCCAGTGCTTTGATTGCTCCTTCACGGTCACCGGCTGCCAGGCGGATCACCGCCAGGTCGTACAGCACCTCGGCGTTGTCCGGTGCGATCTTTGCCGTGCGCTCCATGTGAGGGAGGGCCCGTTGGTGTTCCTTCTTGGTAAAATGGGTCCACGCCCGGTTCCATGCTGCGTTCATCTGGGCGTAGTTCAGGAGGCGACCCAGTTCCTTGAACGGTTCTTTGTGATCGTCCACACGGATGTCGATGGCCCGGTCGTTGTAGCCGCCGTAACCGCCTCCCTCCCGTACGACGATCAGGGCTGCCGATTGCCTGCCTCTGGCGTCGCCGCCTGCGGCGTCTCCGGCGGCGAGTGCAGCGTACATCCTGTCGGCCAGGGTGCCTTTCGTTTCCAGGAACGCCTTCTCCATGGCGAGGACGACCGCTTCGCCGGTGAGGATATTGCCCTGGACCGCATAGTCCTTGCCGTTCCGTCCGCCGGCCCAGGTTAGGCAGTTCTCACCGGTATAGGTGGCGGAAAAGCCGTCGGCGGAGACGATGCCGAACTGGCGGCGGTCCGGCCGGTCGTCGGTCTGGAGCAGGATCTTCACGATCTGCTCCGGTGTAGCTCCCGTATCCAGGAGATCCAGGCCTCTTGGACCGAAGCTGGTGTTGGCGAACGACTGGGTCGCCACGGCCCCGGAGGATGCACGGGCCCAGGGCACTACCGACCCGACGGAGAAGAACTTGGAAGCGACTGCGACCCCCAACTCTCCTGCCTCGCCGTCCCGGGCGACAATGGAGAAGGTGGCCACCGGCTGTTCCTGAGCGAACAGTGGCAGGAAGAGGGAGAAGGTCAGGATGGACAGGACCAGGATTCGGTATCTCTTCATGACCAGTCACCTCCGGGAGTAAGCAGGCTTCATTTCATCAGGTGGAGACCGTCTTCCAGTGTAGGGTGCTGCAATTCCGGGATCAATTCTTCTCTCGCCCGACCGGTATCCCCGCAATACGGCACCCGACCGATCTTGATGAAATCTCTTGTCAGGGGTGAGCGGCTGCCTGTGATACCGGCGTACAGTTCGCAGAGCGCGGATGCGGTGTAGATCATCCAGATTGGAATCCTTCTGGGGCGGCGATAGCCCCAGGTATCGCAGGCCTTGTCCAGGAACTGCTGCAGCGTCACCGGCTGGTCATCACCGACGTGATAGATACCGTTGATCCCCGGTCTGATTGCTGCGGCTTCCGTCGCCGCCAGGTAGTCCGGAGTTGAAATCAAGTGGATCCAGGTCGGATCTTTCCAGACTCCCAGCAGCCCTCGACGGGCCATCCAGCGGGCCGCGTCGATCATCAGGATGCCGGAACTGTAGACCATGCCCAGGCGAAGGATGACCGGCGTGGCCGAGGTTCCCTCGGTCCGGTCCATCAGAAGTATTTCCTCCTGAAGCCTGGTGGTGGCGTGGGCGGAAACCGGATGGCCGTCCAGTCGGCCAGTGGCCGGGGCTTCCGGTGTCGTCGGTCCTTCCACGTGAGGGAACGAAATCAGAATAATCCGGCTTACTCCGGCATTCAGGCAGGCGTCCAACAGATTTGAGAACCACCGGGTGTTGGTGACAAGGAGGAACTTCTCCGGATGTGGCGCGAACAGCACGCCGGCGAAGTGCACCACCGTATCGACTCCGGTGACCGCTTTCGCCAGGGAGTCGGGGTCGGCCAGGTCCGCCTGAACTGTTTCGACGGTGGGCAGGTCGGGCAGATCGGAGACCATCGGCGTCCGGTGGACCATGCACCGCACACGGTGGCCGGACAATGCAAGATGCTTTGCCAGCAGGCCGCCCAGGTTTCCGGCAGCTCCGGTGATCAGGATCCTGCGATGATCCATTCACTCCTCGAAGAAGAACCTCTGCTCGCCGAACGCCGGTTTCAAATCGTCGATCCAGATCGCGTCCGGTTCGTACCTTGCGAAAAACGGTCGCTGGAACCATTCCGGGTCGCGGGCCTGCAGGAACCGGAGGGCGAAGACCTTTTCTCCGTGGATCTCCGTGATGCCGTCGATAGTGATCTT
>CALZKF010000320.1 GCA_945787955.1 uncultured Acidobacteriota bacterium | reverse complement strand
TCCAACCTGCCTTCGATGATCAGCTCGATCTTCGACGTGTCCACACCGCCGAACTGGTCGTCGGACTGGGGAGTTGCCTGGACGGTAGTACCTTCCTGAATGGTCCGGGTGATGCCGTCGGGGACGGTGACGTCTCCTGTAAGCGTGATGACACCGGACCAGGTTTCGTCAGCGGTCAGTGTGCCGGATGTGGTTATGTTCAGGGCGATGACGGTGATGTTGATGGAAGCCGGTGCCGCCTGCTCCCCTGCGTTGACGTCGGTAACCCGGCACTGCAGCGTGTACGGATCGGACATCGGGGGGGTCCATTCGTAAGTCCACAGCTCTTCCCCGATCGCCGGGTTCCAGGTTGCGCCACCGTCGGTGGAGATATCCACTACCTGGATACCGGCGTCCGCCGCTGCGGCGCCCTGCAAGATGAAGGTTGTGCCGGTGAGGGTGTCACCGTCCACCGGGTTGGTGAATCCGCAGACCTGGGGTGGCGACAGATCGACCTGGGCCACCCGGTACGCCCGCCAGTCCACCCGGCCCCATGCCGGGTTGTCTTCCACGTCCTGGATGCTGGAGATGTTGGATGGGAACGGGTTGGAATTCATTTCGGCTGTTGTGTCGGTGTCCCAGTAGTTCACACGGGCGTTGACGCTGGAAGCGACATCGTTCCGCAGGATGATGTCCGCAGTTGCCGGAGCAAAATCCCTGAAGTTGTTGAAGTGCACGTTCCGGAAGGTAGCGGCGCCACCGCCGCTGAACTCCACGCTCTCGTTGGACAGGTTGTCCCAGGAGCCGAACTCGTTGAACACGATTCTGGTCTGGCCGGCGCTGTCCGACACCAGGGCGTTGGCCTCGTTGCCGCTGAAGCTGTTCTTGGACATGACCAGTTCCCCGGGATAGCTCAGGTTAAGGCCGGTTCCGGGATGGTTGGTGAACGAACTGGCCCGAACCGTCATGTCGGTGGAGCCGCTGGCGTAGAAGCCGGTGCCCAGGTTGGCGTCGAAGCTGGAGGACAGCAGTTCCACCGGGCGGGTGCAGCTGTACAGATTGATGCCGTAGGTGGCGTTGTCGTGGGCATCGACCCCGTCGAAGGTTATCGGTCCGTCGTTGTTGCAGCTGTAGATGTACATCCCGCGGGCGCCGTTGTTACCCAGTTCCACGTCGTCCAGCAGCCAGGTTCCGTCGATGGAGAACAGGTAGATGCCGTCGGTGCCGTTGTTCAGGAACGAACCGCCGGTGATGGTGGCGGTTGCGGGGAATGCAGCGGTGGAGCTGGACAGGTGCAGGCCGTACTGATGGTTGTTGCTGCTGGAGACCTCCTCCAGGGCCGAGAACGTGTCCCGGAACTCGATCCCCCGCCAGCCGGCGTCGATAGCGGTGTAGGCCATATCGTTCAACGAGGCGTCGCTGATCGATTCGAACCGTACGCCGTACCAGTCCCGCTTCTCCGGAACCGGCCGAGTGGAACTGAGGCTGACCGGCGAGCCGCCGGTGCCCTGGGTCACCAGGTTGCCCCGGACGATCAGCTCGATCCGGGAAGTATCCTCGCCTCCCATGCGGTCGTCGGACAGGGCGCGGGCTTCCACGCTGGTCCCGGCGGCCAGGGTCAGGGTGTTGCCTGCCTCCACCACCACGTCGCCGGTCAGTTCGATAGCGCCGGTCCAGGTCTGGTTGCCGATCACCGGGCCGCTGATGGCGACCGGTCCGGTCACCGTGCCTCCCAGCACGTTCACGGTGTAGGTCAGGGTCTCGGCAGGGACCGACTTGATGTCGCCGGTGTCCACAACCCGGGTCTGGAGCTCGAAGGTGCCGCTTCCCGGCGGGAACCATTCGAAGGTCCAGGCCTCCTTGCCGGTGACCACGCCGTACGGGGTGTCGCCGCCGCCGTCGCCGCAGGGGGGGTCGACCCCCGATTCCCGGACACAGACCTCCACCCGGTCGATGCCGTCCAGGGCGTAGGCCACGCCGGTGACCACCACGCTGGACACGTTCAGTGAAGCGCCGTTCCCGGGCCAGGTGATGTGGGCCGCCAGGTTGCCGGGAGCGGAGCCTCCGACCGAGGCTGCTGCCCAGTTGTCGTAATCGACCACCCCATACGCCCGGTTGTCGTTGATGTCGTAGAACTCCACCAGGTCGGCCGGGAAGCCGGCGCCGTTCATGGTGGTGGTGGTAGTCGCTCCCCAATAGTTCCTCCGCGCCCTCAGCGCCCGGGTGTTGGTCAGGTAGACCTCGTAGTCCACACTGTTGTCGATGTCGTTCATCTCCACCACTGCGGGGATCCCCGAGCCGGAGTAGTAGTACAGGCCGGTGCCCTCGTATCCGCCGACCAGGTCGCCGGTGTTCCCGGTGATGGTGTTGTACGCCGCCACGACCCGCGGCGATCCGAAGCGCAGACCCCGTTCGTTGCCGGTAACGGTGCTCTTCAGCAGGACCAGGTTGGTCCCGCCGGCGGCATAGATGCCGTCCTCACCGTTGCCGGTGACGTTCAACCGCTCCAGACGGATGTCGGTGCCCCCGCTCTGGACGTAAACACCGATTCCGCCGTTGGACAGGATGTCCGAATCCAGCAGGTTGAATCCGCTGTTTCC
>CALZKF010000319.1 GCA_945787955.1 uncultured Acidobacteriota bacterium | reverse complement strand
GCTCTGGACCGGCCAGGCGCAGGTACCACGGCCCGCAGCGTTGTCGTTCAGCCCCAAGGCGGACGGGTTGATCCTGACAGGGCCGGACCAGGTCGCCGATCTGGACTTCCATAACCCCCACCCGGAGATCAGCATCCGGGCCCTGCTGGGGAAGGTCTGGTACGAAGGTTACGAGGAGCCGGACCTGACCTGGCAGTCCAGCAGCGGCACCGATGATTTCGAGCCGAAACTGAGCCTGGTTCCGCTCCTGATCGGATCCCTCAAAGGAACTTTTTACTCCCTCTTCCTGGCGATCCCCCTGGGTGTGCTGGGGGCGATGTATGCCTCCCAGTTCATGCATCCGTCGTTACGTGGCGTCGTGAAGCCGGCGGTGGAGGTCATGGCCGCCCTGCCCAGCGTGGTGCTGGGCTTCCTGGCCGGCCTGTGGCTGGCTCCCCGGCTTGAGGATGTGCTGGGCTCCATGATCCTGCTGGCGTTCGCCCTGCCGGCCACCGCCATCGTCACCGGCCTGCTGTTCTCCCAGATGCCGGCCCGGGTCCGGAACCGTATACCGGTCGGGATGGAGGCGATCCTGACCATCGTCACGCTGGCGATCGCCGGGTATGTCTGCATGCGGTTGACTGTGCCGTTCGAACAACTGCTGTTCGGCGGACCGATGAAAACCTGGATAACGGAGACCGTCGGCCTGCCGTTCGACCAGCGCAACGCGGTGGTGGTCGGCCTGGGGATGGGTTTCGCCGTGATCCCTATCATCTTCTCCGTTGCCGAAGATGCGTTCACCAACGTTCCCCGGCACCTGGTGGCCGGCTCCCTGGCCCTGGGAGCGAACCGCTGGCAGACGGTGACCCGGGTGGTCCTGCCCACCGCCAGCCCCGGTGTTTTTTCCGCCATCATCATCGGATTCGGACGGGCTGTGGGTGAAACCATGATCGTCCTTATGGCCACGGGGAACACCCCGATCATGGACTGGAACCCGTTCAACGGTTTCCGGACCCTGTCGGCCAACATCGCCGTGGAGATTCCGGAAGCGCCTCATGGCGGCACCCTGTACCGCACCTTGTTCCTGGCGGCGCTGCTGCACCCACCTGCGGAAACGTTATGCGAATCTCTGATCGATTGAGAAAGCCCCGGCCGGGAGACATGTTCACCTGGCTGAGCGGCGGCGCCCTGGCGATGTGCGTCCTGCTGGTCATCCTGCTGATGGCGATCCTGGCCTGGAACGGACTGGGATATTTCTGGCAGAAGCCGGTGCAGCGGATAGTCCTGGATGACGGCACGGTGTTCCTGGGAGAGATTCACGATCGGGACGAGATCGATGAAGGCGAGGGCCCTACAGGCCGGTACCAGATCCGGATGAAACTGGGGAACCGGGACCTGACCGGCTCCGACTTCCGCTGGTTCGATGAGGAGCGCATCGTCCAGCGGAGTTTCCCGGCGGAAGCGGTGCTTCTGGAGCGGGCCGAATGGGGAAATTTCTACGGTTACCCGGTGGAACTGCGCCGGGACGGCGAACTGCTGGTTCAGGGGGAAAGTGAGGTCCGGACGACCCTGCCCTCACTGCATCGCAAGAAAATGGAGCTTCTGGAGGACATCCACGAGCTGGAGACCGGCGCCATCGGGGATGTCAACTACGAGATCGAGGAGCGCACCCGCGAACTGAAGAGGATCGAGCTGGCAGGTGGGGATGAAGTCCGGAGCAACCGGATCCAGACCGAAATCGATGCACGGAACCGGGCCTACCGTCAGCTGGCCGAGCAACTTTCCGTTTCCCGGGAGGAACTTCTCCGGGAAACCCTGGTGATGGAAGCGGCAGACGGCACCCGCCGGGAAGTCCCCGTCGGCTTCATCGTGCGGACGATCCGGCCCAACGACATGGGCGCCGGCGAGGCCATCGGCCTGTACTTCAGCAGGATCCGGGAGTTCCTGCTGGACGATCCCCGGGAGGCGAACACCGAGGGCGGGATTTTCCCGGCCATCTTCGGCACAGTCATGATGGTGTTCATCATGGTATTCGCCGTGACGCCTCTGGGCGTTCTGGCGGCGGTTTACATGCGGGAGTACGCCAGGCAGGGTTGGGTGATCCGGGCGATCCGGATCGCCGTGAACAACCTGGCCGGTGTGCCGTCCATCGTGTTCGGTGTTTTCGGCTTAGGGTTCTTCGTCTACCTGGTAGGTGGATCGATCGACCGGTTGTTCTACCCGGAAAACCTGCCGGCTCCGACCTTCGGAACCGGCGGCATCCTGTGGGGCAGCCTGACCCTGGCCCTCCTGACGGTGCCGGTGGTGATCGTGGCCACCGAGGAAGGCCTTGCGGCGGTGCCCCGGGCCGCCAGGGAAGGCTCCCTGGCGCTGGGAGCGACCAAGTTCGAGACGACATGGAAGGTCGTGGTGCCGGCCTCGGCCCCCGGCATCCTGACCGGAGTCATCCTGGCCATGGCCCGGGCGGCCGGCGAAGTCGCACCGCTGATGATCGTCGGCATGGTGAAACTGGCGCCGTCCCTGCCCCTGGACCACCATTTCCCCTTCGTCCACCTGGAACGGAAATTCATGCACCTGGGGTTCCACATCTATGATGTCGGGTTCCAGAGCCCCAACGTGGAGGCGACCAAGCCGCTGGTATTCGCCACCGCCCTGCTACTGGTGGTGATCGTCTCCCTGATGAACCTGCTGGCAACCTGGGTGCGCAACCGGCTGCGAAGCAAGTACACATCCAGCGCGGTATGAGGCGATTGTGAGCGATTCATTGATAACCGAAGTGCCGTCGGCCCTGGTGAGCATCCGGGAGCTGTCGTTGTGGTACGGCGCCAAAAAGGCCCTGGACAACATCGACTTCGAGATCCCCCGGAAAAAGATCACCGCATTCATCGGGCCGTCCGGGTGCGGCAAGTCCACCCTGCTGCGCTGCATCAACCGGCTCAACGACCTGGTGGACGGCGTCCGGACCGAAGGCGACATCCTGATGGAGGGCTCCTCCATCAACGACCCGGAAATCGACGTCAACATGCTCCGCAAGCGGGTCGGCATGGTGTTTCAGAAATCGAACCCGTTCCCCAAGTCGATTTACGAGAACGTCGCCTACGGACTCAGGATCCACGGCATCACCAGCAAGCGGGAACTGGACGAAATCGTGGAGCGCAGCCTGAAACAGGCCGCGCTGTGGGATGAGGTCAAGGACCGGCTGGAGGACTCGGCCCTGGGCATGTCCGGAGGCCAGCAGCAGCGCCTGTGCATCGCAAGGGCGCTGGCCGTGGACCCGGAGGTCATCCTGCTGGACGAGCCCTGCTCTGCGCTGGACCCGATCGCCACCGGTCACATCGAAGAGCTGATGCAGTCACTGAAAGACGACTACACCATGGTGATCGTGACCCACAACATGCAACAGGCCTCCCGGGTTTCCGATTACACCGCATTCCTGTATCTCGGCGAGCTGGTGGAATACCAGGAAACCGAAAAGCTGTTCCTGACCCCAGCCAGCCGCCGGACCGAAGATTACATCACCGGACGGTTCGGCTGATCCGATATCATAGAAACACGCTGAGGGCCCCATGGAACATAAAGCAACCCATTTCGCCGCAAAATTGAATGAGCTGACCGAGCTGGTCCTCCGGCAGGGAGGCCTGGTGGAGGAGGCGATCGGCAAATCGGTCCACGCCCTGGTGGACCGGGACT
>CALZKF010000318.1 GCA_945787955.1 uncultured Acidobacteriota bacterium | reverse complement strand
GTGACCTCGGCGATATCGAAGTGCAAGCCGAGTTTCCGTTTGCGGAAGTCGACCAGATTGAACCGTTCAACTATGCTATTTTCCGGGTGCCGGCCGGTAGCGTGGAGCAGATTCCGATCCAGATAACCGCCCTGGCACGCTTCCGTCCCCGTGCATCGTTCAACCCGTTCATCGGCGCCGGCATCGGCTACACGGTCACCGGTTTCAAACCGAGTGCGGAATTGAACACCTTGTCCAGGCGTCTGGATGGGTCGACGGGCGGTTTCCTCGGTATCAGCAGCAGCGGCGCCGGCTACCAGGGTCTCTCCGCTCCCGCCGAGGACCTTCGGGGTATTGAGGTGCAGGCCCCGGACACCTTCGAGTGGCACGTGGTCGGTGGCGCGGAGTACAGTTTCAAACGCAAGTGGGCCGCATTCATCGACGTGCGCTACTCCCTGGCATCAAGGAAGATGGCGGTCAGGATCAACGGAGATACGAGTCTGGGCGTGGCCGTTCCGAACCTGGTGGAACTGGAATCGTCTCCTCTGGCCAACCCGGCGCTGTACGGCCCGATGGAAATCAAGACCGGCGGCCTGGTGGACGGCGGCTCGGTGGTTCCGGAAGAAGGTATCAGCCTGCCAAGCGGCGTGACGCCGGAGGCGTTCTGCGCCAACCCGAGCAACGCGTTCGATTGCGTTTTCGATCCGAACCAGAAGGACGGTATCCTGGATATCGGCCGGTACTACATCCAAGGCGGCGACATGAAGTACAACGGGTTCGCATTCGGAATCGGTGTCCGTTACACCTTCTGAGCCCGAGCATCGGCGTCCCTGATCGATCCGTTCCCCCAGCGGTCCGGGGTGGCGGTCTGCATGTGATAAAATCAAGCTATTCCTGAACGAGGATCGGCATGTCCGGACACAATAAATGGAGCACCATCAAGCACAAGAAGGCCGCAGCGGACGCCAAACGCGGCAAGGTGTTTACCAAGATCATCAAGGAGCTGACCATCGCCGCCCGCCTCGGCGGCGGTGACCCCGAGGGCAACCCCAGGCTCAGGACCGCCGTGTCGGCGGCCAAGGCCGCCAACATGCCTGCCGACAACCTCAAGCGGGCTATCCAGAAGGGCACCGGTGAGCTGCCCGGGGTGACATACGAGGAGATCGCCTACGAGGCATATGGCCCCGGCGGGGTTGCGGTCTATATCGAATGCCTGACCGACAACAAGATGCGCACCACGCCGGAAATACGTCATATCCTTTCAAAACACGGCGGGAACCTGGCGGAGCCGAACAGCGTGGCCTGGATCTTCGAAAAGCGGGGCAGTTTACAGGTTGCGGTTGATGCCGTGGAAGAGGACAGACTCCTGGAAGTCGTCCTCGAGGCCGGTGCCGACGATCTGTCCCGGGAGGACGACATGTTCGAGGTGGAGACCTCTCCCGAAGCGTTCAACGGCGTCAACGAAGCGCTGGAGGCGGCCGGCATCGCAACCGTCGAGGCCGACATCGTCATGGTTCCGTCCAACCTGGTCAAGTTGGACGGCAAAAAGGCTGAACAGTGCATCAGGCTTCTGGAACTCATCGAAGAACACGATGATGTCCAGAAGGTCTCCGCCAACCTCGATTTCGATGAATCCGAACTCGGCTGATCCGGTCCGACCGCCGGGCGGCCCTTCCGGGGGGCGCTGAGCCGGTGCTTGTGCTGGGGGTCGATCCGGGGTCCGTACGAACCGGCTGGGCGCTGGTCGAAGGCACGGCCCGGAACCCGATCATGGTAGGCGGGGATGTGATCTCCCTTCCACCTAAAATCGGTTTTCATCTACGGCTGGCAGCCCTCATGGACCGGTTTGAAGAGGTGCTTGACATGCGGCGCCCCGAGGTGGCAGTGGTGGAATCGCCGTTCCATGGCATCAACGCGCGGTCCGCGCTGCAGCTGGCCCATTCCCGGGGAGTGGTTCTGGGCGTCCTTGGACGGCGGGGGATAGAGGTGCAGGAGTACAGCCCGGCGACCATCAAGAAAACCGTCACCGGCAGCGGCAGGGCGGACAAGGACCAGGTCCGCCGCATGGTGCAGTCGGTCCTGGCGGTTCGACTGCAAGACCCCGCTTCCGACCTGTCCGATGCGCTGGCCGCCGCGTACTGCCATTTGGCCCACGAAGGATTACGGGCCGCCATCGACAGAGCCGAGTCATGATCGGCCGCCTTCGCGGCTCGGTGTGGCATTGCGAGCCGGGCCGGCTGCAACTGGATGTCGGTGGAGTCGGCTACGATCTCCAGATCCCGCTGAGCACTTACTACGAAGTTTCGGAGGCCGTTTCCGGGGATGTGGAACTGCACGTTTTTACCCACGTTCGGGAAGATGCCATTACGCTCTATGGATTTGCCACCGTGGCGGAACGATCGATGTTCCTGCACCTGACCTCCATTTCCGGCGTCGGTCCCAGGCTGGCCCTGGCCGCCTTGTCGGGCATCGGTCCGGCGGAACTGCGGCAGGCGGTACGGGGGAAGGACCACAGCCGGATCCAGCGCGTGCCCGGTATCGGTAAAAAGACCGCCGCACGGATCGTCCTGGAACTCAGGGACCGTCTTGAGAAGGATGACCCCGAGACCGGCCCCGGTGCCGCAGAACGGGCGGGATCGCCAGGCGCGA
>CALZKF010000317.1 GCA_945787955.1 uncultured Acidobacteriota bacterium | reverse complement strand
GCATGTTGGAGGAATGCTCAGGCAGCGCGGCGCAGATCGATAACCGGAAGATGTTTCCGACCGTCGATATAACTCACCGCGAGGCTGAACTTATCACCGTCTGCCCTGATGCGAGGATGTCGATGCGGCCAGTTGGCTCTCGGCTCCAATCGCGGGCGCACTGCCGAATTGCCCGAGCAAATATCCTCAGGCGTTTTCCCGGCGAGAGCCGAGTGTGGCCGAACCGTGTTGTACCAACAGGCGTATGACCGAAGATCCCGGCGGAAAGCCGCCAGAGACAGCGGAACCAGAAGGCATCGCGTACACTCCTGCTTCAGCGATCGGATGCATCGCTCGACGATAGCGATGCTGGCGGACTCCCCTACACGGCCGTAACGAGGACGAATGCCGCGACGCTTGCACCAGCGCTTGAAGCTGTGGCACCAGAACTGCTTTCCCTTGTCGGTGACCACGTATTTGGGTGTGGATCGCCCTTCCCGGATAGCGCGGTCGAGAAAGCGTTGGATCTGATCGGACGACGGCAATTGTGAGAACACGGCGAAGCCGACAATGGCACGAGAGACCTGATCGACGGCCAGGGCTATCCACCAACAGAAAGGCCAGCGCTGGGGCAGGGAGAATGGGAACCATGGCACCCAGAACCCGGCCCGGGTTGGTACGGTCGTGAGATCGACATGCCAAGTGTGACCAGGATACTTTGCGACGACACGGCGTCGTCGCGTTATGGATTGGGGTTCGTCTGCAGGAGGTGTGCCGCGCTCCCGAGCAATGCGGCGAATCGTTGTTGCGCCAAGAATAAGGCCGACCCGGGCAAGCACCTGAGCCATGCGCTTGTATCCCATGGTCGGGAATAAACACTGCAATTGCCGCACCAGGTTCCGGACGAAGTCCGGGTAGCGGTTTACCGGCTCGATGGTCTGAATCAGGGGTCGTTCACCTGGCTCGTCAAGGCGTCTCATCCATAGGAGTAGAGTCTGCAGATCGACGAGGAAAACACGGGCGGTTTTCTCCAATGTCCAGCCACGGGCAGCCCGAAGCTGCAGGATCCGCATGCGCTGGATCGGCAGGTAGTGCGGCCGGCGTCTGGTTCTTGATCGTTCCCAGCGGGAATCCTTGATGTTAAGCTCTTCACGGAGGAGCGCTATCTCGGTGGTCGCCTGCTCTAACTGGGCACGAAGGCGGTTCCGGGTGGTAGCTCGTCCACGGGCATATGACAGGGCGACGCTGGCCAGTGAGATAGCATGCAGAACGCCTGACTTGATGTGCCTAGACCATTGCCTGGGCAGACGGATTCTTTGACCATCTGACATGGAAAACTCCATCTGAATTGGCTGAGGAACGATCGTAACATCCAGAGACGGAGTTGGTTAGGCATGAAGGAGGGGAGAACTAAATTCGCTGGCATACTACAGATTGCAATGAAAATTCCAATATCTAGCGAAGCACCCAATTGGTCTCGCAATCGAATAGCTCGCCACATAGTTAAATCACTATGGCATGAAATGTCAGAAAATAAGATGGTCGAGATTGACAAAATGACAAAAGGAGACGCACACCAATTAGTCATGTTGGCTGAAATGACAAATGCGGATGTGTTCAACCTGTCACGAGATCCTCATTGGATAAATGATCTATCAAAACGTGTTTGGGGTGCTGATGATTGGGAGCTATGGGGAAGAAAAGAAGATTCTACGCGCTACGTCCATTATTGGGTAGATAAATATAACTCAATGGGTGCTGATGCTGTAATAGGGAGGTAAAAATGCATCATATTGGAATACCGTCTGTTCTCATTTTTTCATTATGCGCATTTTTCGGTGTGGGTACGCTAGATTTGGTTGAGCAACTGACTTGCCCAGAAGCTGTTCATGGTGCCAAGATGACAGCTAGTCGGGAGTTGCATTCACGCTCAGCTGAGAATCCACTAATCTGCTTGGAATTATCCAGGAGAATCGACGAGCCATGGGTGTTCGGTGAAGGGTTTATGCAAGATGGAAGTTGTATCCAGTATATGCCCGTGATAGTCAAAATATTGAGAGCCGAAGGCAGACTCCCGTTGAGGTTGTACGCACTACTCAACGAAGATCACTTTCGAAAAGCCCCAGAACTATTTACCGAGATTATTGAGAAAGGATCGAAGAATGAACTATTTGCTCTTGCGCGAAAGGTTGGTAATTATGGTCTGATTCAGTATGGCGAAAAAATTGCCACGAGCATCTTATCTCGTGATTGGCAACCGGGGGAAATTGTAACAACCGGCCAAATTGCCGAACAGTGGGAGCCTGCATTTGGAAAAATATTATTATCATTACGATCCGATGCAAAGGAGAGTAAGATTAGTGAAGTGTTTGTAAGAGCAAAAGGTTCATTTGCTACGTACCTAAAACTGGAAGAACAAGAAATGCCTTCGGTGTGGGCGGATAGTGAAGATTTCATGAACTTCTGGAACGAAGCGACAATTAAGGAAGATTGACGGTCAACTATGTCCCGGTACCGCAGATGTGGGTACTTAGTGAAACTGAACGGGGAGGGTTTCGGGGAACCGGGGGTGACCTCTCTGCTGAAAATGGTAAGAGAGGTGGACCCCATTTCCTGGACAGTTTGGCGGCGAATATCAGCGCCGGTCTTATCCTAGACACATTCGCCGGTGAAA
>CALZKF010000316.1 GCA_945787955.1 uncultured Acidobacteriota bacterium | reverse complement strand
GTCGAGTAGCCCAGGGGAATTTCACTCCCAGGCTCTCACAGATCCGGACATGAGCCTCTCGGCTCATCCGGCTCCTATTGTCCAGCCGGAGGTCGCATCCCCAATATCTGCCAATGTACAAATAGTTGTGGATCACGAAGAGCTATACGTCCCAACCAATTAGCCGCTCTCCGCTTTCGTCCTCTCAAGTTCTTAAATTTCCGCATGGCCCATTCAGCTATTACGCGATTCAGCATGTGAAACACCTTATACATGGCTGACTTATAGTACTTTGCATAATAATTTATCCAGCCTCGCAGGATGGGATTGAACATTCTCGAAAAGTCTTCAAGGGACTTGTCTGTGCATTTATGAATCTGCCAACTCCGTATCACATCACGAATTGACTTAGCAGCTTTGTTACTCATGGCCGGTAGGAAACCGACAAAGAATTTCCCCTTTTGTGCCTTTGCCTCCCGTGGTCTGAAAGTATAACCAAGAAAGTCAAATTTATAATTTGGGTAACTCCTTCGCCTGCTATCCTCCTTACAATAGACAATTTTTGTCTTTTCAGGATGTAGCTCCAACCGACATTCCATAAGCCGTTTTTCAATTGCAACACGTAACGTTTCAGCTTGAAATTCAGTACTGCAGTGACAAACCACATCATCGGCATATCGCTCAAACGGAACTGTCGGAAAATCCCGTTCTATCCATTTGTCGAAGGCATAATGCAAGAACAAATTTGCCAACAAAGGACTCACAACACCACCTTGTGGAGTTCCTTTGTCGCTTGCCTCAATCATTCCATCAGGATATTGAACAGGGCATTTCAACCATCGTTCAATATACAACAGAATCCATCGGCAATCTGTATGCTGCCGCACTGCCTTCATCAGGAGATCATGGTCGATATTATCAAAGAAACCCTTGATATCAAGGTCCACCACCCAGGCATACTTCCAACATCGTTGCCGTGCCACCGCAACCGCATCTAATGCAGACTTTCTAGGACGATACCCGTATGAGTCCTCATGGAAATGTGGTTCCAGCAGGGGTTCCAAGGATTGTTTGACTACCATCTGGGCGATACGATCAGCCACTGTAGGTATACCTAGTGGACGTTTCTTACCATCACCTTTTGGTATCTCGACTCGACGCACTGGAGGAGGAAAGTAACTCCCAGAGGACAAGCGATTCCATACTTTGTAGAGGTTGTTTTTCAAGTCCTCTTCAAAATCGGCTATCGACTGCCCATCCACACCAGCTGCTCCGCGATTTGCCCTTACTCTCTTAAATGCATCCCAAATCTGCTTCTTAGAAATTTGGAACGGCTTTGCTTCGTTCAAAAAGATCCTCCCAATTTCTGGTTGTCTTAATGTTAAAAGCTGAACAATGCAGCCCCTTCGCTCCATCTCCATTACAAAGACTTCATCACTACTACGGACTACTCCGCCCCTGTGCTCCACAAGAGCCTGATTCAAGGTCGCGCCACCTTTATGCCGGACGCCGCCCAGGCAGTAAACAGGATTCCCCTGAGCTTATCCCGGAGTACCACCAGCCTCCGGTTTTGACGTCACCCTAAGCTTTTCGACACCTCATCAGTGGTTCGCTTGCGCTCACCTCCTTGATCATACCTGACCTCGTCTTGCGAGATCTTTTCCTTAACGCTCACCACCCTGGCTCTTTACCAGCGCAGCTTAAGGTGGTTTGGAACCTACTCCTGAAAGTCGATTCCGAGGGACCTACCCTCATCTCTTGTACAGCACCACACTTTGGAGTATAAAACCCTTAGTGCGTTCGTGGCACACTGGTGGCAAGCTATACTAAAATATATAAAGAAATGGCCATTTAGTCTTTATTCTCCTTTGCAATAAAACCAGGCGGATATTTCTGCCATGGGTAGCCTGACTTGGCCATTTGGAACCCTAGGTCATAAAGCTTGCCCATGTACACCGGGTCAAAGCCCTCACTGGGCTTCTCGGTGAAATCCGAAGGTATGTACGCCAGGTTGAAGTCGTTGCCGTCGCGCTTGCACAGGACATAGATCTGGTAGAGGTCGCCGATGCCCTGGGTCCTGATCAGAGAGTTGATGGTGCGCGAACCGATAGGCAGGATGGAACGCTTCACACCGGTATAATCAGGATCGAGGAAGGAGTTGCGGAGCACGAAAACCCTGGGCTTGCCCTGGACCTTGAGTTTTTCAGTAATTACTTTCCAGTCGATGGCCGCCGGATAGACAAAGACCTGGGCACCTGTGCCGCCGTCCACATGCATCTCATCGAACTGCTGGCCATTGGCCTCAACGGGGATCATCACAGGCGGAAAGGCAACGGGTATTGCGGAGGATGCCTGCAGCACGTCATGGATCAGTTCCACTTTGCGGGGATAGTCGCTGCCAGCTATGGCGCCGATGTTCCAGATCACGGCCCGGCCAGCATCGATGTTGAGAGTTCCGATAAAGAGGCGCCGGCCTTTCCTGTGCTCCCCGGCAATGGCTTCGATCATGTCGGAAGTGATATAGTGGGTTATCATCTCCCGCAACGGTCCGGTGTCAGTCACCGAGTCACTGAAAAAGGCGGAAATAAAATTGCGTTTCATGGCAATCTTCGCCGTGGTGGTTGTAGTATATATCTCCTTCAGCTCGTCGTCGTAATCGGTCCCGAGGAAGACAAAGGGTGCTGTCAGGGCACCGGTGCTTACACCTGTCACCATGGTGAATTCCGGCCGGGTGCCGGCCTCGGTCCAGCCGGCGAGAAGACCGGCTCCGAACGCCCCATTTGCGCCACCCCCGGAGATGGCCATGTAGTTGTGGGGTTTGTTGTAGATTCCCGAAAAGTTGCGGTGATAATCATCATCGGTATATGTCTCAAGCCTCTCCAGAGAGAACTTAGGCCATTCATCGCCCCAGAAACGGGCCTCAGGAACGCCAGGAATACTGGCCTCGTTTGTAAGCTCAAGGGGGAGTGGGTTCCGGGTGAGTTTACCGGCACATCCAGCTCCAACAGCCACAAAAGTTACGATGACCAACCAGGTTGCTATGGTACGGATCATCAAAATTAATTTATGCATGTTATTCCTCCAAAGTCGTTAAGCGCATAAACACTTTATTCAACAGGCTCAGAATCTGGAAATGTCCAAGTTCCATTCAGGATTTCCGGTCCCGGTTGATACATCCTGACGATGTAATTCCATCCCGGTACGATCGGCAGGAAGTTGTCGGCCTTCGGGTCACCGCCGAAGTGGATGGTAATGCTACTATCTTTGCTCTTCTTGGCTGTGACGTTGTTGAACGAGTATGCGTGGTACTTGTTGACCGGCATCCAGCCCTTATCGTCGTAGAGTGTCACAGACCAGAAGCCATACACCGGCACGTCCGTCACGGTGAGTGTGTACGGGGTTTTGCCGTCGTTCTTTTCGGGGACCACGTTCGCATAGGTGGCCGCCTCAGCCGGTAGCCCGCCCCAGCCGAGTGCCGCGCCCAGCAACCAGTAGACCGGATCCAGTTTTTCTTTCCGGCCAAAAAACTTGGAACTATCCGTGACCGTGGAGCCGACCACATTGATCGTCGCTCGCATCTGCTCGACTTCTTCCTTCTTCCAATCGGGCACTTCGAGCTTTCCGACGTCAGCCTGTTCGATCTTGACAGCATCCTGGAGCCGATGCGCCTCTTTCAGATCTTGCTCATCATTCGGATCCATAAAGGTTCGCATGGCGAGAAACACATACCGAGTGCCCGCTTTCTCTTCTGTCAGAATGCCGGTTCTGGGACCGTAGAAACTCCAGATCGAATGATCCTGATTCACGATCATCAGGGACTGATAGCGACCCCCGGTCTCCGGAAGTGTGATGGTGACCGGAGACCTCAGGTCGAACACGCCGAATGAGTAGAGCGTGTCGCGGTTGGCCCGGACGGTCACCTGGTTGTTTACGTCATAGGCATCACGACTGTGGTGAAATTTGGCAAAGCAACCGTACTTGTCGACGTAGTCCTTCATCTGGAAATCCGACTCGGCGCGGACGTAATTGTGGGCAGTAACCTGAACTGGATCCTGTGCAAGTGCAGGGCCGGTCACCCCCAGCAGCAGTATGGAAGCCATGTGAGTTGCAGCAAGCATTGTCTTCATGTCTTTTTCTTTCGTGTCTTAACTGATTGGTGAATGGGCAAAGCTAACCTTGGTTCGCCGGACC
>CALZKF010000315.1 GCA_945787955.1 uncultured Acidobacteriota bacterium | reverse complement strand
TCTTCTCGAAGCTTTGGAGATACGCTATCTCGGTAATCGTGATCCTCATCTGTTCTTTGCCCTGCTGACCGATTTTCGTGACGCGCCCAAGCGCACTCTGCAGGATGATGACGCTTTGCTCGCATACGCACGTGCGGCTGTTCAAACACTCAATGAGACCTACCGTGAGGATCGTCCGTGCATCTTCTACCTTTTTCACCGGCCACGGGTGTGGAATTCATATGAACGGGTGTGGATGGGATATGAGCGCAAGCGCGGTAAATTGGAGCAGTTCAATGGTTTGCTGAGGGGAGGGGAGCAAACTGCATTTTCGGATATTGTCGGAGATCAGTCCATCCTCACTTCGATCAAATATGTCATCACCTTGGATACTGACACGCAACTGCCCCGCGACGCGGCACGCATATTAATAGGTAACATCGCTCATCCTCTCAATCGGCCGGTGTACGACGCCGAAAAGGGACGCATTGTTGAAGGCTACGCGATCCTGCAACCACGCGCTTCGATCAGCCTGACCAGTGCAGGCCGGTCACGGTTTACGAAACTGTTCGCAGGTGATTCAGGCATCGATCCCTACACGCGCGAGGTATCGGATGTCTACCAGGATATTTTCGGGGAGGGGTCGTTCATCGGCAAGGGCATCTACGATGTGGACGCTTTTCGCCAGGCCGTTGATGGACGCTTTCCCGAGAATCTCATTCTCAGTCATGATCTTCTTGAAAGCGGGTATGCGCGTTCGGCACTGGTGACTGATGTCGATCTCATTGAAGAGCATCCGGCCAGTTACGCCATAGAGACAAGCCGGCGACACCAGACAAGCCGGCGACACCGGTGGATACGTGGCGACTGGCAGCTTGCTTGCTGGCTGCTGCCGCGTGTGCCAGGATCGTCAGGGCCAAATGGATCGAAGACAACGTGGCAACCGAATCCGCTTACAGCCTTGTCGTTGTGGAAAATTTTCGACAATCTGCGACGTAGTCTTGTGCCGCCGGCGTTGTTTACTCTGCTGGCAGGAGGTTGGTTGTTTGGTCCAGGCTCGGCGTGGTTCTGGGCCCTTCTGATAGCGAATGTGGCGTTCCTGCCCACCCTTCTGGGAGCAGTGATCGAACTCATTCGTAAGCCGAAAGAACGTGATTGGCAGGTACACCTTGTCCTGACAGGAAAATCTGCAGGCCGTCCTATAGCGCTCGTCCTTCTGACATTGATCTTTTTGCCCTACGATTCGTTGATTTACCTGAATGCGATTTTACGTTCAGGTGTGCGGATGCTGTTCACGCGACGTGGATTATTGCTCTGGCATTTGCGCTCCTATGCAAACCGCAACGTGCGCCATTCGTTGGCCGATTTTTTTAAGGAGATGTGGATCGCTCCTGTTGTAGCGGTAGCCTCTGCCATTTTACAGTGGCAAACCCTTACGGCGGAATGGTTTGTCTGGGCGCCTGTTTTACTGCTCTGGCTGGTGTCGCCGGTGGTCGGCTGGTGGATCAGCAAACCGCTTTTGTCTCCCTTACCAGATTTGAGCATCGAACAACGTGCGTTCCTGAGGGTCTCGGCGCGGCGAACGTGGCGTTTTTTTTCAGAATTCGTTGGTCCACAGGACAACTGGCTGCCGCCTGATAATTTTCAGGAATATCCAGTTCCGGCAATCGCCTCGCGAACCTCACCCACGAATATCGGCATGGCGCTCTTGACGAACCTGGCAGCGTATGATTTTGGTTACATTGGTGCCGGAGAACTTTTACATCGCACCGAGAACACACTGGCGACGATGGAAAAGCTGGAACGCTACCGTGGTCATTTTTACAACTGGTACGACACCCGCACCTTGAAACCGCTTCGTCCGCAATACGTTTCTTCGGTGGACAGCGGCAACCTGGCCGGCAGTTTGCTCACCCTGCAAGCAGGGCTGGCCGAATTGAAAGATCAACCGCTGTTGTCTTCCTGCGCGTTTCAGGGGTTGCAGGACACTCTGCAGGTGCTTGTTAAACACCTACCTCCGGAATCAGCCCCGGATCTTGCGAAGAAGATCAGGTTTCTGCAGGACACCCTGCATTCACTCCCATTGACTTTGGCTGCCGCCGATAACTTGCTGGATGAGCTTCACCGTACCGGAGGGGGTTTGGTTGCAAGGCTGCCGGTCGATACTGATCATGATAGCGAATTGTATTACTGGGCCCAGGCATTCGACCAGCAATCCCGTGCCCTTCGAAATGACCTGGGATTACTGGTGTCTGAGCCGCGAAAGTCCAACACTAATCCGACACTGGCGGAGTTTGCCAGAGAAAGCCCTGTGCGCAATGTCATCCGGTCGTCAACCGGGGAAGTGACTGCGGCGGCAGGATCAGTTTATAAGGGCGTGGTAGAGCGACTCAGAATTATTGATGACCTGGTGGATCGTTGCCGCGAACTGGCAGTGATGGATTTTGAATTCCTTTACGATACATCACGTTGTTTGCTATCCATAGGTTACGATGTGGGCGAACGGCGGCGCGATCCGTCCTGTTACGATCTGCTGGCATCCGAGGCGCGCCTTGCCAGTTTTTTGCTCATCGCGCAGGGACAGGTACCACAGAAGCATTGGTTTACACTCGGACGATTACTGACAAGTCATGGCGGCGACGTGAGCTTGATTTCGTGGAGCGGTTCGATGTTCGAGTATCTCATGCCGCGGCTGATCGTGCCGAGTTACGAGAATACCTTGCTGGACAAGACCTGCAAGGCCGCGGTGTCGCGTCAGATCGAATACGGACGGCAACGCGCAGTGCCTTGGGGTATTTCCGAGTCCTGCTATAATGCTACCGATATTAACCAGGTTTATCAATATCGAGCATTCGGCGTACCCGGTCTCGGCTTCAAGCATGGGCTGGGAGACGACCTGGTAATTGCTCCTTACGCCAGCGCCCTGGCCCTGACGGTGATGCCACAGGAAGCATGTCGTAACTTGCAGCGGCTTGCCGCCGATGGTTTCTTCGGCGTCTATGGATTCTATGAGGCGGTGGATTACACGCCATCGCGTGTACCACGAGGTAAGAATCATGCCATCGTGCGTACCTTCATGGCGCATCATCAAGGCATGAGCATGTTGGCATTTGAGCATGTATTGTTCAACCGGCCGATGCAGCGCCGATTCATGTCCGACCCCCAGGCACGGGCCACGCAATTGCTACTGCAGGAACGGGTGCCGAAGAAGGGCGCGACGTTGCACCCGCATGCGGCGGAAGTGAGTGCCGCCGCCCGGCCGCCCGCCGCGGAAGTAGAGGCGATCATGCGAGTGTTTACTGACCCGAACACACCGATACCTGAAGTTCATCTTTTGTCCAACGGCAGGTACCACGTCATGGCAACCCATGGCGGAGGAGGTTACAGCCGCTGGCGAGACCTATCCGTCACCCGATGGCGCGAGGACGCCACTTGCGATTGCTGGGGTACATTCATTTACTTGCGCGAGCGCGACACAGACCGTTATTGGTCAACCGCGTATCAACCGACACTGCGCAAGGCCGAGCACTACGAGTCGATCTTTGTGCAAGGGCGCGCTGAATATCGG
>CALZKF010000314.1 GCA_945787955.1 uncultured Acidobacteriota bacterium | reverse complement strand
GAATATCCGTGTGCCGGAAACCCTGGGTGAGGAAGAGCAGGTGCTGCAACTGGTGCAGCGGGACGGCGTCCTGGTGCAACCCGGTTTCTTCTACGACATGACCGCCGGCGTTCACCTGGTGGTCAGTCTGCTGACCGATCCCGGTGATCTCAGCGCCGGGCTGCACAGCATTATACGGAGCGCCGACCACGGGGCATGAAAAACCCCCCGGCAGCTGCCGGCCGCCGGGGGGCTGATGAACGTGTCGGGTACTCAGTCGTTACAGGTGTAGGAACAGTTCAGGACCGATCGACCCCAGACTCCGGTGCTGGCCAGAATCGAAAGGTCCGTGCCGTCAACCTTGCCGTCACCGTCGAAATCGATCTCCGCCCACCATTCGTCACCGGGAGTTTCCCCTTCCCTTATCAGGCCGAATGACTTGCCGATCCAGATCAGCTCATCCGCGTTCATGCTGCCGTCACGGCTGGCGTCGAACGCAATACAGGTGTCGCCTACGATGCTGAGGAAAGTGGAAATCGAGTTGTCGACCGCCGAGGCGGAGATGATGTCCATGCGGCCGTCGCCGTTCAGGTCGGCTGTCACCGCGGACCGGCTGCCCAGGGTGTCGATGGAAATGGAGCGGGGGAAGAACACCGGCGGCGTCTCGCCGTCGCTCTCGAACCAGGCCAGCCGGTTGTTCAGGGCGGCGGTTGCTACCAGGTCGATATCGCCGTCGCCGTCCATGTCGCCGGTGAAAATCGAAGAGGCGCCTGCCGCGAATCCCGGTCCGCTGTTCCCAGCCTGCGTGACGATATGCTCGGTGAACCGGACCTGCACCCCCGGTGGATCCTCGATCTGTGTGATTCCGGGATTCTTTCATTTTCCTCCGGTGAGAATACGTCCTGCTTGGTCCATGTTGGCGGGCTGTTGCCGTCATTGGCATACCAGGCTATCCGGCCGTCGGCAAACGCGGCCGAGGCGATGTCCATGTCGCCGTCGTTATCTATGTCGGCGGCATAAACCGACCAGGCGCTGAGGGCGGTGCGGGTGATCACATGCTCTGTGAACACCGGTACCAGCCCGCCGTCGTTTTCGAACCACGAGACCTTGTTCTCGCTGCTGGAGGCGCCGATCACGTCCATGTCGCCGTCGCCGTCCACGTCGGCTGCTATGGCGTCCCGGGCCGAGAAAAACAGGCTTTTGACGGTGCGCTGGGTGAAGGCAGGCGATCCCGAACCGTCGTTTTCGTACCACCGGATCCAGTTGCCGGCCTCGGAGGCTGCCAGCACGTCCAAATCGCCATCTCCATCGATATCGCCGCTGCTCACCGACTGGGCCCGCCCGCCTTCAGCCTGAATCGGCGTGTCGGCCTCGGTCAGGGTGGGAAGGATGTTGCCGTCGTTGGCGAACCATGTAATATCCCGGCGTCCAGCAGGGTTCTCGGGTAACACCGAACCCGGATTGATGAAGAATGAAGCGGAGACGATGTCCGGTACGCCGTTCCCTGTCAGGTCCGCCGCGTGAACCGCGTCGGCGCCGAAGGTCCGGTTTGAAGCCACGAACCGGGCCGGGAACCCGACGGAACAGAGTCGGTTTTCCAGGACGTACAGCGCATTGTCGGTGTCGTCGGCACTCAGGAGGTCGCCGTCACCGTCACCGTCCACATCGCCGATCGTCACGGACTGCACCGCGCCGCCGATGCTGATGGCCCGCTGCTCATATGCGGGAGGATCGTTCCCGTCGGAGTCGAACCAGACGAGAGATCCGGAGTTGGCCGGATCCGCCGGATCCTTGGTGCCTGCTGCAACGTCCAGGTCACCGTCCCGATCCAGATCGTTAACGGCGATGGAGTAGACGCCGGCCAGTGTGTCGGTGATCACGGTGGCGGTGAACTGCGGGGCCAGGCCTCCTCCGTTGGCCCACCGCACCACACGGCCGTCTTCGGTGGACGCCGAGAAGATCTCCGGGTAGCCGTCCATATCGATATCCACCACGGCGATGGAACGGATGCCGTCCTGTGTGGCGCTGATCTGGACGGTAGAGAAGCTCGGGGTCGCGCCTCCGTCGTTCTGCAGCCACAGCAGGCGGTCGCCTTCGCTGTCGGCCACAACCACATCGATGTGGCCGTCCATGTTCATGTCGGCGGCGACCACCATGGACGGCTCCAGCACGCCGGTGGCGGCGGTGAGCAGGGTCCAGGTGATCGCTTCGGGATCGAGCTCGTCTTCCTCGTTGATCCAGACCCAGATCTCGTCGGCAGTATTATTGGCGGCCACCAGGTCGGTTCGACCGTCGCTGTTCAGGTCCGCTGCCGCAACCGAGAGAAAATCGGTGCCACTCAAGCCTGAGGTGTCGGTGAACACCACATGGTTGGTGAAGGTCGGTATGTTGACGCCAGGCCCGGCAACGGTTTTGTGCCAGGAAACCTTGCCGAGGGAACAGGAGATGACATCCGGAAATTCGTCGGTATCGATACGGGCCACCGCCACGCCTTTCGGCCACAGCGCAACGATAGCGAGATTGAAGCCACCGGGAGAGACGGCCCGGAAGGTGTAGCTGGGTGGTGAGGCTCCGTTGTTCTCGAACATTTTCACCATTTTGTTGGTAACAAGGTTTCTGACGTTCGCGATGGCGATGATGTCGTTGTCGCCGTCCGCGTCGATATCGGCGACGATGGAGCCGTAGGGACTCGGGGTCCCGTCACCCAACTCGAACGGATCGAGGAACGGCACATCTACCGCTGAAACGGTATTAACCGCAACCAGGATGATCAGGGCGATCAGCGCTCCGGTGCTGAACTGCTTCGGGTTCATGGTTGGTCTCTCCTCCTGACGTGTCATGGCTTGTCGTTTCGGGTCCTGAATCAATTCACGGTCACCGTGCCGCCGAACCAAACCGGCGCAGGCAGGATCACATCGTCCGGCGGAAGCTGGCTGTTGAACAGCTTCGTATCCGAGGGGAAGCTGAGAGCGGTCGTGCCGCGACCGGTCCCCCTGGTAAATCTGAGTTGCAGCAACCGTTGAGGCGCGACTCCCACATTCACGCCCGGCGCTGCCCCTGCGAAGCGGCTGATGCCGACGGCGACCTCGCCGGTGGTCGTGCCCGGTGCGCGGCACCATTCGTCGGCGCCGTCGGGACAGGGCCGGGTGCCGGCCACTTCCACTGCGACTCCGTTCTGGGCCAGGGTCGAGCCGGCGGCGCTGATGCCGGCGTAGTTCATGAGGTTGGTCGGGAACTCAACCAGAGCTCCTCCGCCGAACAGATCGGTGACGCTGGTGACCATCATGTTCAGCACCAGGGTGTCGCAGGTGGAACTGGGGTCTACCTGCGGCGCCACCCGGCCTGCGGCAGGCGCCTGGGCCGGTGCGAAACTGAGGCAGTCCGGCGGGTCGGTAGGGTCGCGGCTGCAGCCCGAAATCACCACTGCGGGTAAGATCAGGGCAGTCAACAGGATCAGGGCCGGCCCTCGAAGGCGTAACATCGGAATCTCCCGGGTGGAATCGGATTCCTGCTTAAATTATTAAAACTAACAAGCGGTTACATAGTCCCGACCAACGCCGGCCATGAACCGTCCGTGCCGCTGGAGTTTACGCTTCCCCCGGAAACCGGTCAAGGAACC
>CALZKF010000313.1 GCA_945787955.1 uncultured Acidobacteriota bacterium | reverse complement strand
TCGGCTGGGGGCGGAAATTGCGTTTTTTTGCAATTTACCGTGCCAGCCGACCGAGCGCAGCGAAGCCCGAAGGGGGTCGGCTCGATTGAGTTTGATAGGAGGAGCGCGAGCGACGCCTATCAAACTCAATTGGCTCATCTCGCAGCCCGATAGGGCGGACGGCCGCAGACCAAGCGAGCTTCAGCGAGCGGTCCGCCCTATCGCCGAGCAGCGTGAACAGCGGCCTATATGAATACCAATCTTGCACGGCCTTTACGTAGAACCGCTATCTTCACGCCGTCTGCTCAACGCGTTTGTTCGGTGAATGGTCATGCAAATGCTAATCGTCGGCCTTTGGGCGCAGGAATCGGATCGTTAAATTCCATAGCAGTTTCGATCCATAGATCCATCGCGGCCTTGATGTTGGCTAACGCGGATTCATATGTGTCGCCGTGTGCCATACAGCCTGGAAGCTCTGGAACGTCAGCTACATAGGATCGATCTTCATCGCTCCAATAAATTATGATTTCATATTTATTCGTCATTATTCACCCGCAGCTTGTATTTCAGGATTATATTGCGTATCTGTTTAACTTGATATTGTTTTGCTTTATTACCGTCTTTTTGTAAATTTGGCTTTTCTTCAATCCCTTTTTTTCGAAAAATGTGGTGACTACCTCTGATACGCATTTCAAAGCCAAGGTATTGCATAAGATTTATCAAGTCTGAGAAAGCAATATTGGCATCGCTTGTACCGCGTAGTATCTGGAATATTAGTTTTTCGTATTTTCCCATTTTCTAATTTCCTGCTTTATATCGCTTTTATTTAAAAGCTGTAATTTACCGAACGGAAAGTTAAGTTGCGGGCAGGGGGAACTATGGTGATAAAAGTTGGAATATTAAAGAATTTGAGAGATTGATATGTGAAAAAGCCGCCTGTCCCTGCCCGTCAATCTTGAACGCTTTGTTCGGCAAATCGTTCCCTCGATTCTCTAACCGCCGCGAGAATGTCTTTTGTAGTTGCTTTGGTTTGAATTCCTGGAACGTCAAATGGTGATCTTTTGCTCTTCCGAAAAATTATTGAAAAAGCTTCGCCACCTCTCCTTTTGATAACAACCTCTTCATTTCTTGCTATGTTAAGAACTTCAGCAAGACGCTGTCTCGCTTCAGAATATGTATAAACCTTCATGATATCTTACTCCAAAATTGAAATTCTAATCTCCCGTGCCACTCTTTGCATTCCAAGATCAAGAGTAAGCAGCGGGCTTCGGAGGTTTTCAGCGCATTCTAAAAAATACGCATCGTATGCGTATAGGTTAAACTTAATCGCGATGCTTAATGCCGATTTAATGTTGGTATGCCTCAAATCAACCGGTATCTGTTGAACTATCTCCCATGCTGACACGACTTCTTCCTTTTTCAAAGCGTTCTTTTTCATCATTGCCGTTAACGCATTCCCAATTTCAAATGGCAAAACGTCAGGTGCAATTAATTCATGGCCTTCAGTAAGTCGGATGATTTTGCCCTTTTCGGGCTCATTTAAGGCAACGGCTATAAATGTATTTGTGTCAACAATAATTTTCATGGGTACAATTGTACGTATCGTAATTTAATTTGTCAAGACAATGTTTTGCAAGAGCCGAACGCCGCTAATCAGCCGCGCGGCCTTTTGCGTCGGCTGAATTAGCCTAGTTATGTGTTTTATTCAATCATTTGCAGGGCTTCGGCGGAAGTTTATCTACATCAGGTTTGTAGTAACGAACCACAAAGTAATAGGGTTCACCAGCATTTACCGGCATCCAGTAAGTACCGTCTTTGGGGTCATCAACACTGAATGTAACGGTGATGTGCCCAGTTGCATCCGGCTTAGTGTTGTATGCGTTATACAGGTCGTTCTTACCGGGGAGGGTGTTTCGTGTCAGGGCACTATACCTGGTAACCGACCAAAATAGCTCAACCCCTTTAGGCTCATAGGGAAAGACAAACACTTCTGTTTTGTCACCGTTTAAGACTTCGTCCTTACAGTTGGTGAAATAGGGTTTGTAAAAGGCATGATGAATGGGAAAGCCAAGGTGGCCTACCATTGCAGCAGCGCGATATTCAGGATCGTTACTGTGAGGTTCCGGGCTGTCAATCGGTCCGAACATGCCGGTAGTCCCGGTTACACTAAACTTAGGCGCCACTTCACCGATATATGTGCTGACCCGTTTGTAATCCGCTTCACTGAATTCTACAGCAGAAGCAAGAGTCTTCTTATTTTGAGGATAGACGTCATGCGTTTCCATTGTGAATTTCACAGGGTTCTTTATAGTCAACATGTTACTGGTTGCGGCGGTGAGTTTAATTTTCTCCTGAATAGGGGGAATATTGACTCTATCCGCATCGTCATATACCTGTACCCGGATAAAAAGATGGGGATAATCGCCGCGGCTTTCGATCACCTTTGCCCAGTCAGTAGGACCACCGTTGACGCCATGCACGAAAAGCACCGGCACTTTATCATGCTGATATTCCTGCAGGAAAAAAAGCCCGCCCTCGGCCTTGGCAAGGAACTCAAATGGCTTCCAGAGACCCATTGAGCAGTTATCACGACTGAACCTGGGATCGTCCAGACGTACAACACGACCAATATTTTTTACAATGGGTTCTAATTCAGTATTACTCTCCTCACTGGAAATGGTGGTGCAGGATTCCAAGCTCGAAAGTTGTTTAGAAATATCAATGGTGTCGCTTCCATGTATATTTGAAAGCATGGATTTAAGGAAATCTGATGATTTTAATAA
>CALZKF010000312.1 GCA_945787955.1 uncultured Acidobacteriota bacterium | reverse complement strand
TCGCCGAGATCTGCGAGATCATGGCGGCCTACGACGTGTCGTTCTCACTGGGCGACGGCCTGCGCCCCGGCTCGGTGGCCGACGCCAACGACCGGGCCCAGTTCGCCGAACTGGAAACCCTGGGCGAGCTGACGAAAATCGCCTGGGACCAGGATGTCCAGGTCATGATCGAAGGGCCGGGCCACGTCACCATGGACAAGATCAAGGAGAACATGGACAAGGAACTGGAGCTGTGCCACGAGGCGCCGTTCTATACCCTGGGCCCGTTGACCACCGATGTTGCTCCCGGCTACGACCATGTCACTTCCGCCATCGGCGCCGCCCAGATCGGGTGGTACGGCACGGCGATGCTCTGTTACGTCACCCCCAAGGAACACCTGGGTCTTCCGAACAAACAGGACGTCAAGGACGGGTTGATCGTGTACAGGATCGCCGCCCACGCCGCCGACCTGGCCAAAGGCCACCCCGGCGCCCAGGAATGGGACAATGCGCTCTCGAAGGCCCGGTTCGAGTTCCGCTGGGAAGACCAGTTCAACCTGTCGCTGGATCCGGAGACCGCCCGGGCGTACCACGACGAGACCATGCCGGCGGAAGGGGCCAAGGTCGCCCACTTCTGTTCCATGTGCGGGCCGAAGTTCTGTTCCATGGAGATAACCCGTGAAATCCGGGAATACGCGGCCCGGCAGGGGATCACTGCCGATGCCGCCCTCAAGCAGGGCATGGATGAGAAGTCGGACGAGTTCCTGGACAGGGGAGCGGAGGTCTACGTCAAGGCCGACTGACCGGCACCAGGGCCCGCTCTTCCCGGTACAGTTGCCGGATGCGGTCGTTGTCGTCCAGCATCGATTCCATTTTGCGATGGATCGCCGCCACTTCCAGGCGGCTTATTTTCAGTACGTTCTCGCTGAACACCGATGTGGAGCGCAGCGCCAGGGAGAGGGTGCGCACCGCGAACGCCAGGGGCAGGCCGCAGAACAGCCGCAGGTCCGATTCGCTTACCGGCAGGGCCAGCGTGTACTCCAGCGCTTCGTCCAGCTTCCTGAGGGTCCACGCGGCCAGGCCGGAGACCACCTCGCGGCCGCGTGGGTCGTCCGGCCGGTCCAGAAGCGTTTCGATGGAGATGCCGGCCTGGCGGAACAGGCATAGCGGCAGGTAGCTGACACCCCGGCCGATGTCGTCGGTGACCCCTTTGATGATGTTGGTGACCTGCAGGCCGAGACCGAAGGCGACTTCGTGGCGTCGCAGTTCCGCCTCCACCCGGGGGGTGATGGACGGCCGGTCCAGGGCGTACAGGCTGGTCAGGAGTTGTCCTACGGTGCCGGCGACGTAATAGCAGTATTTCTCCAGGTCTTCCATGGTTTCAAGATGCAGTCCCTCGCCCCGCAGCTCACGCTCCACCGTCCGGGCCATCCCCCGGGCCATCTCCCGGACCGAGGGTTCCATGGCGTCTCTTGCCTCGGGGCGAAGCTCGTGAAGAGCGTACAGAACCGTAGCGGCGTTGCGGCAGAGTTCGTGGTCGGCCCCCTTCAGGGCAGCCGGGGCGAACAACCGCTCGATGGCGGCGGCGCACGGCGGGATCAGGGCCGCGTCGAATATCTCACGCTCCGCCTGCAGCAGCATCGCCACCCGGTCCTACGCCGGCAGGTCGGTGGTGTCTTCGATGGTGTCCAGGATACGGCATACCAGGTAGGCTATCCCGATCTCGTCCCTCAGCGGCATCTTGAGGAGTTCGATCCCCAGGGCGAATGTCCTGCTGACGCCGTGGAGCGTCTCGCGGCAGTAGCGTACTTTTTCGTCCAGCACCCGGGCCTCGATTCAGCGGATTGTAGTGCACCGCAGGTATTGTCTATCATCCCAGCATGTTCTCTTCAAGGTTCACCCGCTGGAATCTGCATCCGAACCGTATTTCACGGGCGGTCCGGGAAAGACTGCGGTCCGGCAGGAAGATCCTGGACCTGACCTGCACCAACCCGACCCTGGCCGGCCTCACCCCTGGAGATCCGCTACCCGGCCCGTCGCCTTTCCCGCAGGTGTACCGTCCCACCCCCCGGGGTCTGCTGCCGGCCCGGGAAGCTGTGGCGGCGACCTGCCTGAGGCAGGGCGTCGATGTCGATCCGAACCATATCATCCTGACCGCGTCCACCAGCGAGGCGTACTCCTGGCTGTTCAAGCTGCTGGCCGATTCCGGAGACACGGTGCTGGTGCCGACGCCGTCCTACCCGTTGTTCGATTTTCTGGCCGGACTGGAGATGGTGCGGCCGCTGCCCTACGACCTGGTCTATGAAGACGGTTGGCGGATCGATATGCCGGCCCTGCTTCGGAAGTTGGAGGACAAGCCCAGGGCGCTGGTCCTGGTGAACCCGAACAACCCGACCGGCTCGTATGTGAAGCAGGAGGAATGGTCCGCCATCGCCGGCGCTTGCGCCGAATACAAGGTTCCGGTGATTTCCGACGAGGTGTTCCTGCCGTATTCCCTCCTGGACTGTCAAGATACGGCGGGGACGCTGGCGAACAACGGTGATGGCCTCGTGTTCTGCCTGGGAGGGCTGTCCAAGGCGGCAGGCCTGCCCCAGATGAAGCTGGGCTGGATAATCGTGGCCGGGCCGGCCACGCTGAGGGACCGTGCGATGGCCCGCCTGGACCTGGTGGCCGATACCTATCTTTCCGTCGGGACGCCGGTTCAGGAACAGGCGGCAGCCCTGCTGGGGTACGGCGAGACCAGAACCGCCATGATCCATGCCCGCGTCCGGGAAAACTACCGCACCCTCAGGCGG
>CALZKF010000311.1 GCA_945787955.1 uncultured Acidobacteriota bacterium | reverse complement strand
TCCCGCAGTTCCGGCATATACCGCAGGTTGACCGGGTAACGCTCCAGCCCTTCCACCGTCCTCGTAATGTTCATGCCGCCGATGGCGGTCATGATGGTGTCCTGGATGTCTCCCACCGATACGCCGTACCTCGCCGCTTCCACACGGTCGATGTCGAAGTCGAGGTAGTTGCCACCGTAAGACTTGTCCGGGTAGGCCGAGATCGTCCCCGGGATCGCCTCCACCACCGAGGCGACCTCCTGGGCCAGTTTCTGCAGGATCACCAGGTCCGGCCCGGCGATCTTGATCCCCACCGGCGCCCGGATCCCTGTGGTCAGCATGTCCAGGCGGATCTTGATCGGACCTTCCATCCCGGCGTTGGTCAAACCGGGAAACTGGATGGCGTCGTTGATCGCCCGGTCCAGTTCCAGGGGGGTCCTTGCAGGCGCCGTTTCCGGCCAGATGTGATGCAGCCAGCCGCGCACCGTATCCGGGAGCGGCCATTTCGTGAAGAAACGCTTCACTTCCTTCTGGGGCCACTGATCCGCCGGCTTCAGCATGATGGTGGTCTCCACCATGGAGAGGGGCGCCGGGTCGGTTGACGATTCCACCCGGCCGACTTTCCCGATGGTGTGATGCACTTCCGGGAAGGTTTTGATGATCTTGTTGGTTTGCTGGAGCATCTCCTTGGACTTCGTGATGGAGATACCCGGATCGGTGGTCGGCATCCAGAGGAAGTCCCCTTCGTAAAGTGGAGGGATAAACTCGCTGCCGAGACGCTGATAAGGGACCAGCGTCACCGCCGACATCAGGATGGCGGCAAGGATCACCGTCTTGGGGAACCTCAGGACGAAATGGATGAACGGCTTGTAGACCCAGATGAAGAACCGGCTCAGCGGGTTCTTGTGCTCCGGTCTTATTTTGCCGTGGATCAGGAGGGCCATAAGCACCGGGATAATGGTGATGGCCAGGAGGGCCGCCCCGGCCATGGCGAAGGTTTTGGTATAGGCCAGGGGACGGAACAGACGCCCTTCCTGGGCCTGCAGCGTGAATACCGGAAGAAACGACATGGTGATGATCACCAGGCTGTAGAACAGGGCCGGACCGACCTCCTTGGCCGCCGCGATCATGACGTCATCGTGATCGAACGGTTCTCCGGAAGCCCTAGCTTTCTCCAGGTGCTTGTGAGCGTTCTCCACCATGACGACGCTGGCGTCCACCATCACCCCGATGGCGATGGCGATACCTCCCAGGGACATGATGTTGGCGTTGACGCCGATCAAATACATGACCAGGAACGAGATCAGGATCCCCACAGGTAGTGTGAAGATCGCGACGAACGCGGAGCGGAAGTGCAACAGGAACAGCATGCAGACCAGACCGACGACGATCATCTCCTCGGTGATCTTTTTCCCCAGGACCTTGATGGCATGCTCAATGAGGGTGGAGCGGTCGTAGACCGGTACTATTTCCACGCCTTCGGGAAGACCGGCCTTGAGCTCCTCCAGCTTGTCCTTGACCCGATTGATGGTGTCCAGGGCGTTCTCCCCCAGGCGCATGACGACAACGCCGCCTGCGACCTCGCCCTCACCGTTCAATTCGATCAGCCCCCGGCGCAGTTCCGGCCCGAGGCCGATTTCAGCGATATCCCTGAGCAGGATCGGAGTTCCTCCGGCACTGACGCCGACCGGAACATTTTGCAGATCCGCAACTTCCTGGATATACCCGAGGCCACGGACCATGAACTCGGTCTCCGCCATCTCCACCAGCCGGCCGCCGACATCGTTGTTGCTGCGCTTGATCGCCTGCACCACCCGGGACAGCGGTATGTCGTAACTGCGGAGTTTGATCGGGTCGATGGTGACCTGGTACTGCTTGACGTACCCTCCCACGCTGGCGATTTCGGCGACACCTTCGACGCTGGTCAGTTCGTAACGCAGATACCAGTCCTGGATGCTGCGCAGTTCCTGCAGGTTGTGGCGGTCGGACCGCAGGGCGTACTCGTACACCCAGCCGACACCGGTGGCGTCCGGTCCCAGTTCGGCCCTGGCCTCCGCAGGCAGGGAGCCCTGGATGCCCGAGAGGTACTCCAGGACACGGCTTCTGGCCCAGTACAGGTCGGTGCCGTCCTCGAAGATGACGTACACGAAAGAGAATCCGAAAAACGAGTACCCCCGCACCGTTTTGGAATAGGGCACCGCCAGCATCTTGGTGGTGAGCGGATAGGTGACCTGGTCCTCCACCACCTGGGGCGCCTGTCCGGGGTAAGAGGTAAAAATGATGACCTGGATGTCCGAAAGATCCGGCAGGGCGTCCAGCGGGATGTTCAGCATGGCGTACACGCCTCCCGCCACTACCGCCAGGGTCAGTATGATCACCATCAGTTTGTTCCGGATGCAGCCTTCGATAATGCGCTCAATCATGGCTGTTTTCCCGGGTCATGAATTTGGAGATCGCCTCCTGGATGCGGCTTTCCGAGTCCAGCATGAACTGGGCCTGAACCACTACATCCTGGCCGGGTTCGATCCCTTCAAGAATCTGGATGCGATCGTCTCGCCCCGCCATCCCCAGTCGGACTTCCTGCGGTCGGAATCGCCCTTCTCCCAGGGCGAGGAACACCAGATCCCGCTCACCGGAACGCAGCACCGCAGATCGCGAGATGATGACGGCGTTCCTGATTTCGGGTCCGTGCAGCGTGACATCGGCGTACATCCCGGGCCGCATACGACGCTGGGTGTGGTGGCGGCAGCCTTGTTCTGCGCAGGTGCGCTCGCCTTCGCATTCCAGATCTACGG
>CALZKF010000310.1 GCA_945787955.1 uncultured Acidobacteriota bacterium | reverse complement strand
GCGCTTGCTGAACTCGAACTCCACCGTGACCCAGTGGCCGGTCTGGACGAAGTGGCCGATCTCGGCCCCCACGTGCATCGTTCCATTGAGGAGCGGTGCATACGGTGTGATATCCAGCGTGAGCTCCCGGGGAGGGATGTTGCCGGTGCCGTTGGGTGGATCTTCATCGGTCCCGAACGGGGTGATCGCCCGCATCAGTTCCAGGTTCTGGTTCGTCCTGCAGCTCCCACCCAGTTCCACACAATCATCCAGCACCAGGAACACATGGGCGGTCCGGTCCCACGGATCGCCGCATGTGTTGTAGCCGCCGTTGCACGGCGGGTTGACGCACGGGTTGCCCGATCCGCACCTGGAGACATTCCCTTCCGCCGGCGGGTTGCACAGTTTGGAAGCCATGGTGAATTTCAACGTCACCCGGGTCCAGTCACCTTCAGGGAAATCGGTGGGGACCATCAACTGCCAGCCGTTGGAGCGCTGCACCAGCGGAGGGGCCGGCGTGCATTTCTCGGCGCCCCAGCACAGTTCGTTGTCGTTATGGGCCAACACCCGGACCCGCCCGGCCACCGCATCGGCGTGCTCGTTGGAGAAGGCGGTTTCGTTGCCGTTGGCATCGACGGCGGTGACCGCGATGTACCAGTTGGTCCAGAGAGCGAGACCGCTGAGGGTGTGGCCGGTGGCCATCCCGACGTTGTCCACGGAGTCGTACACGCCTGGCGCCTGGCCGTAGTACACGTTGTAGGAAGCGACGTTGCCGATCGGCTGGGCGTCGGTCCAGTTCAACTCGATGGTGGTGTCGGTCCAGTTGCCGGACAGCACCGGTGGCGTATCCACGGTAGGCATCATGCTGCCGCCTTCGTTACCGACGGCATCCACGGCGGTGACCCGGTAGTAGTAATCGATTCCCGAGGACAAGGCGCCGACATCCGGGTAGGACTCGGTTACGCTGTTCCCGATCCGGTTGGAGCCGCCGATCTTGTCGGCCACGAAATCCCTGGTTTCCCCGCGATAGATGTTGTAGCTCGCTGAACGAAATCCCTGGTCTCGCCACGGTAGATGTTGTAGCTCGCCACCGTTTCCAGGTTCCCGGCTGCATCCAGCGTTACCGCCGACCAGGACAGGGCGGCGTCGGCCCCGGGCTTATCCACCACCAGATCGCCGATCCTTGCCGGCGCGGTGACGTCGGCCATGGTAAGAGCGGTGGCCAGAGAACAGACCACAAAGGCCAACAACAGACGCAAACCACTATTTTTCAACAGCATAGAGATTCCCCTGGGAAGAGTGAACCAACCCGTAATAATGATGCAGCCAGGTATTTATACTCCGAGATTGGCCGCAGGACCGCTTGAATCTGAGACAATAGAATTGACTATGGTTATTGACCATAGTATATTCATCACAGATCCTACGGAGCCTCCATCATGGAAAAAATGGCTATCTCAAAATTCAAGGCGACCTGTCTCGCGGTCATGGAACGGGTTCGGGTCACCCGCAAGCCGATCCTGATCACCCGGTTCGGAGAGCCGGTTGCTGAAGTCATCCCACCTTCCGCGCCGGAGCGACCGGAGGACTGGCTTGGCGCACTGAAGGGCACCGCCACCATGAGCGATGACCTGACCGATCCGGTCGTTGACCCCGACGACTGGGAGGCGAACCGTTCATGAGGCTGCTCCTGGATACCCACATCTGGATCTGGTCTCTCGTGGAACCTGAACGGCTAGGCCGCAAAAGTCGGAAAGCCCTGGCGGATGCAACCAATGAACTCTGGCTGTCACCGATCAGCACCTGGGAACTGACGCTGCTCGAGAGGAAGGGCAGAGTCCGCCTGGACCAGGAGATCGAGAACTGGGTTACCGAGGCATTCACCGCGGCGCCGTTGCTGGAGGCACCGTTCACCCACGAGGTCGCGATTGAGACCACACGTTTCGAGCTCCCCCATCGGGATCCGGCAGACCGCTTCATCGTTGCCACCGCCCGGATCCTGGGCCTGACCCTGGTGACGGCGGACAGGCGCTTGATCGAATCGAAAGCGGTGGCGGTTCTCGGGAACTCATAGATCCCGGTGAGGTCACGAGCAGACGCTGCGGGTGTCTATTGCTGCGTACTTGTCACCCGGACAATCCCGGCGACCGCTCCCGGCACACTGCCCGGCGGGGCCTGCAACTCCAGGAAGTAGCTCCTGCCCTTGAACGGCACACCGGTAGCGGCATCCCTGTAGAAGTAGTCATGGTCCGCCGGGAAGTGCAGATCGAGCTGACCGTCGGGACTGAATGCGATTTTGGAGACGGTGTGGCCGCGGTCGTCCACAATCCGGGCTCCATAGGCCGGCGCGAGGTCCACGTGTACCGCCACATTCATGACCGCAGGTAGCCGGTCGGGACAAGTAACTTCGCGACAGGGGAACACCGGAATGCGCATCGGTGTTGCCAGGTCCAGGTGATCGAACAATACCGACAGCTCCGACCCCAGGCGGGCGCCATCAAGTTCGTCCAACTCGCTTTCATCACAAAACAGCCCCAGGCCGTCGCCGTCATGGTCCATCTGGCGCGGATTGTAGATCGTAGAGCAGTTGTCGTCGACGTCATCAATACCGTCGGCGTCATCGTCCAGGTCGCACACATCCCCTTCGTCGTCGCGGTCCGTGTCGGTCTGGGCGGGATTGGAAACGTCGATGCAATTGTCGCACCCATTTCCCACTTCATCGCCATCCAGATCCGGCTGGGACGGATCGTAAAGCCGCGGGCAATTATCGACGGTGTTCGGAACCGTATCGCCGTCCATGTCGATATCGCAGGCGTCACCGTCACCATCCATGTCCAGGTCCCCCTGATCCACGTTCGCTACGTCAGGACAGTTGTCATCCCGGTCGATCACCGAATCCCTATCGCGGTCGTTGCACGGATCGCCCCGGCCGTCGCCGTCCGAATCCTCCTGGCCCGGATTGCTGATCCGCACACAGTTGTCATTGCCGTTGGTCACGCCATCGCCATCCAGGTCCGGGTCGCAAGGGTCTCCGATCAGATCCCCGTCCAGGTCTGCCTGGGCAGCGTTATAGTAGCGTGGACAGTTGTCGACGCCGTCCGCCACCCCATCCCCGTCGCCGTCATCCGTCGGGGCATTCGGGTAACCGTCGCAATCCGTATCCGGATTGCCCAGCCCGACAGAGGCGTAGGCGTTGATCACATCGCAGACGTCCCAGACACTCAGCGGATAGACTCCGAACTCCCAGTAGAAACGGGCATGGTCCACGGTCAGGTCTCGGGCGTTGATGAACTGCGACGATTCGTTCAGTCGCAGGCGCACCACATCGTAGAGCAGACGCTCGGCATTGGTCGTTCCGAGCCCGCCGATTGGCAGACCGTTGTGGAAACCTCCGTCGGTGATCAGGAAGGCCACCTTGTTCGGGATACCGCTGTTGGTGTGGACCGCCCCGCAGTCGTTACCTCCGGGTCCGCAGACCGGCACCGCCACGTCGGGGACTTTCTGGTTCATGTGGTCCGGGTGCGCGAATGCAGGCGGGTTGGACATGCTCCGGAAAGCCCCGAAGGCACCTCCCTCAACATCCTCTCCAGCCAACCAGTTCCCATCCTGCATGGCGCCGAAGAAATCCGCGTAGCTTTCGTTCAGCGCACCCGATTGATTCTCGTAACGCAGATCCGCAGTCGACGCCACGAACCCATGGGTGAATTCGTGTCCGAATACGTCCCTCGTCACCCAGCCGTCCCCGAACAGAACGTGATCGCAACCTGGACTGTATGCTGCATTGTTCCAGTCGCTCCCACCGGTCGGGTTGCCTGCGTGCACCATCGCCTCGACCTCTTCCTCGTCTCCGTCCCAGGATC
>CALZKF010000309.1 GCA_945787955.1 uncultured Acidobacteriota bacterium | reverse complement strand
CTGATTTCTTGCCAGCATGTGAAAATACGTAAATATTCATATATGTTATGGCTATCTTAATTAATTCAAGAAGCCCTGAGTTACGGATATATAGCAGTTGCGTTGCCAGTTTTAGTTATGTTCTTCTATTGAATTTTCTTCATTTAGTTTTTCTTATCTTCTTCGCAGAAAATTTAAAAAATATATTTAATTCTTCTAATTCTCTTTCATTTGGTTCTTTTTCTTGATATCTTATTCCTGACCAGCGGAATGAGAGGGAAATAGAAGATCAATCCCTTACTTTCCGTTCTCAGTAAAAACCCTATGAGCAGGGCCTCAGAGCGAAAGGAGAAGTATTAAGATGACATCTGAACGCCTGAGGGAAGGACATACAGTCGCTCTGCCTGAGCGATCTCTAAGAATGCAAATGGCATCCTGAGATCCAACCGCAGGGGCTCCCGGGCGATCACGAATTATGTTGCAGGTCATTCTTACAATTTTGCAACTAATCTCTTAACTAATTGAATATATTAACGATATGAATTTTTCACATAATCCTCAATAAACCTTATAATTTCAGATGGATAGGAGAACCCACAACATAATAGCAGTAATCTGCAATTGTGGCTCACTTGCGGATAGTTGGAGAAATCACTGGTTGAGAACGGAGTGCATTAACATTACCTAAAGTGTAGTAATTCAGGCTTGGCTAACATGCATTTTGAAATGTTATCCAGCAACAACCTGGCGACGTTATTAAAGTCAGGGTTTCATCAAAGCCCCCATTAAATGGCATTCTTGGGTTTCACCCGCGATCTATTTGAATTTAGCTCCAATCAAAAAAATCTATATAGTTAATGCTTGTTCCTTACTCTCTTCGCTTCCGCAATATTTAATATTTAAGATGTGAACCTTTTTCCTTTTTCACGGTCTTGGCCCCTTTTTGTCAAGCTGAATCTGCTTTCTTACCTTCTTTTTGTCCCAATAATTTGGCAAGCGGGTTAGCAGAAACACCGTGAGCGACCAGGCTGAAGAACACCGTCAATACAACTATCATTGCAATAAATTTACCTCCAGGGACACCCTTATTTAGGACAATAATTGCAAAGACAATGCTGGCTAACCCTCGGGGGCCGAACCATCCAAGAAATAATTTTGCCGCTGTACTCTCCCCAGTACCTGTCAGCGACAGGAAAATCGGGAGCATGCGGATTACCGTGAGGCTCAGAAGAGCAAACACCAGCATTTCCCAGGTGAAGTGCTGAACGGATTGACCAATGACGGTAGCCCCAAAGAGCATCCAGGTCATCAGGGCCAGCGTTTCCCCGGTTCCCTCGGCAGCCAGCACCAGCCTGTGGGTAGCTTCCTTTCCCATGAAGCCGAAGAGCAGGCCGCCGGTGAATGCAGCGATGTACCCACTGCCATGTAAGCTTTGTGCAACCGAAAAGCAAGCAATGGCAAGCCCCACAACGGTGACCTGCTTCCATATCTCAGTCACCCAACCCTGATTCCAGCACCATCTCAGCAACCATGTAGCAACAGCGGTAAGGCCCAAGCCAACGACAAGACCAATCCCAAGTTCCTGAATCACCAGTTTCAGAGCAAGCATGGTGCTGCCGCCTTCGGTGCCGCTGCCAAGCGCCAGGGCAATAAAAACAAACAGGATGGGGACACATAGGCCATCATTCAGCCCGCTCTCAATGTTCAATCCTTCACGGATCTGTACCGGTACAGCCTTGTTGGTAATAACCGCTTTGCCAAGTGCAGCGTCGGTTGCAGCAAGCATTGTGCCCAGAATCGCCGCTTCATACAGGGACAAGGTATCGAATAGGAGCGCCGCAATTACGGTTCCCAGGAAAATAACGCCAGGTAGACCGAAGAGTAACATTCGTGAAGGTATACGGAACTGCCGTTTAAGAATTGCAAGGTCAGCATTTGCTGCATCAATAAAAAGAATCAAGGCAAGGGTCAGATCTGCAAGCACCCGTAATCCGGTACGCGAGACATCACCATCGAACCAGCCAAGCCCCAGGGGGCCCATGAGCAGGCCAGCAACGACGAATACGATCGGTCCAGATGTTGCGGCACGTTCGAGCCGACCGGCAACCAGGCTGTAGCAGAAGATAAACAGAGCGAGAACGGCGAGTTCGATATACATGTTAATTCCTTATATGCATCGTTTAATTGCTATTTTTGTTTTCCTGACCAGACTAAACCATACCAAGACAGAAAGCACTGCACCAAGACAGAAAGCACTGCGCGGTTAACAATTTTTGTGCTATGGGACTCCGGTAATCCTTTGCAAGCGAAAAAGAAACTTGCGTGAGGTTCAACGACCACAAAGGCTACTTTCGATGGGGAATCACAAGTACCGGACAAGGGGCTTGGTTAATAACTTGTTCGGTTATTGTACCAGTGACAAAGTCCTTTAAATTGTCTCGGCCGTCCGTACATATCACGATGAGGTCCACCCCCTCTTCAGCGGACACCTCGATAATGGTATCCGCCGGTGTCCCCTTTCGCAACAGATAGGTTATCTCGACGTCGTCTGCGTGTAACTCATGAATGATGGTTTTCATTTCTTCTCTTGATTCGGTGGCAACCCGTCGATATTTTTCTTTCAATTTATCGACACTGACCCTAAGCATTTCGCGCTCGTGTTTATCCATAAACTCCCTATGGACGTTTAGCATCGTTATCCGTGCGTTGAACTGATGAGCAATCTGAACGGCTTTCTTAAGAGAGATATAGGCCCGCTCCTTCAAGTCAGTCGGGCACAGTATGTGGAGGAACATGTTATTCTCCCATCGTTGGTTTATTTGTTGCACTATTTATCCAATGGCCGAAATCATG
>CALZKF010000308.1 GCA_945787955.1 uncultured Acidobacteriota bacterium | reverse complement strand
CTGCGGCCGCGCTTTGACCTGCAGCGGCGGCGCCCTTCACGGTTCCACCCCCGCCCTGGCGGTGGACAACAGCTGGACCGCATCCCGGGGGACCGTGTACGTCGGGTTCGCCGACGAAATCGTACCTGCCGACGGCCTGGACGTCCTGGTGACCGCATCCACCGACGGCGGCGTCAACTGGTCGACGCCGGCGCAGGTGCCTTCGGTTAGCACGCGACAACAGTACGGCCCCGCCCTCGCGGTGCACCCGGTGGACGGCTCTCTCCATGCGGCGTGGTATGACCGGCGCAACGACAGCGTTGGTCCGGACTGTGAAACCGAAACCTGGCATGCGGTGTCTACCGACGGCGGCGCGACCTGGACCGACGAGACGGTGGAATCATCCTCCCCGAGCGATTACACCGGGGACCCCCGGGGCGAAGGGGCCCACCTGGCGATGGCGGCAGGCAGCACCAAGGCATACCCGGTCTGGACCGACAACCGCACCTCCAACCACGAGATCTACCTGGCCCGGATTGCCCGAACCGGCGGCACCCTGATCCCCGGCGCCAGCATCAGCTCCAACACCACATGGCTGGCGGCTGATGGTCCGTTCATCGTCACCGGCGACGTCACCATCGACGTCGGCGCCACACTGACTATCGAAGCCGGCACCGAGGTCCGCATGGCGACCTGCGACACCCTCAGCTCCGGCGCCGATTCAACCCGGGTCGAGTTCATCGTCGAGGGGACCCTGGACGCCACCGGCGCTTCGGGGAACGAGATCGTGTTCCATAGCGGAGATCCGGTTCCGGCCAAGAGTGACTGGTACGGCATCCGGTTCCAGAACACTGCCGACAGCAGCGACTCCAACCTGATCTTCACCGAGATCCGGCACACCCGTTACGCCGTCCGGCTCAGCAACTCATCGCCGACGCTGGAAGATACGACCATCGAACTGGCCACTACCAACGGTCTGCAGGGCTCGGCCCGAACGGGGTTGCCGCTCTCGCCGTCCCGGTTAACCGTTTCCGACGCCGGTGTTCCGGTCGCCCTGACCGGCATCGCCGGAACCTGGACCGACGTCACCCTGGAGAACTCCAGCGGCGCCGCCGGCAGCATTACCGGCACTGCTGTCGATCTGCGCCTGGTCGGACTCCATGTGCTGAACAACACCCTGGGCGGTCTGGACGTCAGCACCTCCGGCGGCGGCCTGGAAGTGATCCTGTCCGAGTTCAACGGCAACGGCGTCGGCCCTGCCGGCCTGGTCATCAACGGCACCGGCTCCCGGACCCTGGTGGCCAACGATTACCAGAACAACTCCGGCGGCGGACTGGAACTGAGCAGCACCACATCGGGCTGGCCGGCGGTGGCGGTGTACGGCTCCAACCTGAGCGGCAATGGCAGCGCCGCCCTGCGGATGATCACCGGCTCCCCCCCCGCCGACGCCCGCCGCAACTGGTGGGGCGCTCTGGACGCCGAAATGACCTCGTACCCGTTGAACATCTCCGGGATCTGGGACATCCATGACGACGCCGGATTGCGCCACGTCGACTTCCGGGAAAAATCCGGATCGACGGTAGCCAACAACAACGATCTGGAAACGTACCTGGCGGTCCCCACCGCCATGAACGACAACGAGACGGTGATCTACGGCGGCGCCGTGGCCCGGGCCGGCGTTTTCAGGGTGGAAGTTTCCACGGACAACGGCGCCACATGGGCTGACGCAACAATCGAAGGAGCGGCATTCTCCATGGCGTGGTCGCCGACACCTGGAGTCCATGTCGTACAGAGCCGTGTCACCGACATGCTCATGAACGTGGAAACGGTTCCCGACCAGGTCACCGTTACGGTGAGCGCCGGTCCGACCCTGTCCGGCACCATGCTGGCCAACGAAACCTGGACCGGCACCACCGTGCTGGAAGGCGATGTAGTGGTGCCCGAGGGCACTACCCTGACCATCGATCCCGGGGCGACCATTCATGCCCAGTTCCTGACCGACAGTGCTTACGGCGGCCTGGATCCGTCCCGGATCGAGATCATCGTGGAAGGTGTGCTGGAATCCAACGGCGCCTCAGGCAACGTAGTGGTGTGGGATTCCTCCCGGGTCGGCAGCGGCGCCGCCAAGGGCGACTGGTACGGGATCCGTTATCTCGACACAACGACAGACGAACTTTCCATCGTGCAGTATTCGGAAATCGGCCACGGCGTCAACGGGGTCAAGCTTGAAAATGCAGCTCCGGATATCGTCAACAGCACCATCGCCGACTGCTCCGCCGACGGCCTCACCGGAACCAGCGGAACCCTGTCCAAGGCGTTGTGGATTCTCTCCGGCAATACCATCCAGAACAACGACGGTGACGGCATCGACGTCACCGGATCCACCGCAGTCGATGTGATCGGAGCGGTGGTCACCGGCAACGGCGGACGGGGCATGAGGATCGACGCCAGCCCCAACGTGGTCACCGTCACCGGAGCTACCGTGTCCGGCAACGGCGACGACGGCATGTGGATCAGCTCCGGCAACACCGGATTCAGCCTGCTGGACTCCAGCATCCTGTCCAACGGCGGAATCGGCGTGTTCGTCCAGAGCGGCGGCACCGAAATCCGCCTGGAACGGCTGACGGTCACCGGCAACGGCCAGGACGGCATCTACGCCGCCGGCGGGACCAACCTAGTCATCCTCAAAAGCTCCATTACCGGCAACGATCGTGGCCTGCGCATAGGTTCACCACGGGTGGTAGCGGCATACAACACCATCACCGGCAACACCGGCGACCTGGTCGGCGGCTACCAGGGTACCGGCCTGTACTATTACTCCGGCTCGGGAGTCCCTGCCGTGACGGAGATGAACGACTTCGACAACA
>CALZKF010000307.1 GCA_945787955.1 uncultured Acidobacteriota bacterium | reverse complement strand
GGGCGCGTCGGGCTCGGCTTCACCTTTTATATAGGCGCGCGCCTTGCGCATCTCGTGCCAGACATCGACGCCTTCCCAGGCACCGTCCAGCAGTTCGATCGACATGTCGCCGGCCAGGTAACGACGGATCGCATTCATGTCCGCGCCGCGGCCACCCAGGCTGAACGTGCCGTTGACCATGCCCGTTATGTTTTCGACCTTGAACACAGCGCGTGCCATGGCCGCGAGATTGACGTCCTTGATACTCTCGTTGACCGAGATCGATGGCACGTCCCCGGCGGCGTTGATACGAATATCGCCTAGGCTCGCCCGTACGATCGACAGATTGCCGCGCGCGTTCAGTGGGCGGATCAGGTCGGCCGGAATCTCGACTGTCTCGGGCGCGCCCGCCTCACCGGCAGCCGATTCGCTCGCCGGCGCCATGTATCGCGCGATGTCGATCTCATCGCCAGCCAGGTCGAGTTCGTAGAAGCCGTCCGTCCCGCGCGGCGCACTGAGCTTGCCCTTGAAAGTCGTATCGTCCAGGACGAGCGTCACGTCGGACAATGCTATGGATGTTGCGCCCACGCGGGCAATGGCGTCGATGCGCAGTGTACCCAGTGCATCCGGGTCCGCGGTCTCAGGCGCGGCCATCCCCAGTTCGGTCATGAGCGTGCTCGGCGAAAACGCAGCGATGCTGAGTGTCGCTTGCGGTTGCGGGTCGCCAGCATACGAAAATGGCTCCACGTCGGCCTGCAGGTCCACGCTCATGAACTGCACGTCGATCTCACCAATGTCCGCCGACTGTGCCTCGGTGTCCAGGGAGATAGCAGGTAATGTGATTTGTATCGAGACGGGAACGTCGACAATTCCGATGATGTTGGCACCAATTTCGACTCCGTCGATCACGACGGAGGACTCATCGACGGATGCGATACCGCCCGTCGTGAAATTCAGGTCCAGGAGTTCGATCCGACTGTCCGTTGCCGCGTCGGTATACGTCAGCGCCGCATTTGTGACGGCTATCCCTACAACGTCGACGGTACCCGTTCCTCCGCCATTGTCCGGCCCGGGCTCGTCGGCTTCGACCTCTCCGGCCTCGCCGAAGTCCTCCCAGTTGCCCAGTCCGTCCTCCCGAACCTGGAGACTAATGCTCATACCGTCGAGCGCCGCGGTGCCAACGACGATTTCCCGCCGCAGCAACACAGGCAGAACCTGGACGCTCAGGCGGGCGGAATCGAAACTCGCGAACGGCGTGTCATCGAACCCGGGCGCGTTGCCCAGCTCGGTCCTGCCGATCTCGATAGCCAGCCATGGAAACAAGCTGAGCTCCAGATCGCCTTCGATGACGAGATCCCGCCCGGTCGCATCTTTGACCCCTGCCGAGATCTTGTCCTTGTAGTCGTTGGGATCGAAGAGCAGCGCAAACATGACCGCCGCGACGATAAGCAGCGCGACGAAGGCGCCGATCAGGTAAGCAAAAATTTTGAGTGGTCGGCCCATAAACCCGGTCCAGAGTTGGGGCCGCCTAGGGTATCAAATGACGCTAGGTACCTGGCACCACTTTTGGAACGTTTGGAACGTTTCGGAGCCCGCCAAACGTTCCAAACGTTCCAAAAGTGGTGCCAGGTACCGTCTGATTATTTCTTGCAGATGTTCAGGTTGCCGTTCAGCGTCTCGACGCTGACGCTGCCATCGCCGTTGCCCTCGGTGAAATGGAGCTCGTATCCCGGGGCATACTTACTGACTCGTTCCGGCTTTGGACCGAAGCAATTGCGGATGCGGCCGTTGAATGTCTCGATCTCGAATTCCGCGGATACGTCGCCGATGAAATCAACATCGACCGTGCCGTTGACGGTTTCGATGTGCATGTCGCCGCCCTTGCGCAGCGTAGCCTGGAAGACGATGTCGCCATTAACGGTCTCGATGCCTGACTCCTCGAATGCTCCGCCCGCGAGGACGACGTCACCGCTGACCGACTCCAGCTGAATCTCACCGGCGAGCTGTTCCGCCGTGATGTCACCCGAGACCGACACGAGCTCCGTCGTAGCATCTTTGCCGTCGCCCTGAACATCGATATCGCCACTAACCGATTCGACTTCAATTTCGGCATTGAACGCTTCCAGTTCCACGTCACCGCTAATCGCGTGCGCTTCCATCTCGCCTTCTACGCTTGTTACATCGATGTCCGCGCTGATCGTGGCAACCTCAAGTGAACTGCTCTTGGGCACACGAATCACGAGATGGCTCACAAAGCCTTTATGGCCGCTGCGGCCGTGTTTGGCCTTGACCTTGACCGTGATCTCGTCACCGTCGCGCTCGAAGATAAAGTCTTCGACCTCGTTGCCGAGCGTGCCCGTTACTTCCACGGATTTCCGTGACCAGCCCTCGACCGTTACCGACCCGGCGGTATTGAATATCTCGACGTGACCTTCAGCATCTGCGTCCAGTGTTTCATTGATGTCCGCAGCGCTCGCCGGCCAGGCCAACAGCGGCGTCGCAATGATCAGGAATAATCTCTTCATCTCTGTACTCACTTATCCAGGCGTCGCTGCCGGCGACGCATCAAATATCGTTTCGCAGCATGACGTTGCGCGTCAGGCCGCCCACTCTGCGCATCACGTTCAGTTCTTCTCGATACGTCTTCTGTAGCAACTCCTGCAAATACGCGTTGTCCGGATCCTGCTCCAGCGCATTGTTGATATCCGCAATTGCTTCCCGGATGACGACGAGCGTCTTCTCGACGTCATCGCGCTCTTCCGGCGAGAGTCTTGCGAGCTGCTGGTCGAGTCGCGATGCGAGATCCGCGCGTGCGTCCTGGTAGTCCGAGCCCAGATTGTGGTTGGTACCGAACGCGGCTCGTTCGAAAACCAAATCGGGCGCCGTGAAAGT
>CALZKF010000306.1 GCA_945787955.1 uncultured Acidobacteriota bacterium | reverse complement strand
GCTTTGCGCGGGAGAGAGCATGTTTTTCGGAGGTAGTCGGAATCTGGTCGGCCTGGATATCGGCGACAGTTCCATCAAGGTTGTGGAACTCAAGGACCGAGGGAAGGGCCGGGGCTACGAGGTTGTGAAGCTCGGATGGGAACCGCTCTCGTCCGAGGCGATCGTCGACGGTGCGATCATGGACTCCCAACTGGTGATCGAAACGATCACAAGGCTGTTCCAGAGGTGCCGGATCAAGACCACGAAGGTGGCCACCGCCCTCTCGGGACACTCGGTTATCGTCAAGCGTATCAGCCTGCCGAACATGAGCGAGGCGGAACTGGCCGAATCGATCCAGTGGGAGGCGGAACAGTACATCCCGTTCGACATCGATGATGTCAACCTGGATTACCAGATCCTGGACGCGTCCAGCCTGGACGGCGAAGGCAGCATGGATGTCCTGCTGGCGGCCGCCAAAAAGGACAAGATCAACGACTACGTGAATGTCATTACCGAGGCCGGCCTGACGCCGGCGGTTGTCGACATCGCGGCGTTCGCCCTGCAGAACGCGTTCGAAGTGAATTACGAGTTCGAGCCCCACGAGGTTATCGCCCTGGTGGATGTCGGCGCCGCGGTCAGTTCGATTTCGGTGCTGTACGGCGGTACCTCGATCTACTGGCGGGATATCAACACCGGCGGCAATGCCTACACCGATGCGATCCAGAAGGAACTGAACCTCTCCGCGGTGCAGGCCGACCAGTTGAAACGGGGGGAGGAGATCGACGGCATCCCGTACGAGCGGGTTCTGCCGATCCTGTCCGCCGTCAACGACGATGTCGGCAACGAGATCCAGAAGACGCTGGACTTCTTCAAGCAGATCTCTCCCACGGACGAGCCTCTGGACAAGCTCTGCCTCACCGGCGGCACCGCCCAGGTCGTACATCTCAAAGAGGCGCTGGCCGAGCGGCTTAACACAACCGTGGAGTTGCTGAATCCGTTCCGGATGATCGAACCGACAGGCCGTGAGGCAACCCCGGATCTGGTGAACGAAATGATGCCCACCGCCTCGGTAGCCGTCGGCCTCGCGCTGCGGAAGGCAGGAGACTGACCGATGATCAAGATCAATCTTCTCGCGGAGAAGAAACAGGGCAAGGCCAGGACCGGGGGCGGCGCCGCGGTCAAGATGCCCGGTGCCGGTGGAGCGCGAAACCTGCTCCTGGTTGCACTGCTCCTGGTGGGCGTCGTGATAGCGGCCTTCTGGAATTACCGGCTTAATGCCGTCGAAAAAGACTGGCGCAGGAAGCACGTTGTGGCTGATGCCGAGTTACTGCGTCTCGAGGCGATCAGGAAGAAGGGCGAAGAGTTCGAGGCCCGCAAGGCGCTGCTGGCCCGCAAGATCGACCTGATCACCGAGTTGAAAAAGCAACAGGCGGTCCCGGTCCATATCCTGGACCAGATTTCCTGGAACCTTCCCGACTTCCTGTGGTTGTCCAGCTTGACCGCCAGCAACAAGGGCATCAACATCGTGGGCAAAGCCACCACGTACAACGCGGTGACCAACTTCTACAACAACCTCAATAATTCGGAATACTTCATCGACGTCACGCTGGGCAGGACCGCCGAAGGGGACCAGGGAGTTTCCTTCAGCCTGAATTGTCAGTTTGTCCAGCCCGGGTCCAAAGAAGAAGCCGTTACCGAAGAACCGGGCGAAAGCTGAGCGGAGGGAGTCGACGCAATGTTTGAGAAGATGCCCTTCTGGGGACAGATTCTGGTCATGGCCGTCCTGGCTGCCCTGATCGTCGGTGGCGCCTACTGGATATGGCCGGGACTGCAGGAAAAAGGCGAGACAATCGCCGGCCTGGAAGCCGATTACCTGGAGAAGGACCGCAAGATCCGGCAAGGCTTGACGATCGAAGCCAGACTGCCGGAATTCGAGCGCGAAATTGCGAACCTCGAGCGCAAGCTCGGGGACATTGCAACCATCCTGCCCACCGGGCCCGAGACCGGGGACCTGCTGCGTTGGATCAAGAACCTCGGCGATCAGTCCAATCTGGACCTGAAGTACTTCGCGCCGGGACAGATGAAGCCGGTGGAGTTCTATAAGGAATTCCCGATCGAGATGCGCCTGGTGGGCCGGTACCACGATCTGGGGATCTTCCTGGACCGGGTCAGCAAATATTCCAGGATCATCAACGTCAGCGGGCTCAACATCAAGCACGAGGGCAACAACCCCGACAAATCGATCAACACAACATTCACCGCGACGACATTCGTATATGACGGACGGACCGCGGGCACGGGAGAAGCGCAATGATGCGGCGGCGGTGGACGTGGTTGGCCCTGGCTGTCGGCCTGGCTGTTCTCGCGGCGGTATCCGCACCGGTTTCCGCTCAGGAGACCGCGCCGGCGGCCGGTGAGGAACAGCGCAACGAGGCGGTTGAGAAGATTCTGCGTGAACAGCAGGAGATGCTGCAGGGGCAGCGCTTTACCTATGACCCTGCAGCCCGGCGGGATCCGTTCCTGTCTCTCCTGGAAAAGGTGCCTCTCAAGAAGGGTCCCCGGCCCAAGGGAGTCGCCGGCATGCTGGTGTCCGAGATCGATCTGGTCGGTGTGGTCCGTGACTCGTCCGACGGCAACGTCGCATTTTTCTCCGGATCCGACAACAAGGGTTACTTCCTGAGAGTCGGAGACGAAGTCTATGACGGAACGCTGATCGCCATCGATTCCAGGACCGGAAAGGTGACCTTCCGCCAACAGGTAGATGATCCGCGGCTGATCAAGCCGTATCGAGACGTAGAAAAGCGGTTGACCGCTGAAGGAGCTATCCAATGATGAAGCAGAGGGTGTGGATCCTGGCGGCGGCGGTGGTACTTGTCGCTGCTACCGGTTTCCAGGCCGCCATCGCCGGGACCGAAACGGCC
>CALZKF010000305.1 GCA_945787955.1 uncultured Acidobacteriota bacterium | reverse complement strand
CCGTCATGGTTGACGTCGGTGGACAGCACCTTGGACGGCGGCCCGGGAAGGTCCAGGGTCTGGCGCTTCAGGGCCAGGGTTTCCCTCCGGGCGGCGGGCGCCGATACGACCCCGAGCGAAACTATCAGAACGAGAGTTACCAGAAGGGGCGTTGCGCCGGAAAACTTCATGCGTACCTCCACAGGATCGTAAAGTTGATTTTCTCACGGGATTCGCCCTGGCGCTCATTAAGACTTTTTTTGTCTATTTTCGACGCCGCCGTGAGCGACAGTTTCTGGAATGCGGGGTGTATGCTCGGGTCGTTTCCGTATGGGGAGGGAACTTTGAACCAGGATGACCAGGGCCTGGAACACAGGCTCGATAGGCTCTCCCGGCAACTTTCCGCCATCGAACAGCGGGTTGCGGCGCTGGAATCGGAAGCGGTAACCGGGGATCGCCTGCACCGGCACCGGCCGGCGGAGAGTCCGGCGGATGGCTCCAGAGATGAGCCGGGGCGTACAGCGGAAATGATCCCGTTGATCGGCCGCACCCTCCTGGTTCTGGCCGGCGCGTTCGTCCTGCGGGCGATTACCGAAACCGGCACCCTGAACCAGGTTGCCGGCACCGCCCTCGGCATCCTGTACGCAGTCGCCTGGTTCATCATGGCCGACCGCGCCGCCGGAAAGGGCCGGGACATGGCCGCCGCTTTCTACGGTCTGGCAGGTGCAATCATCGCCTTCCCGCTATTGGCGGAGTCGACGATCAAGTTCAATGTCCTTGCCCCCGGATCGACGGCGGCGATTCTGGCGGGGGTCACCGCCATCGCCCTGGCGGTCGCCTGGCGGCGCAACCTGATGTGGATGGCCTGGGTCATCACCCTCGGTTCAGCCGCCACCCTCGTCGTGCTGGCGGTTGCGACCAAGGCGCTGTTCCTGTACATCGGCTGCCTGCTGCTCCTCGGCGTGGCCACACTCTGGTTCGGCTACATCAAGAAATGGAAAAGCCTGGGTTGGACCGTTGCCGGGCTGGTGGACGGAGCGGTCCTGATGCTCGGGATCATCATGGTCATGGGTGAAACCGGGAAGGTAACGGAAATCCTGAACCCGTATGCCATGCTGGCGTTGCAACTCGGGTTGGTAGTCGCCTACTTCGGCAGCTTCGCGGTCCGCACCCTTACCAGCGACGAGGATGTCCGGGCCCCGGAAATGCTCCAGGGCGCGGCAGCGATCCTGATCTCCCTGGGCGGAGCCCACGCCATCGCCGTTCGCGGCGTTGCGTCCGAGCTGCTCCCAGGCGTGGTGAGCCTGGTGATGGCGGCCGGCTGCTACTCCGTCTCCTTCCTCTTCATGGATCGCAAGCTGGGCAAGCGCGGCAACTTCATCTTCTACACAACTTCCGGCCTGGCGTTCACCCTGGCGGCGGTTATCGCCCTCCTGGAGGGAGGTCCGCAGGTCTACGCCCTGGCAGGCGTCGCCCTGTTCATCTCGTGGCTGGGCGGGACCCGTGAGCGGGCCACTCTCAGCCTCCACGGTGCGGTCTACATCCTGGCCGCCGCCGCCGGCTCCGGTTTGTTCGCAAGCGCCGCCAAAGCCCTGGCCGGGCCCGTCGTACCAGGGATAGCCTGGTTCGCCTCACCGGTCCTTGCGGTGCTCGCCGTCGCCGCGGTGTACTGCTGGTTCCCGGTGGCCACCCACGGCCGGACCTGGAGTGACGGCATCTCGCGCATCCCCAAGTTCCTGGTGTTGGCCACCTTCGCCCTCGGCCTGGGCGGCATCGCCGTGACTGTCGGCGCTGTCGTCCTGCCCCATGGGGAGGACGGCGTGATCAGTCGCGCCGCATTGGCGCCGCTGCGCACACTCATCCTGGGAGTTGCCGCGATCTTGCTCGCCTGGGTCTGCAGGTTCCCGCGCCTGAAGGAAGCGGCCTGGCTGGTCTACCCGGTGTTGATCGCAGGCGGGCTCAAGCTGCTGATGGAAGATCTCCGGGGCGGCAGGCCGATGACGCTGGTCGTGTCCTTCGCGCTGTACGGCGGAGCGTTGATCCTGGCACCCCGGCTGGTTCGCCGGAGCAAACAGCTCAACTAGCTTCCTGTTTATCCCACGGCGGCAGGATCTTGACCAGGATCCAGAGCAGTACGAACGGCAGGATCAGCAGTCCGATCCCCATGAACAGACCTTCGATGCCGCCGTAGTGCATCTTGAACACCGTGAGTCCCCTCAGGCTCTTGGAGAACAGCTGGCCGCCGATGACCACATTCCAGCGTGTGCTGAAGATCCCGACCTGCACCAGCAGGGCGGCTATAAAGAACAACACCCGCTTGAACTCGTCCGGGATGCGGGAGAACCGGCCCACCACCAGCAGGACGATCGGCCCGATAGTGCCCAGCAGCAATTGCACGATGGTCAGGCTGATGAACAGCTTGGTGAACACAAGTTCGGCGAGGATCTCGATCGATTCCTCCGATTCATACATGCGGTGAATAAAGTCCAGCGTCTCAAGGGACAGGTCGATGATCAGGGCGTACATCAGGAACGAAGCGAGCTTGTTGAAGCACGCCATGTCCGGCTTGACCCTGCGGAACATGGTGGTGACGTAATGCAGCAGCAGCACCAGGGCGATCCCCGATACGATCGCGGAGAACAGGAACACGATCGGCATCAGAACGCTGCTCCACCAGGGGTTCGCCTTGATTGAGCCGAAGATGAAACCGACGTATCCGTGGAGCAGGAAGGCGGACGGGATACCGACCAGCGTAATGGCGTAGACCGCCTTGCGGTCGAACCGAATCGCCTTTTCATCCAGGTCCCGGGAGCCCAGGGAGAGCGCCCAGTAAAACAGTTTCTTCACTCCGCTGCTTTCGTTGCTCCACTTCACCAGGTCGGCGCGGTACTCGAACCAGATCTCCAGCAGCAGCACCAGCATCAGGTACCAGGCGTAGACGAAGCCGAACATCGCCATCGCCGACTT
>CALZKF010000304.1 GCA_945787955.1 uncultured Acidobacteriota bacterium | reverse complement strand
CTGCCCTGCGCACCGCCCATGCGACCTCCTGGGCGGCTCCCTGAAAATCGTCCAGGGTGACATGATCCACCGGCAGCCCCGGAGGCCTCCCGTCTTCCACATAGAGGGAGGCCAGGTTGATTCCGGCGAGAGACGTACCGTCCCGGGGATGGGCAGCTTCCGGTACCTCCCCCTCTCCCACCAGGAACTTCCGGGCAAACCGTTCGGCGTATGCTCCGGCAGGGGAGTTTCCGGTCGGATCGAAAGGCAGCAGTGCCGTTACCGGCTCCAGTTTCCGAAGCAGGTCCAGGTGAACTCCGATCAGTTCGTAGGCACCGTAGAGGAAAACGGCTCCCGGTTTGCGAGACGCCTTCCTCGTTGCCGCGGCGATGTAGCCGGCCTCGTCGGTGAGACCTTCCTGCGCAAGCTCACCGATCCGGGTGCAGTAGTGGTCGTAGAGCCGTGGGAGATCCAGGCTGGGCGGTGTCAGGTGGTTGAAATCGGCCGGATCGACCCCCGCCTCCCGCAGGTCCCGGATCGTGGACATCAGCGACGATGCTGCCCCTGGTCGCCGGGCGACGAACTGCCTCAGCCTGCTGCCGTCCGGCGAATCCTCGATGCAGCGTCGCAGCAGTTCGGTGAGGATGCGGCTGGAGGCAGGCTTCAGATCCTCGCCGGCCTGTTCCAGCACATGCTCCGCCAACCCATGAAAGTGAGTCACCTCCACTCCCAGCACCGCGCCGAACTTCTTCGCCATCCGCCGCTGCACATGGCCCACCAGCCGTGCCGTCGGCACCACCACCAGGACCGGTGCCGTTTTCCCTTCCCGCTCCTTCAACTCTTCGATGCGGCGCAGCAGTTCCCCTTCGAGAACCACCGGATCGAGATGGGCGACAACCTTCATGGGAGGCCATTCTACCCTTACGGGGTCCACTATCTTCCGTTTGTATGCTTCGTTTTCGCGTGAATAATCGCAGGTGGCCCGGGTAGTTGTTCGTGCATGGCGGTATAGCGGTCCGTGATGCAGGTCTGGGGATTGAATCCGGTGCCGTGAGGGGTATAAGCTGCGGTTACCTTCCGACCCTCAGACAGGAGCTTCAAACCATGATGGATGTGCTGTTCAGCGTTGAAGAACTGATGACCTTCGGGGTGGACGCGGTCATTTACGGCGTCCTGGCCCTCCTGGGAACGCTGCTGTTCGTGCTCCGTCTCGGGTTCGCGTTCTTCGGAGGGGTCGACAGCGACTTCGACATGGATGTGGACGCCGGCACCGACGCCACTTTCGGTTTTGTCTCCGTGCTGTCGATTCTGGCGTTCTTCATGGGCGCCGGCTGGATGGGTCTGACCTGCCGGGTCAGCTGGGAAGTCGGCCACCTGGGTAGCGGCCTGGCCGCCACCGGGTTCGGGACGCTGATGATGCTGCTGGCCTCCGGCCTGATGTGGGGCGTGAAAAAGATGGGCCGGGAAGTGCATTACGACGTCAGCACCGCCATCGGCCATACGGCGCAGGTCTACCTGACTATTCCGGCGAAAGGAAAAGGCAGGGGCCAGATCCGGGTGACGGTGTCCGGGAGGCAGATGGTCCTCCCGGCCACCAGCACCGCGAAGGAAATCAAGGCGTTCACCTCCGTCAAGGTGGTGGCCGCGGAAGACGACGACTCCCTCATTGTGGAGCCGAAGCACTGACTCGGAAGATTCAGAAAGGGGAAAATCAAGATGTTAGGACAATTCCTGGGACTCAGCCTCCCCGACATGGGCATCATGCCGATCGTCATGGTGCCGGTGCTGATCGTTGCATTTGTGCTGGTGATCGTGCTCCGGCAGTACCGGCGCTGTCCGTCCAACCGGATCCTGGTGGTTTACGGTAAAACCCGCGGGCAACAGGCGGCCAAGTGCCTCCATGGCGGCGGCGTGTTCGTCATACCGCTGTTCCAGAGCTATGCCTACCTGACACTGGAACCATTGACCATCGAGATCGAACTGACCTCGGCGCTGTCGAAGAAGAACATCCGGGTCAACGTGCCGTCCACCTTCACCATCGGCATCAGTACGGCGCCGGACATCATGAACAACGCCGCCGAGCGGTTGCTGGGACTGACCGAGAAGGAGATCGCAGCCCAGGCCCGGGACATCATCCTCGGCCAGATGCGTCTCGTCATCGCCACCCTGTCCATCGAGGAGATCAACCAGGACCGTGAGAAGTTCCTGGACCTGGTGAACAAGAACGTCAACTACGAGTTGACCAAGATCGGTCTCGAGATGATCAACGTGAACATCCGGGACATCACCGACGAGTCCGGCTATATCGAGGCTCTGGGCCAGCGCGCCGCCTCCGAAGCGATCAACAAGGCCAAGGTCGAAGTGGCCGAAGCCGATCGGGAAGGGGCGATCGGTACGGCCACCGCCGACCGGGACAAGGAAGTCCAGGTCGCCGAGCAGGCCGCCCAGTCCAGCATGGGTCAGAAACAGGCTGAGCGGGATAAGCGTATCAAGGTCGCCTCCCTGGAAGCCGGAGCCCTTGAGGGCGAGAACCAGTCCAAGGCCCTTATCGCCGACTACGAGGCGACCCTGGAGGAACGGCGCGCCGAAGCGAAACGACGGGGCGAGGTCGCCCTGGCCAACGCCGCCAAGGACGTGCTGGTGGCGGAGAAGGAACAGGAACTGGCCCGTCTCGAGAAGGAACAGATCGCCCAGCAGATGATTGAACGGAAGATGATCGAGATCGACGCCGAGGCCGAGGCGGAACGGATCCGCCGTATCGCCAAAGGTGAGGCCGATGGTGCCTTGGCCAAATACCTGGCCGAGGCGGAAGGGATCCAGAAGGTCCTGGAATCCAAGGCTCAAGGTTACAGCCGCCTCATCACCAGTTGCGGTGATCGCAAGGATCTTGCGCCCTCCCTGCTGATCATCGAGAAGCTTCCCGAGCTGGTGGCGGAGCAGGTCAAGGCGATCCAGAACCTGAAGATCGACAAGATCACCGTCTGGGATTC
>CALZKF010000303.1 GCA_945787955.1 uncultured Acidobacteriota bacterium | reverse complement strand
AACTGAACTACCGCTCCGAATCTGGTGGGTGCTGACGGGATCGAACCGCCGACCCTCGCCTTGTAAGGGCGATGCTCTACCAGCTGAGCTAAGCACCCGGAAAGCCCATGGTTGTGGGCTTTGACCCCCCCAAGAACAAGCTTTTTCGGAGCCTGCCTCCCCGAAGGGCGCGCTAGTTTACGGCATCCTTCAGGCCTTTGCCAGCCTTAAAACCGGGGACATTACTGGCCGGTATTTGAATGGTCTCTCCGGTGCGCGGGTTGCGTCCGGCGCGGGCCGCTCGGGCCTTGACAGAGAATGTTCCGAAGCCGACAAGCGACACCGAACCGCCATTTGAAAGCGTTCTAGTGATGCTCTCGAGTATTCCGTCGACCGCCTTGGTTGCATCAGCGCGTGACAGTCCAGCAGCACTTGCGACCGCGTCTATAAGTTCACCTTTGTTCATGCTTTCACCCTTGCAGATTGATTAAAGGAATTGTCATCAATCCAGCGAGCTCCCCAATCGGCGCAATCCGCTGAATGGCTGCGTGCGGCTCCGTGCATCCGCCTGCGGCTGCGATGCTTATACCAATTGGCTTAAATACCGTCAAATATCCTTTAACCACGCGGGTTTCAGCAGTTTAATGCGGACGGGCAACGTCCTCGTTTTTTTGCTCGTCGGAAGCCGATTTTGACTCCGGTTTGGAGTCCTCCGAGGAGGCCTCACGCACGGGCTGGTGAACCAGTGCATGCTCCATGACCTGGTCAATCCATTTCACTGGAACAATCGTCAGCTTGTCCTTGATGTTCTTCGGAATTTCCGCCAGGTCCTTCTCGTTTTCTTCAGGGATAAGGACCTTGCCGATGCCCCCTCTGTGAGCCGCCAGGAGCTTCTCTTTGAGGCCCCCGATGGGCAGTACTTCGCCTCGCAATGTGATCTCGCCAGTCATGGCCACATCGCTCTTTACCGGGATGTCGGTTAATGCAGACACCAGGGCAGTACACATGCCAACTCCCGCACTCGGTCCGTCCTTCGGAGTGGCCCCTTCCGGCACGTGGATGTGCACGTCGACCTTTTGGTGGAAGTCCTCTTCGATGCCCAGAACACTGGCCCGACTGCGAACGACGGTCATGGCAGCCTGGATCGATTCGGTCATAACTTCGCCGAGTTGACCCGTGTGTGTGAGCTTTCCTTTGCCCGGTACAACCGCAGCTTCGATTGTCAGCAGTTCGCCGCCGACCTCCGTCCATGCGAGACCCGTAACCTGCCCTACCTGATCATTGTCCTCAGCTTTGCCGTAGCGCCAGCGACGCACACCAAGGTACTTCTCGATGCCCTTTGTTGTAACCATGACGCGTTTGTCACGCGGTTTTAGCAATAACGACTTCACAACCTTGCGACAGATCTTGGAAATCTCCCGTTCGAGGTTACGAACGCCCGACTCACGCGTGTAATGCTGAATAATGTCGCGAACTGCGCTTTCCGTAATCTTTAGTTCTTTTTCCTTGAGGCCGTTTTCCTTTAATTGCTTCGGCACAAGGTAGCGCAGCGCGATATTGGTCTTTTCGTCCTCGGTATACCCCGGAATGCGAATGACCTCCATGCGGTCGAGCAAAGGTGCCGGGATGTTGAGGCTGTTCGCGGTACACACGAACATGACATCTGACAGGTCGAAATCGACTTCGAGGTAGTGGTCAGCGAACGTCGAATTTTGCTCGGGGTCGAGCACTTCGAGCAATGCCGATGACGGGTCACCGCGGAAGTCCATGGCCATCTTGTCTACTTCGTCGAGCAAGAACAGCGGATTACGAACGCCGGTCTTGGAAAGATTCTGAATAATCTTGCCCGGCATGGAACCGATGTAGGTACGACGGTGACCACGTATCTCAGCCTCATCTCGCACACCGCCCAAAGACATGCGAACAAACTTGCGGTTGGTTGATCGTGCAATGCTCTGGCCAAGGGAGGTCTTGCCGACGCCCGGCGGTCCGACGAGACAAAGGATCGGGCCCTTGAGCCGTTTCACCCGTTGCTGAACGGCCAGGTACTCGAGGATGCGCTCCTTCACCTTCTCAAGACCGTAGTGGTCCGCTTCCAGCACCGCTTCTGCTTTCTTAAGGTCTTTGAAAACCTTGCTGCGCTTCTTCCACGGTGCTTTGACGAGCCAGTCGACGTAATTTCGCACCACCGTCGCCTCGGCTGACATCGGCGACATGAGCTTGAGTTTGTTGAGTTCCGACGTGGCCTTTTCCTTGGCCTCTTTCGGCATACCGGCTTTTTCGATCTTGTTCTCGAGATCAGCGAGTTCGTTCGGCGCGTCTTCCATCTCACCGAGTTCTTTTTGAATGGCCTTCATTTGCTCATTCAGGTAGTACTCGCGCTGGCTCTTCTCCATCTGCTGTTTGACACGGCCACGTATGCGCTTTTCGATTTGCAGGACGTCGATTTCGCCCTCGATGATGCCGAGCACCTGCTCGAGGCGACTCTTGATGTCCTGGATTTCCAGGATGCGTTGCTTCTCGGAGAGCTTCAGCGCCATGTGTGCGGCCACGGTGTCGGCCAGCCGGCCCGGTTCATCGATGCCGGACAACGACGTCAACACCTCAGGCGGCACTTTCTTGTTCAGTTTTACGTACTGCTCGAACTGCGTGATGATCGAGCGCACGAGCACGTCTATTTCGCGGTCGTCGTGACGATCATCTTCACCGAGTAACGTTATTTCCGCCGAGAAATGGTCCGCGACCTTGAAATGGTCGATCTGCGCGCGCTCACCACCCTCAACCAGCACCTTGACAGTGCCGTCAGGCAGCTTCAACAACTGCAGAATAGTCGCGAGCGTGCCAACCTCATAAAGATCAGAAGGTTGCGGATCATCCAGATCCGCTGCTTCCTGTGCGACCAGCAGGATACGCTTGCCCGCATCCATCGCCTTGTTGAGCGCGACTATCGACCTTTCGCGGCCGACAAACAGCGGAATAACCATGTGTGGATAGACAA
>CALZKF010000302.1 GCA_945787955.1 uncultured Acidobacteriota bacterium | reverse complement strand
CGCCACATCCACCGGCAGGGGCGAGGGCACGGAGGGCACGGCGCCGTTCACCCACGACGCCGTAGCCGCCTTGATCCGGGCCGGACGGGAACTGGCACAGCACCGACCGCTGAACGAACTGTTCGACCTGATCCTGGACCTTTCGATCCATGCGGTTAAGGCGGAAAGAGGCGTCCTGATGACGTTCGAGAACGGCGAACTGGTACCCCGTGGATTCCACGGCGAAGGGTTCCGGGTCAGCAAGGCGGTTCGGGATAAGGTCATCAACGAGAAGGCGTCGATCCTTATCCGGGACGTCACCGCCGACGACGCGTTCAAGGCCCGGGTCAGTCTCCTGGGCCACAACATCCGTACGGTGATCGCCGTGCCGCTGCAGACCGACGAGAAGGCCATCGGCCTGGTGTACGTCGATTCCAGTTCCATGGCCCGCCGGTTTGCCGCCAACGATCTGAATCTTTTGACGGTACTGGCCAACGTGGCGGCGATCCGGATCGAGCACGAACGTTTGGCGGAAGTGGAGCAGAATGAGCGGATACTTTTCCGGGACCTTGAACAGGCAGCCGAAATCCAGGCCAGTCTGCTGCCGCTGAAACCGCCGCTGATCGACGGCCTGGATCTGGCAGGCTACAACGCCGCCTGCCGCACCGTGGGGGGGGATTACTACGACTACCTGGAGTTCGGCGACAACCGCGTCGGCCTGATCCTGGGGGACGTGGCGGGCAAGGGCATGCCCGCCTCCCTGATGATGACAGGCCTGCAGGCCCGCGTGGAGGTCATGGCGGACAAGAACGAGGCTCCGGCGGTAACCATGGCCCGGCTGGATCACCACACCTCGACCAAATGCCCGCAGAACCGGTTCATCACCTTGTTTTATTGCGTGGTTGATTCGGCTACCGGCGAAATGAGCTACTGCAACGCCGGCCACAACCCTGCGATCCTTGTGCGGGCCGACGGCAACCATGGCCTCCTTTCCCGCTCCGGCACCCCCCTGGGCCTCCTTCCGGAACTGGGCTACGAGGACAGCACCTTGACGCTGGCCGCCGGGGATATGGTGGTGATGTACAGCGACGGTGTCACCGAGGCGGTTAAGCAGGGTACCGAGGAGGAGTACGGTGAAGACCGTTTGCGGGACCTGGTGGTGCGACACCGGGACAGGTCGGCGGAAGAGATAATCAGGCAGATCAACGAGAGCCTGGAGGAATGGACCCAGGGCGCCCCGCCGGATGACGACATCACCCTGCTTGTGGCGCGCAAGGTCTGAAGCCGGTCATGTGGCCCCGTGCAAGCCGGTCGTCCCGCCTGGCGGCAGCGGCGCTGCTCTGGACCCTTGTCGGGCTCGGCCTTGTGGCTGCCGGAGCCTGGTTCGCCATGAAGGCAGGATGGAAGACCGCCGTGCCCGCCATCCTTTCCGGCCTGGTCTTCGGCCTCTTCAAATGGTGGCTGCTGCTGGCGAAGATGGCTCGGGGGAACGCCTTCCGAATCGAATCCGGTCCCCGGACGGCATGGCTCGGCGCCGCCTTCAGCCCTTCCTCGTGGGGGATCGCCGGGTTTTTCATGGTGACCGGTCTGGTGTTGCGGAGGTCAGCGCTGCCGCTGTCAATCATCGGTTGCGTGTACGTCGCCGCCGGTTTCGGTCTGTTGGTCGCATCCTTCTCGGGTTGGCGTGCCTGGCGCCGATTTTCCGGCCGGGTTACGGATCCGTAATCACACCTGCCGTGATTTCAACCGGTTGCGTGACTTCCGTGTATTCCGGCCTATATTGATCCGAAGGAGGCGCATGTGTCCAAGGTACTGCTGATAGGACCGAACCGGGAACGGGCCTCCGGGATCCGCTCCCTTTTGAAGGAAGACGGCCACGAGGTTGCCTGGAGCCGTGTTGTTCAAGGGTGGCTGGATGCGGAGCGCGAAATCCTGCCGGATCTGGTGATCGCAGCGGTTCCGGAATGTAACCGTATGCTGGACGCCCGGGGCAGGAAAGCAGGCGGCTTCCCGGCGCCGCTTTTGTTCATCCAGAACGAGGCCGACCTGTTCCAGGAATACTTCCGCCCGGACCGGCTGGTGGACCAGATCACCATTCCGTTCATGGGGGAGGAGTTGCTGGCCCGGGCCGACGCGCTGATCCGTGTCCGGAAGGTAATCCGGCGCACCGGTGTGGACAATCTGGTCCAGGATGATGATGAGGACGACGTGGAGCGGGATGGGGCGTTCATGCGCATCGGCCGCCAGGTCACGGCAATCCTGGGCTCCAGGGTTCCCCGTCACAGCAAGCCGCTGGGGCCTTACGCCGAGGTGGCCGCCCGTGTGGCCGACTGGGCCGACCGTCGGGATGGTATGGAGCAGGGCCACGCCGAACGGGTGACTATGTTCTGCAACATGATTTCCGAAGGGCTTCATCTTCCCCGTGACCAGTCCAACGCTCTCCTGCGAGCCGCCATGCTTCACGATATCGGCAAGGTGGCTATCCCGGTGGAGCTCCTGCAGAAGGAAGGCCCCCTGGAAGCGGACCAGATGCGGTTGATGCGCACCCACCCCCAGAAAGGGGCCGCCCTGATGCGAGCCCTGGACCGGGACGAAGAAGTGGTCCGCACGATCCTCTACCACCATGAGCGCCCCGACGGCAGCGGCTACTCCGGCAAGTCGGGTCGCTCCGTGCCGTTGACATCGCGGGTGCTGGCGGTGGCGGAAACCTACGACGCCATGACCCGTTCCCAGGTCCGTGCCCAGGTTTCACCGGAAGACGCCCTGGAGTACCTTAAGCAGGGCCGCAACCACATGTTCGACGCCGACTGCGTGGACGCCCTCGGGGATGTCCTCCAGCCTCGCAGGACCTGCATCCCGCTGTCGGATGTCGGTTACTGAGGGAAGAGCGAAGCGGGAGGGGCGTAACCATCCTCTCCTTGCGCACGGTTAAACCTTATGCTCCAGGAGGGGATGGTTACGCCCCTCCCACCACAGTCAGTAGCGGATTTCGAAGCTGGTGTACTGCCCGGTGACCG
>CALZKF010000301.1 GCA_945787955.1 uncultured Acidobacteriota bacterium | reverse complement strand
AAAGCAGCTGCATCCGGACAACCCGATCACCATAGCCCCGCAGGCGAACGAGGACTGGTTGATGGAGATGCGCCGCCAGAACGACATGGCCGCGCGCCGGGCCCGCGACGTGATCATCGAGGCCTACGAGGATTTCGGCGCCAGGTTCGGGCGCGGCGGCGAGCCCTTCATCGAGCGGTACATGATGGACGACGCCGAGGTGGCCCTGGTCGGGATGGGAACCCTGGCGATGCCCGTGAAGGTGGCCGTCCGCAAGATGCGCGAGCAGGGCAGGAAGGTCGGCTTCACGCGCGTCCGGTGGTTCCGTCCGTTCCCCACGCAGGAGCTGCAGGATGCGCTCGGCGGCACCAAGGCCGTGGCCGTGATCGATCGCGACTACAGCTTCGGATCGACTTTCTACAGCGGCACACTGACCAACGAGCTGCGCTCGGCGCTCTACCCGTTGGAGAGCCGGCCCAAGATCGTCTCGACCATCGCCGGTCTGGGCGGCCGCGAGGTGACCGCCGACAATGTCATTGAGATCGCCGATATGGCCTTTGATGCCGCCGAAGGCGGCAAAGTCAGTGAGGCGGATACCTACTGGATCGGAGTGCGGGAGTAAGAGTCATGACAGAAGCAAACGTGCAAAATCTGGAGGACTTCCTTGCCACGCAAGTCCTCGACCCTTGGAAGGGCCCCAAAAAGGTCCCGGCAGAGGAGTATTTCACCTCGGGTCACCGCACCTGTCAGGGGTGCGAGTCGGCCCAGCTCATGAAGCTCATGGCCAAGGCGGGCGGCCCGCGCTCGATCGTCCTCGGCGCCACGGGCTGCATGTACGTGGCCAACACCACCTACTATTCGACGCCCTGGCAGATCCCCTGGATGCACACACAGCTGGGGTCCACGGGCTCGGCCGCCACCGGCACCGCAGCTGGCCTGCGGGCGTTGATGCGCAAGGGCAAGATGGAGAAGGAGCCGATCAACGTTATTGCCGTGTGCGGCGATGGCGGCGGCGTCGACATGGGACTGTCGGCGATTTCGGCGGCGCTCCAGCACACCCAGTACAACCTGTTGATCCTGCTGTACGACAACGAGTCCTACGCCAACACGGACATTCAGGTATCGGGGTCGTCGCCCTATGGCGCGAACTCCACCTTCAGCTCACCGGGCAAGGCGCGGCGCATCATGCATCGGCGTTGGAAGAAGAACACGGCGGCGATGCTGGCCGCGGGTCATCCGGAGTGCAAGTACGTGGCGACCGTCTGCACCGCTTACCCCGTCGAAGCGATGAACTCGGTGCGCAAGGCGCTGTCGATCGGCGGTCCGACCTTCATCCATTCCCTCGACCCCTGCCCCAAGGGATGGGACTACGATCCGAAGTATTCCCACGAGCTTGGCGAGATCGCCGTGGAAACCGGCATCTGGCCCCTTTACGAGGTCGAGGACGGCAAGCTGAAGATGTACGGCCGGTCCAAGCGCATCGTGAGCGGGCAGTTCAAGCGCAGGCCGGTTCGCGAGTACCTGGAGAGGCAGGGCCGCTTCGCCCATTTCACTGACGAGGACGTCGAGTACTTCCAGGCGAAGACCGACGAGATGTGGGAGAAATGGCTCCTCCCGGGGGTGATTCCCTTTGCCGAGGCGTAGCCGCTGCGGCGCGCTCGGTCGTTGCGCGCCGGATGGGCGTTTCGCGCAGATGTGAGAGAGGTTGATGGGCATAGACAGCGTAGATCGCGATGAAGCCGTAAGGGGTCGCCTTCGAGCGACCCCTTACGCGCCGATGGGCTTTTGACAGAACGGGGGAGCCGGCAACCGGCCGGACGCAGACGTGCGAGACCCGGCGCTCCGGGCGCCGCAGGACGGTAACGCATTCGAAGAGGGGCCTGACCGCACCGGTCCGGCCTTAGTCAGAGAATCATGGGAGGTTAGACGTTGCGCATCATCGTGAACGGACAGCAGGCCTTCGGCAAGGCGGCGCTCGAGGCGCTGCTCGAGCGGGGCGACGAGGTGGTCGGCGTGTTCTGTGCGCCAGACAAGGACGGCAGGCCCGTCGACGACTGGGATCCGAACCGGCCACCTCCAAAGTGCACGGGGAAGCTGCGGCTGGTCGGCTCGGTGGTGAGTCCGGTCGCCCCGGACTGGTCGTTTGCCGCGATCGCTGGTTCGAGCGATGGCAAGACGATGCTCTACCGCGAGGGCTCGAACGTGGACGGTTCTCGGGTGCTCGCGGTTCACTCTTCGAGCGTCGTGATGAGCGCCTCGACGGGGGTGTGCCAACTTCTGATGTTTGAAGAAGAAGAGGCGGCAGGGCCCCGGGCACCGATTGCGCGGAAGCCTGCGGCCACCAAGCCGACCAACGACAGGAATGCTGGCCTGAGCGATCAAGAGCTCACCGACGGCATCGAGAAGATCAGCGATACCCAATTCAACATCCAACGAGGCTTGGTCGACAAAGTCTTGGCAAATCAGGGAAGTCTGATGAAGTCGGCTCGCGTGATCCCGCACGAAGAGAACGGACGCGTCGTAGGCGTCAAGCTCTACGGCATTCGCCGCAACAGCCTACTTGGCCGTCTCGGAGTTCGAAACGGTGACATGCTGCGAACGATCAACGGGTTCGACATGACGAGCCCAGACACCGCGCTCGAAGCGTATTCTCGATTGCGAAGCGCCGACAAGCTCACGCTCGCGGTCAAACGGCAGAACAAAGAAATTACCATTGACTACAACATCGAATGAGACGCCATCTTGGAAATTCAGTCGGGGAATGAATCGTGACTTCTAGAAAACAGCTCATTTGCTTGCTCGTCGGCTCGCTCCTGTTGAGCACGGGACACGACGCGGTGGCCCAACAAGACGAGGCGAAACCAGCAAAGCCGCCTGCGCGGATTCCCTCCCCGCCCGTCCCACTGCGACCGGCGCCACCAAAGGCGGATGCGACCGCCACCCCCGGACCTGGCCCGAAGGCAAAGCCTGAGCCCGAGGCTGAAGAAGAACCGGAGCTCGAGAACGAGCTGCCGCAGTTCGAGACAGGG
>CALZKF010000300.1 GCA_945787955.1 uncultured Acidobacteriota bacterium | reverse complement strand
CGTGGTCAAGCTCAACGCCACCACCGTCACACCTTGGGGTTTTCGAATGGGTACCGCCATCACCTGGCAGTCCGGACTGCCGTTCTCGGTTATCCGTCGCTCCGGATCCCTGGATGCAGTTCCGCCGTCTCTGGCCGCCATCGGGCTTCCGGCGATCCGGACCCGGTCCAGTTACCCCGACGGCATACGCAACAGCGGCCGGAACATCTCCTGGTGGAACGTCAACACCCGGTTCACCCGGGAGATGAACCTCTCCCGGGGCATGCACCTGCAACTGTCGGCGGAGGTCTACAACCTGCTGGATTCCCAGGTTCTGCAGATCTACAATCCGGCCACCGAGTCCGGCGTGCGGATCAACGGAGAGAACGAGGCCCGGATCACCACCGGGCGCTCCTACCAACTGTCCGGTAAACTGACGTTCTGAAGGTCCTCCCGGCGCCTCCGGGAAACCGAACCATGGAAAAGAGGGACCACCGCCAGTCCCTGGCGCTTGCAGGGGAGGAGGCCGCCGCAACCTACCTCCAGAACCTGGGACTGCAGGTCATCACCCGGCGGTACCGCTGCAAGGCCGGCGAGATCGACCTGATCCTATTTGATGGGCCAATCCTGGTCTTCGCCGAGGTCAAAACCCGGAGCGCTACCGGTCTGGGCCGGCCGTGGGAGGCGGTGGATCGGCGGAAAATGAGGAAGATCGCCTGTGTCGCCCGCTGGTACCTGGCGGATACGGGACAGCATCGCCGCACCTGCCGGTTCGACGTGGTCGCCGTCCTCGGATCGACCCCGGAAAACTTCAGGATTCGGCACTTTCCCGATGCTTTTCGCCTCTGAGCGGAGTTGACGAAACTGCACCGTTGCAGTATCTTGAGCGGCTGCTAAGGAAGGTGCGGGAATAGCTCAGTGGTAGAGCACGACCTTGCCAAGGTCGGGGTCGCGGGTTCAAGTCCCGTTTCCCGCTCCAACTTCCAGCCATCCTCTACACTGCGGCCGCGTTTTTTGCCGGAACCATGCTTCGGCTGGTCTAGAATCAGGGGCGATGAACGCCACGCGGACCGCCGGATCCAGTCGTAGAAAGCGCCTTGCAGCGGCGGCACTCGTTGTGGCCGCAGTCGCCCTCGCCCTCGGACTGGCTGAAGGATCGATCCGGCTCTGGGTCCTGGTGCGCCACGACAACAACCGGGATGTCTACAACCTGTGGAACGCGGTTTACCAGGCCGATCCCCACTCCTGGTACCGACCCAGGCCCTCGGGCGAGTTCCGCGTCTTCGGCGGACTCTACCGGGTGGAGACCGATTCCCGGGGCTTCCGATCGCCGGAACCGCTGGAAATCAAGCCCTCGAACGGGTACCGCGTCGCCTTTCTCGGCGGCTCGACCACGTTCAACTCCGAGGCCCCGACCAACGATCACACCATCGCACTTCAGACGCTGAAGATGCTGGCCGAATCGCGCCCGGACCTGCAGTTCGAAGTCATGAACGCGGCGGTGCCCGGCTACACCACCATGGAGAGCCTGACCACGCTGGTTTCCCGCATCCTCCCGCTGGACCCCGATCTCGTCGTCGTTTATCACGGCATCAATGATGCCGTCTTTCGGGTGCTGGGCGAGTACCGCGACGACTACCGGCGCGAGCCCAAGCCGGTTCGTACCCGCTTCGATTCCCGGCTCTATCGATGGAGCCTGTTGTATCGCTTCGTCAATTACAAGGCGATCGCCGGATCAGCCTCCCGGCGGCCGCCGCCGGATCAGCTTCGGGAGAACCTGAGCAACAACACGCCGGAAGGGTTTGAGCGCAACCTGCGTTCGATGCTGGCCGTCGCCCGGGCCCACGGCATCCGGGTGGTGCTGTGTTCGTTTGCCTATTGCCCCGACACCGATCTGCCCGACCGCGAAGAATGGGCGATCGTCTTCCAGGCTGTGGACGAACAGAACGCCGTGATCCGGCAGGTGGCGCAGGAGTCCGGCACCCTGTTCCTCGACGTCGCCGCCCTGTTCCCCCGCCAGTGCGACCTGTTCACCAGCCAGGTCCACCGCAACGCGGAGGGTCTCCGGGCCCACGCCCGGCTCCTGACCGACTTCATACTCGACGAAGAGGTTCTGCCGTCAAAGCAATGATTCGTCGAAGTTCTCCAGGAAGTTTTTCAGCCTGGCCAGGAACTGGTCCGCCACCGCTCCGTCCACCACCCGGTGGTCGTAGGACATGGAGATGTACACCATCGGCCGGATGGCGATGGCGTCGTCGATCACGACGGGACGCTTCTGGATGCCGCCGATCCCCAGGATCGCCACCTGGGGCTGGTTGATGATCGGCAGGCCGAACAAACCTCCGAAGATCCCCGGGTTGGTGATGGTGAAAGTGCCGTTCTGGACTTCGTCCGGGTTCAGCTTCTTGGTCCTGGCCCGTTCCGCCAGGTCATTGACCCTTTTCGACAGGCCGGCCAGGGAGAGCTCGTCGGCGTTCCGGACCACCGGCACGATCAGGCCCCAGTCCAGGGCGACGGCGATGCCGATGTTCAGTTCCTTGTGGTACACGATGGTGTCGCCGTCCACCGATGCATTGATGACCGGCCAGGCCCTCAGGCAGTCGCAGACCGCCTTGATGAAGAACGGGGTCATGGTCAGCTTGGTGTCGTGGCGGTCCAGGTAAGCCTGTTTCATTTTCGAGCGCAGTCCGACGATCCGGCTCATGTCGACCTCGAACACCGACTGGACGTGGGCCGACGTGCGCTGGGAGTCGATCATGTGCTCGGCGATCTTGCGACGCATCGGGGTCATGGTCTCGCGGTGATCCCGCTCGCCTGAGGCGAACACCGGGGCGCCCGGCTGGGTGGCCGCTGCCGCCGGTGCGGTTGCAGGTGCGGTGGCGCCGCCTGCCGCGATGAACGCCTGGATGTCTTTCTTGGTCACCCGGCCGCCGGAGCCGGTACCCGGCACCCGGGTCGGATCGATGCCGTGCTCGGCGGCGATGTTGCGCACCACCGGGGAGACGAACACTCCCGGTGCGGCCGGGGCCGCCGG
>CALZKF010000299.1 GCA_945787955.1 uncultured Acidobacteriota bacterium | reverse complement strand
CCATCGGACTACCACGTAGGTGACACATGGGAGAATTTCGACGGGCTCAAGCCGGTGTTGGACCGACAATTCGAGGAATGGAGTCGGAATGCCTAACAATCCGCCGAAGCTGGCGGCACGCCCTGTCATGGCCCTTGCTGGCGCAAGGTCCACGCCAGGTCATCCCGCAGCTTTGCGGAAACGTTAGCTCGGGAAGGATTTGGAACATGACTGAGGAAACACAAATAAGATCAGCGGAGTTCAACTCCAGGGTGTGTACTTATTGGTTATTGTCTGGAGCATTAATATGTACTTGTACGATCATTGGGATCCCCCTGCTGCTTCTATGGTTTCCAATTGGTCTCGTGTTCACCAAACGGTACTTGGATAGAATGGAATGCCTGCTTACTGATAAGGCGCTCAAGGTCAGAAAAGGAATCTTCGTCCGAATCGAGAAAACCATACCGCTTGACAAAATCACGGACATGGGAATGGTGCAAGGACCAATCATGCGTTACTTCGACTTGCACAAACTGACTATCGAGACAGCGGGTCAATCTGGACAGGGTGCTCTTGTTTCACTGACGGGCATCCGTGATGCTAAATCGTTTCGCGAAGCCGTCTTGAACCAGCGTGAAGTGAATACTGCCAAATCGTCACATACGCCTCCAGAGGCCGGGCGTCATGAGTCCTCTGATGCAAGTTCTTTGCTTTCAGAAATCAGAGATTCTCTGCTTCGTATCGAAGTTAAACTTGACGGAAAAAGCGAGAACTAACAACCACATTCAACGGGTAATCCGCTTCCGTCACGCTGGTTGCAAACCGCACGGCCAATCAGATGGCTCGTGTCGTCGCTACCAGGCATTGCCAAAGCAACCAGCGTGCCGGCCGGCGCTACGCGCCATCGCGGCTTGCCGCTGATGCGGAGCGGTTATGCGGACCGCCGGATACTCAACGCTCAGTGACGTGTTAGCAACGGGGCGGCCCCAGGGCAAGTCGTCAGGCTATAGGGACCCGGTTTGCGGAGCCGATATCAACTCTTCCAGCGCGAAACTGAAGGATTCCAGTCCGGCAGAGGTCTGGAATAGCACCTCTACGACGTCGATCTCTTCGGACTTCTTTGTTTTTCCGATAGCAAAGGCGGCGATCTCACGGGCGTGATCTTTGGCCGTAACACCTTCCGGCAACTCGTAATCACTGAGCGTAACGCTCAGGATACGTCCATCAGTGCCCTTGCTATAGGTCACATCGGGGTCGGCACCGTATTCCGACTTCAGCTCGGCGCTGATCGACATCACCTCTCCTAGACGGAAGAGTGTTGTCTGCGTTCTCTCGGTCTGCAATTCCAGGATTTCGCCAAGGTGACTCGAGACGGCATCCCAGTCCAAGGCAACCAGGGTGCCTACTGCGGCAAGGACAAGGGTGATAATGCCCAGGAAACCCGCTACCACTCTTTTCTTCCCTTTCACATCAGAACTCCCATAAACCAGTGGTGAGCCTCGAATATCCTATTCGATATTGCCCGTCCGGCCTTCGCCTCGCTCCATCCACACTGAGCCGCCGAACAATCAGTTGAAGCTGACGGTCGGGCTTGGCACGTCCCTGGCGGCTGCAACCGCACCGCACAAGTCCACAATCCCCGGTCGGCTCTGGTTCAGTTCGGCGCTACACTGCACAAGCCAGGGCTGCGCCAAGCCGGCCCACAGATTAGCCGAAACGTAGGTGGCGAGGATGCGGATAAATGGAGAGTCGACCATGAATCCTCCAGACTGGCTCCTGAGCCAGGCCAGACGACCGAGAGGATGGGCGGGACGGCTCTTGGTGCGGGGAATGAACAGAGCCCACGGCCGAATGACAGATTGGGCACTCTCGCAACTGTCGGTAAAAGACTCGAGGACCCTGCTTGACATTGGATGTGGCGGGGGCGGAGCACTTCTCAGGCTTTCTGAGCTTGCTCCCCAGGCAGAACTTCACGGTATTGATTACTCGCCGCAGGCTCTGAGTGTAGCTGAACGGACGAATAGACGACTTATAGAGCAGGGACGAGTGTTTCTTCGAGAGGCGGATGTATCAGATCTTCCATACGACGACGGGCGCTTCGATTTGGTTGTGGCAATCAACTCGCACTATTTCTGGTCAGATCTAGCAGGAGACCTTCGCGAGATTATGCGCAGTTTACAGCCCGGCGGGACGGTCGCTCTTGCTGGAGGAGAATACTTCGGGGGGAAACACGACACACGCAATAGGCGACTAGCCTCCAACGGGCGGATGAACTGCCAGACACTGCCTGATCTGCGTGACACTGTGTGTGAAGCCGGGTACTCGAACACGGAGATTCATGAGGAATGGAACAAGGGATGGTTCTGTGTGGTAGGCCGCAAGCCTGTGGTGGACACGGAGAAATCTTTGCGTCCCACCTAACAACTGCAGAACCCTGACAGAGCTAGTCCATCACGGCGTCTGCAGGGCAACCGCCGCGCCGCTCTGCGCCTGCAGGCTATGCTAACGTTAGGCGGATATAGGAAGCAATAGTGAAAATACCAGTGTCCATTCCGATTGTTCTGGTTGCTGCGATAATCGGCCTCATAACATGCACTCCGTTTCACGTCGTCGCCCAAGAACCGGCCGTCGCAAACGGACCGGTTGCGCACGTCTACTCCACGACCGCAGGCGGTGATCTGAAAGCCTACGTATTCTCGCCTCATGCGCAGAAGGGTCCTGGCCGCCGGGCTGCGATCGTGTTGTTCCACGGGGGCGGCTGGACCATGGGTGAAGCTGAATGGGCGTTCCCGCGGGCGCGGCATTTTGCGGAACGTGGGATGGTTGCGATCGCGGCACAGTACCGACTATCGGATCAAGACAGCGTGACTCCGGTTGAGGCTATGGCAGATGCACGGGCGGTGATCGGATGGGCGCGCGCTCATGCTGACTCCCTTAATATCGATCCCAATCGCATCGCAGCCTACGGCTGGTCTGCCGGCGGGCACCTGGCGGCATGTGCGGCGATATTCGAAGATGACAGTGCAGTCGCTTCCGTCAGTTCCGTACCGAACGCTGTGGTCCTGGTTTCACCGGCAGTGTCGCTGGGGTCGGACAA
>CALZKF010000298.1 GCA_945787955.1 uncultured Acidobacteriota bacterium | reverse complement strand
GCCTTCGATAGCAACGACCGGCTTTTCTTGGTCAGCGTCGAGCCGCAAGCTCACGAACTGGATCCGGACACGGGCGCCGTCCTGAGCAACCTCCGCTGGGGGAGATGTGGGCGGAGCACCCGTATCAACGGTTTGGACCGCGGCAACTTAGGTAATTTCTACGCGTCAGAGAGGGGGCGGGCCAATCCGGGATTCGTCTTCTCATACGACGGAGCGGGGACTTGCAAGGAGCTCGGCTCCACGGGCCTTGCGAATCTTGATGGGCTGGCCGTCGTCCCGGACCCTGACGTCGATGATGACGGCATACTCAACATAGATGACAACTGTCGACGCGTTGCCAATCCTCTTCAAGAAGACGGAGACGATGACGGCGTCGGCGATGTCTGCGACACATGCCCCGACATCCCCAACGGCGATACCCAGGACGAGACCGCGGCCTGCATCGCCGTGTCTCCTGCGGACCCGACCTGCAACGAGGCCCAGGTCGAGCTGATTAGCGACGCGTTGGTCGATGGCGAGGTGACCGTCGAGCAGATCACGACCTTCTCACCGGTCTCGTTCACCAAGCCGGACTTCACCTCCGACGTCGACGTGATCGACACGAATCTCCGGATCACCCGGGGATCCAACGGCGGCGTCTTCAACCAGGGCTCGGATGCGACTGCATGGGCGGCCGGAACCTGCGCGGCGCCGACGAGCACGTTCTATTCTTCGCACTCCACGATGCTTCGGAACCACTTCAGACCTGTGAGTAGTCTCCTGCCGGGCAGCGACACCTGCCTCCACGACCTCACTACCGATACGTCTTACGACGTGCGCTGGGACAGCTGGTCTTGCTGCGGCAATGGAGGCTTTGCCTACACAAGGACGCAGTCGCCGATCTTCACGCCCTTGGTGACCGAGGCCTATACGGACTCGACGCTGCCCGACGAGATCGACATAGCGACGCTGGCCGACGGTAACTACCAGTTCTGCGTATCCGCGACGCCTAGTCCTCACGCTTCGATCGACTCGCTCACCTTCGACATCCTCAATACCTGCGGCGAGAGCTTTAGGTCTCCCGGGACCTACGAGCTCTTCCTGAACGGCGTGTCCCTGGGAACGCACTCAGCTGGAAACCACTGCACCTGCGGCGCGCCGGTCGAAACGTTCACGGTTACCGACGCCGGCTTGCTCGCCAATTGGCAGTCTAGGGCAGCTAACAGGGTCGCCTTCGTGCTCGGCGGAACAAACCCGTTCCCGTATTTGGCATGGATCCGTGCCAACGCACATTCCGGAGGCCTGAGTACGTCGGCATGCATCTGGGACCAGGCGGAAGGTGCCAACGGAGTTCCCACTCCCAGCGGCGAAGACTGTAATGTGCAGGACCTCTGCCAGGCTGGCTATGCCTACCAGAAGTCCGCACCCATCAGCGGCGAGACGACGTCCTTCGGTGGATTCGAGAAGGACTGCAGTTCCTTCACCAAGACCGGTGAGGATCGGATCGTCATCAACCGCTCGTGCAACCAGCCGCCGGTCTGCAGCGCCTCCGGCCCGGCCGGTGCTGCCGAGTGCACCGGCGCGACGACGGTGATCGGCGGACTCGGCGGCAGCGCCTCGAGCGACCCGGACGGCGATCCGATCACCTTTTCTTGGGCGACGGACTGCCCCAACGGCACCTTCGACGACGCCACCAGCGCGACGCCGACCTTGACGGCCGACTCGGTCGCGCCGGGCGTCTGCGGACCTCTGGCCTGCAACGCTACGCTGACGGTGACCGACGACGGTGGTCTGTCCGACACCTGTGCTGCCACGCCGGTGGCGGTCGACGACACCACGGCGCCGAGCATCGCGCAGAACCCCGGCCCCACGACCCTCGAGTGCAACGTGGACACCTATGTGGAGCCGGGCGCGGCGGCCAGCGACGTCTGCGACCCGGACGTGCCGGTCTCCATCGGCGGCGACTCGGTGGACACCGGCACGGTGGGGAGCTACACGGTAGCTTACGATGCCGCGGACGACTGTAACAACGCGGCAACCCAGGCTACCCGCAGGGTGACGGTACAGGACACCCTGGCGCCCAGCCTCGCCTGCCCGGCGAACGTCGGCGCTTCGGCCGATGCCCAGTGCCAGGCGGCGATCACGGCCATCCTGCCGGGGGTGACGGCTACCGACGCCTGCACCCCGAGTCCGGCTCTGAGCCAGGCGCCGGCGGCGGGCACTTTCGTCAGTCTCGGGAACTTCCCCATCACGGCGACCGGCACCGACGGCGTTGGGAACAAGGGCAGCTGCTCGCTCAACTTCACCGTCTCGGATACGACGCCACCCACGGTCACGGCGAGCCTGGACCCGGTCATCAATAGCGATTCGGACAGCGATTCCGGCGGTAGCGACTTCGACGAGGGGTCGTTCGCGGTGAACTTCTCCGTTACCGACAACTGCGATCCGGGCGCCGGCTGCACGGCGACGCTTCTGGCACCGGGCTGTGGGTCGTTTATGGCGAGCGCGGGCCAGGTGATCAAGTTCGAGGTCGAGGACGACGAGTGTGAAACCGAGCTCGACGACGGCGTGCTCGAGATCGAAGGGCCGAGTCTGACGCTCGAGGTCACCTGCACGGATGAGGCGCGCAATAGCGCTACCGTACAAGCGGTACCGCAAGGTCTGGGCGCCGACAACGACTCGGATAGCGACAGCGACGCCGGCTAGCTTTCGCCAATCCTCGGGAAGTCCAGTTACGACCGGCTTTCGGGCGTGTGAGCGGCTGACTCGGGCCCTGGTGTGGGCTCGCTTCTGAACTAGATCAGACACCTCTGAGACAGAGCCCGGAATCGTCGTGCTGCCACGGGGCTACCAGCCGGAACACAGGCGGCGTGTCCAGGGGCCTCGACAACGAGGCGCTGTCAGCTCGCCAATCTGAACCACGCGTCCCGGGCCGGACCTACCCGACTCTGGTGGAACACCGGGTCAAGCCTCTCAGCACTCCTCGCCGGTCCATCCGCGGAGGGCGGTGGATGCTGAAACCCGGACATGGAACCAAAGAGGCAGACCGCTCGGCTATCGAGCGCAAGACCGCTGGATTCGGCGCTCCAAGGCCCGGCGTCCGGGAG
>CALZKF010000297.1 GCA_945787955.1 uncultured Acidobacteriota bacterium | reverse complement strand
GCATGGCAACTGGTGGAACGGCTGTGGTATTCGACCCGACAAGGATCGGGAGGCGACATCAACACCTGCGCACTACCGGATTCGGACAGCTGCGCCGCCTCAAGCTGGTACCAGCGCATGCGAGTCTACGATGACGATGACGGCAACCTGGCCAATGGAACCACCCATGCAGCCGAGCTGTTTGCCGCATTCGACAGGCACAACATCGCCTGCGGTACAGCTGCGGACCCTGAGAATCAGAGTACGTCCGGCTGCCCCACCCTGGCCGCACCGGCATTGACACTGACCAGCCTGCCCTCAGGTCCGGAGCTGAGCTGGCCTGCCGTGACCGGCGCGGCGGAGTACGTCGTCTACCGCGGTGATCTGGGGTGCAGCATGCAGCAGGTTCCGGTGGCGGTTCTGCCGGGTGGTGCCACTGCCTGGCAGGATACTCTGCCCGATCCCGATCTGCCGCGCTATTACCGGGTAGAGGCAGTGGGCTCCAATGCCGCCTGCCGCAGCGCGGTGTCCAGCTGTGAGGCTTCCGGTGCAGGCCCGCGACTCCAGAAAAACAGTCATCGCATGCTGGAAGACGGCACCCATGTCAACGGCAACGGTCTTCCGGATCCCGGGGAATCGTTCACCCTGCCGGTAACCCTGTTCAACGGCGGCACCAGCGATGCCCTCGATGTAACCGGCAGGCTGCGCACAGTCGATCCGGACCAGGGCCGGGTGATCACACCGCTGGCGACCTATTCCGATATAGCAGCAGGATCAGAATTCGAGTCCGCCGCGCCTCACTTCGAGCTCACACTGTTCGAGTCCGGTGCGATCTGCGGGGACATGGTTAACCTGGAACTGGAAATGGCGGCGGCAGGCGCCAGCCCTCGCACCGCCTTGTTCCAACTTTCCATGGGCGACCGCAATCGGGAGTTCGTCAAGGTGGACGGCTCCGTGATCCTGCGCCAGACCATGACACCACTGCTGTCCACCCTGGATGTCCTGGAGGACCAGACCCTCGCCGACCTGGATATCACGCTGAACATCTCCCACCCAAACCGCTCCGAGTTGATCGTCGAGCTGCAGTCGCCGGCGGGAACCACCGTTCGGTTGCATAACAACTCGGGAAGCGGTCCCGGCCTGTTCGACCGCTACGACCTTGAGGTAGAACCGGACGGCCCGGGGGTCATGGCTGATTTTAATGGTGAGTCCACACAGGGCACCTGGACCTTGTCGGTGGAAGACACAACCTACGGCATGTTCGGCCAGGCGTATCTCAATGGATGGACGCTGCATGCAACCGCCGAGGGCGGCTTCGACTGCGAACCGTACACCTGCACCGGGCCGGCTCCCACGGAAGCCCCAGCGGGGCTCATTGTGAACAAGACGGCCGGTGACCTGATCTTCGACTGGTCCGCAGTTGCCGGCGCCGCCGGATACCACGTTCTGGGTTCAACGGAAGCCGGATTCGGTTCCCATGTGGACCTGTTCGGCAAAACCGCCGGACCGACCACCCTGACTCTGGTGGACGGCGTTGCGGGCACTCCCCCGCTGACCTACTTCCAGGTCCGGGCGGTCAACGTCTGCAGCCAGGAATCACCCTGACTCAAGACTGTCGAACATAAGTGCGGCGGACCATTTCAACGATGGAGGCCACCGACTTGTCGCCAAGATCATCCACCGTTTCCTGACCGAGGGGAATGGTCGAACCATGCTGGACAACGACCTGCCGGCGTATTGATCAGGGACCTTCCCACTCGCAGCTGTTGATCCCGCGGACCTGGTAGAACCAGTTCGACGGGTCGGCGAGACCACCTGACTCCGTGAGAGAGGTTGTGCCGCTGGAGCCGACGAAAAACTCTTCCGCGAAGTCCGGGGTCAGCGCTTTCCACACGCGATAACCGGAAGAACCGGCCAGTGCATCCCATGAGATCACAAGGTCGGTGCCGTTGAGCGTGTCCACTTGTGCTCCGAATGCGGCGTCGGGTACCGGATCCCCGCATACAAGCGGGCTGCAACTGATCGGCGCCGTCGCTTTCAGCATCAGCGTCCAGCCGTTCAAACTGCCGCCCCTTACCTTGCCGCCTGTGTTGTCGGTCACCGCAAGCGTCCAGGTTCCCTGGGCCTGCTGCCCGTTGAAGTCCGCCAGGCTCCCCGGACCGTCCGGCTGTCGGCCGGCATCGTAAGTCGCCGCCAGGTCCACCGTACCGGCTCCAGATTGATTGTGCAGCGTAACCACGGTGCCTTGAGGCGAGGTTATCCGTACGATCAACTCGCCTACGTTGCCGTGGGCGATGTCCAGTTCCACGTCCACTTCCTGAAGGGTGAAGCTGTCTCCGATATCGAGAGTTGATGTGACCGGAGTAGCCGATTTCTTGGGGAGCGCCATCGGCGTTCCCGAAGCGGGCTTATCCAGCCTGGTCTTCCCGACCTCGGCGCGGAATACCGCCGAACCTTCCCCGTCGGAAGAAAGCAGAACATTTTCAAACCGGACGATGGTCCCGCAGGGGGCGTTGGGCGAGACGGTGTAGCGGTAGTGTGGCGAACTGGAGGTCGTCGAACTTTCCGGTCCTATGTCGGGGAATGCGGCGACCGGCCGTGTGACCTTCACCAGGTCCGGCTGGTCCCCGGCGATCGATCCGGTAATTCCGGTGATGGTTGTCTGCCCGGCGTTCCGCAGGCTCAACTCCAGGGTGATGGTCTCTCCAGGATCGACGATACCGTCGCCGTTGCCCAGTGGGGCATCGTCCCGGTTGAGGTGGGAAACGTACCGCAGCGCCCCGGGAACAAACGGGGTCACCTGGCCCGAGGCGACCAGAGCGTACCCCTGGGTTCCTTCATTGACGGCGGTCCCTTTCACCGTCACCGTCCATTCTCCCGTTTCCGGTCCGTTCAGGATGACCATTTCCACGTTGTTGATGGTGTCGGCCGACCCGCCGGTGACGGAAACCCCGGATGCGGTGTCCATGACGTTGCCGAGGTACAGCGCACCGGACGGAGCCCGGACTTCCAGATCCAGATCGTTGATGGCGGCCTGGGATGCCATGTTGGCGGCAGCCGGTTCGGTCCAGACCAGGGTGATCTTCAGCGCTTCGCCGTTGCCGGTGACCTGGACC
>CALZKF010000296.1 GCA_945787955.1 uncultured Acidobacteriota bacterium | reverse complement strand
CAGATGTAGCTACTTATGAATTACCTTAACGCATGGAGGTTTTCTGGTCTTCTACGGGGTTTTTGCCGACTGGATAGTTAAACGATTCGAAAATCATATCGATCTGTATCTGAACAGGATCTCCGGCTCGGCTAGAGGGTGGCCGGCCACCAATTCGGAGGTGGAACTGTCCCAGGGAAGTATTTCACCGTCGGTTGGGATGTTCAGCATTCCGGCGATTTTCGCCGCGGAGAACGGCATGAACGGAGCCATCAACACCGCCAGGGCCCGGACGGTCTGGACGCCGATGTTCATGGTTGCTCCGCAGGCCGCCATATCTTCCTTGCGCTGGGCCCAAGGCTTCTTCAGGTCCAGGTAGACGTTGCCGGCCCGCGCCAGGATCATCAGCTCGGACAGGGCGGCCTTGAACCGGCAGGCGTCGAGGCAGGCGGTGATCTTTTCCTTTTGGGCGGCGATGAAGGCCAGGTGCTCCTGGTCGGCAGGGCCCCGCTCTCCGGGATCGGGTACGGCGCCGTCAAAATGCTTGTGTGTGAAGGTGACGGTCCGATTAACGAAGTTGCCGAGAGCGTTGAGCAGCTCGCCGTTGTTCCTGGCGATGAAATCGTCGATATCGAACGCGGTGCGGGAGGTTTCCGGGGAGATCGCAGTCAGGTAGTAGCGCAGCGGATCCGGTTCCAGATTCTTGAGGTACTCCTCGACCCAGATCGCCATGCCCCGGCTTTTGCTGATCTTTTGCTCTTCCTGCCCCGGTAGCTTGATGTTCAGAAACGAGTTGGCCACCACGGTGCGGGGGAGCTGGTAGGTGCCCTCCGCCATGAGCATGGCGGGCCAGATCAGGGCGTGGAAAACCGTGTTGTCCTCGCCGATGAAATGAACCAGGCGGCAGTCCGGGTCTTTCCACCACCGTCTGTATTCGGACCAGTCACTGCCGGTCCGCTCGCAGTGGGCAGCTGTAAATGAAACGTATCCGATCGGCGCATCGAACCAGACGTACAACATCTTGCCGGCGGCGTCGGGATCGTCCAGCGGCACCGGCACACCCCAGTCCAGATCCCGGGTCATGGCCCGTTCCGGCAAGCCCTGCTTGATCTGTCCCAGGGTGAAGTTCAACACCGTCTCACGCCAGGCCGGGTCGCCGTCGGACGGTCGGCGCTTCCCTTCCAGCCAGGGCAGCAATCGTTTTTCGAAGGCTTCGAGGCGCAGGTACCAGTGTGTGGTTTCCCGTGGCTCCGGTTTGGTGCCGGTGATCGTGCTCAGTGGATCGATCAATCCGATCGGGTCGATGGCGTGGCCGCAGGATTCGCACTGGTCGCCGTAGGCCTCGTTGTAGCCGCAATCCGATCCGTCGGGAAGTTTGTGGTAGCAGGTTCCTTTGACGTAACGGTCCGGAAGAAACTGGCCCGCCTCGACGTCGTACAACTGCTTCGTGGTTTTCTTGGTGAAGTAACCCTTGTCGTGGATGGTCTTGAACATTTCCTGGCTGAGGCGATTGTGCAGGTCGGTGAATCCGGGCTGGTGGGTTCCCCCGAAAATGTCGAACCGGATGCCGAGGCCTTCGAAGTCCTTCGCCTGCCGGGCGTTGTACTTGGCGGTCAGTTCCTCCACCGGGATCCCTTCCTTCCGGGCGGAGATCAGGGAGGCGACGCCGTTGTCGTCGCTGCCGCATACGAACAGCGCTTCGTCGCCGCGAGCACGGAGGTACCGGACAAAGGTGTCTGCAGGCAGGTAGGCGCCGGCCACATGGCCGACATGCAGCCGGCCGTTGGAATACGGCAGCCCGGAGGTGACCAGGTATCGACGCTTCGCCATTGCAGATGATCCTTCCTTGCTGGGAAGGGTCATCTTAGCATTATCAATCCCCGGAGTTTCGACCCCTTCTGCCTGTGGAACGCCTCTGGCGCATATCCTGGAGCATCCGGTCAGCCTGCTCCCGGAACGCATCGGGGACATCGGCAACCTCGGGCTCCACCACGATCTCCAGGCCGCTTCTCATGACCCGGATCTCCAGTTTGTTGCCGACGCCGCCGCTGCCCAGCAACTCCTGCAGGTGGCCCGAGGAGCGCACCGGCTGTCCGTCCACCTCGAACACCAGGTCGCCCAGTTCCAGGCCGGACACATGCCCCGGTGAGCCGTCGTCCACCAGGGAAACCATGACGCCGGTCCGATCCGGCGCGCCGAAATGCTTCCGTAAAGCCTCAGGCAGGTCGATGGATTGAATGCCGACATAACCTTCCCGGTACTTCATGCCGGAAGTCTGTTCCGGCCGCCCGTCCAGGCGGGCCCGGATCTCCCGGCTTTTCCCCCGCCGGTCGATTTTCGTAGTAATCCAGGCCCCCGAGTCCATGGCGCTGATGACCCGGATCAGGTCGCTGGTGGAGTTCACCGGGGTGCCGCCCACTTCCTTGATGATGTCGCCTGCGCGAAAGCCTGCCTTCATGGCCGGGCCGTCCTCGAGAACGCGGCGCACCCGCACCCCTGGGTTGTCGTCATCGTCCGCCGGCCGTACATCTCCCAGCAATACGCCCAGCCAGCCTTTGCCGGCCTCGGGATTACGGCTGTCCTGGGCCAGGGTTACGGCACCGGCCAGCATCAGGGCAAAACACAGGGCAACGACGGTTCGGCGCATGGCAAACTCCCTCATCTCAATAAATGGTACACCGAAAACCGGCGTCACGTCAGGCTTTACCGTATCGAGCTGCCGGTTCTGCCAGGTAGCGGTAGTCCGGAGTCAGTTCGCCGCGGTGAACCACTACGGCTCGCAGGAGTTCACGCGGCAGGCCGATTCCGGCCAGAGGGAGGTTCCAGTCGCAACTGTCCAGCAGCGGCACGTAGCGAACCAGGGAATCGCCGAAATGCTGGGATGATTCCACCGGAAGTTCGCATGGCAGGTTGTCCACCGCCAGGACCACCGGACCCCGGCCGGTGATACCGGGAGTGGCTGTTCCGTCTTCAGGATCGACACAATAAACCGGGTCGCCTGGCGAAGCGGGCATCACCGTCGCCTCAATCCCGCCGCCGATGTCGCAGGTGATGTCTCCTATCACCCGGAGTCGCGGCGCGCCGTGTGACCACAGCCGCCTGAGATCCTCCAGGGTCAGTG
>CALZKF010000295.1 GCA_945787955.1 uncultured Acidobacteriota bacterium | reverse complement strand
AAGTTTCGATACTCCCGCATCGCCCTTCGGTCGGTATTTCACGGACGCGCCGGGGGTCGGTGATATCCAGGATCCGGGTCGGCCAGGAATCCCATGCTGAGGAACTGGTCGGGATGATCATTCTCCGACGGTGGCTGTCCCCTCCCACCGCATCGCCGAATCCGTATGGGCCATATGTGATCCACTCCAGGACAGTGCCTTCCGACGGGTTGACGGTGAATAGGTCACCAGCCCAACTGTATGCCATGACATACGGAGTACCGGGCAGCGCCTTGAAACCATAACCGACGCCCAAGGGCGGCTGGAAGCTCTTCCGGAACACTTCCTGGAGCCCGACTTCAGGATCATCGACGGCGAAGCCAAAATCGAACTCCCTCGCCTCTGCCGCCCTGGCTGCATGTTCCTGTTCGAATGCGGCCAGGTCATCAGGAGCCTCGTCGCCGGCCCGGGCACAGGGGAGGGCGACCAGGATCAAGCTGGATGCAAGGAATAGAGCTGACATCCGCTTCACGATCCGTTCACCCCTGAAAGACATTCCATATTGCCGGGAGCTGCAGTGCAAAGCTCCAACCGGATCTCCCGCAGGGACAAACTCGCCTCAGATTCGCGGCCTGACCGGTCCTGGGCCCTGGAAACAATTCTTAAATCCGCCCCTTCCCCGTACGCTGCGGCGACGGCCAGCATCCCCGAATCATCCACCCGGTAGACCGCCACCGTGTCCCGGTGAACACCACGGGGCGGAGCCGGGAGGGTGACCAGTCCCACGGCGAGCCCAGGCTCCACCGCCAGACCGCCGTCCTGCCGCGCCGAGGTCAGGATCGACTCCAGGAAAACCGGATCCGGCCCGTACAACAGCAGCTCGGTCCCCTCGCGGCCGGACCGGACTTCGATCCGGTTGGAAGAATCCGGAACGAAGGACATCTCACCGTCGAGAGCCGCCGCCACCTGGACATCCGGAATCAGCTCACCGTCACATTGGTCGGTGGCCGTGGCGGTCACCTGCCACTCGTGGGCCCAGACCGGGCCGGGGCGAAGCACAGGCTCCAGAGCGAGGTTCAGTTCGGGCGGCAACGTGTCTTCGACGACCACCGCCGCCTCATCGGCGCCGGACAGGCCCAGGACGTCGGTTACGGTGAGCTGTACGGTATGGGATCCGATTGCAAGAGAAGCCTCAACCGTCTCCCCGTCCCCCGCCGGATCCCCATCCACAGTCCAGGAATAGCCTGCGATGTCATCGTTCGTCCCCGGGGTGGAGTCGGGATCGGAGGATCCGGTTCCATCCAGGATCACATCCGTTGCCGCCGCATTGTGACACTCCACGACCTGGTCAGCCGCTGCCGTGACAGGCGGGCGGTTCATTTCAGGATCGCGGACGAACACAACATCCCGCCGTTCGTTGTACGGCATCCAGGCCCGACCGGTCAGGAAACCGTGACGCAGCGGCGACGGGTACGCCGCCGTGGTCGTTCCGTACGGCACGAAGGATCCGTTCTCGCGGACCAGGTAGGTGTAGTTGTATCGGAACTCGTAGGCCGCCTGTCGATCCGCCCGGACGGCATGAGCCGACCCGGTGAAATATTCGTAAGAGTGGTTCAGTAGAACCGGCGTATCGGCGCTGACGTCATAGACCACCGACTTCCAGCCGATGATCGTCCAGTACCAGTACACCAGCCGGTGTCCCCCGTCCGCACCGTAGGCCGCGCCGGGTGCGTAATAGAACCACGTCGGCGCCGCTTCGCCCGTGTCCCCGATCGGTTTTCCCGTTTCGGTTTCCACCAGGCGGGGAGCGAAACCGAACCAGCCTGCCGAATCGGTCAGCGCGGTCACCGATCCGTCCCTGGCGAAGTCGGCGAAATGAGCGCCGTCGGCTCGTTCCCAGAGAATCCGGGGCTCGGCAGGATCGGAAAGATCGACCATGGCCGTGGCATCGTCGGAACCGTGCCAGACCGTACCGGAGCTGAGTGCTGCTCGAGTGCCGTCCGGGCTCACACGCATACGGGAATATTCCCGGTCCAGAATCAGCCGGCCTACAGTGCCGTCCGGCGCCCGGCTTTCGATCCACTCCGGATGTAGGATGACTGCCGTGCCGCCTGGAAGAACTTCCACGGCATTGATGCAGCAGTCTTCCCAGAGATAGGACAGTCTTTCCCGGCGATGGAACTGACCCTGCTCCACATCGAATACGTTGAGGCCGATGGAAGATCCGGCCACGAACGTGTTCCCGGCCGACGCCCTAAGAAGTTCCCATTCATCGTACACGCTGTAATCAGAGTACCCGGTCGCATCGGACACGGATCCGTCGATACCATCCACCAGGAGCACCGTGTTGACTTTCAGATCCAGTACGGCTGCGTACCGGCCGGCCAGCGGCAGGACCGCCTGGATCTTTTCCGGGACGATCGGCGCCATCCGGACGGCCGGCTCATCCATTGTTGCAGGGTCGACTAAAACCGTTTCAACGACTGCGTAGCCGCCCTCCGGCCGTTCGCCGTTTGTTGCGCCGCTGAGGTACCCCCAAAGCGATATCGCAGGATCTCCTTCGTCGGTTTCGGTCCAGGTAACGGCCCTCAGAGCCAGGTCCGGTGTCTCGTGTCGCAGGACCACCGAACCGTCCCGGGCATCCACCACCGTGACCCCGTGCGGCTCCTCGGTCAGGATCGCCAGCCAGGGTTTGGCCGGATGGGCCCGCATCGACCCGAAACGGCTGACCGGCGGTTCTTCCATCCTGGCGATCGTTCGGGGGGCGGAAGGATCGGTCAGGTCGAACAGTTCCATCGCGTCCGGACCCGCCAGGGCCAGCACACGGGCTTCGTCACCCTCGACGATGGCGGCATGGGAGCTGGCCGCCGGAGGCGGGATGACGCTGAGAACCGTCCCGCTAGCAAGGTCCCGGATCTGGGTTTCGGAGCCTGACGCGACGACCAGAATCGAATAGTCCCGGTCGAACAGCAAACGGGCGTACGGCGGAACCTGAATCTCATACCACCACACCGGCCGAGCCGGGTATTCCAGACTGTAAAGACGGTAGTAGTGATCGTACCAACGTTCTCCTTCTTGCAGGAGCATGGCCGGATCACCGCTGCGAAGAGCGCCGTAGACCCTGCCGCCCCGGCGGCCGAACGACTTCAGGACCTCACCGGTGTCCAGATCGAT
>CALZKF010000294.1:1156-4311 GCA_945787955.1 uncultured Acidobacteriota bacterium | reverse complement strand
AACCAAGGAGGGGATCACCCCCATAGGGAACGCTCGGAAATCGCAACAAAGATGGTTGACCTGCTGGTCGAGTAGCTCGGCATCGAACGAGAGAAGATCGCGATGGGCTCGAAGTTCGAGGAGGACCTCGAGGTCGATTCCCTGGGGGTTGTGGAGCTGCTGATGGCGCTCGAGGACAACTTCGATGTCAACATCCCCGACGAAGAGGCGGAGAACATCTCGACCGTCAGTGAGGCGGTCGACATCGTTGCGGCCAAGGTGAACGGCTGACCGCGAGCGTTCGTCGCTCCGTATCGATAGAGGAGGTCGCGTGGCGCGCAGGCGTGTAGTCATCACCGGTCTAGGGACGGTCAATCCGCTCGGCCAGAGTGTCGCCGAGACCTGGAAGAACGCGCGTGAGGGCGTCTCCGGCGTCGGCCGGATTACCCACTTCGACCCGACCGAGTTCCGCGCCCAAATCGCCGCCGAGGTGGCCGGATTCGACCCCGAGGAGTACATCCCCCGCAAAGAAGTGAGGCGACTGGACCGGAACGCCCAGTTCTTCTGGGCTGCAGCGAGCCAGGCCCTCAAAGACGCCGGACTGTCTTATGACGAGGACGACCCGGCAGCCTTGCGCGCCGGCGTGGCCTGCGGGTCGGGGATCGGCGGCATCATCACGTTCCAGGATGAGGTCGGCGTCCTGCGCGACCGGGGTCCCGGGCGGGTGTCGCCGTTGGCAATCACGAAGATCATCTCCAACATGGCCGGAGGCCTGGCGTCGATCGAGTTCAACCTGTTCGGCCCCAACATCTGCACCGTCACGGCCTGCGCCGCCTCGGCGAACGCCATCGGCGACGCTGCCGAGATCATTCGCCGCGACGATGCCGACGTAATGCTCTCCGGCGGGGCGGAAGCCGGCATCGTGGAGTTGTCGGTCGCCAGCTTTGCGTCGGCGCGGGCGCTGAGCACCCGCAACGATGACCCTGCCGCCGCCAGCAGGCCGTTCGACGCGGATCGCGATGGCTTCGTCATGGGGGAGGGTGGTGCCGTGCTGATCCTCGAGGAGCGCCAGCACGCTCTCGATCGCGGCGCAACCATTTATGGCGAGGTGCTGGGCTACGGCATGTCGGCGGACGGTTATCACATCACCATGCCGCGACCGGGTGGTGCCGGGGCGGCGCGCGCGATGCAGCATTCATTGCGTGACGCCGGACTCGGGCCCGGCGACATCGACTACATCAATGCTCACGGCACCTCGACCCCGGCGAACGACTCAACTGAATCTTCCGCGGTCAAGGCTGCTTTCGGAGATCTCGCGTACAAGATCCCGGTTTCCTCGACGAAGTCGATGACCGGGCACCTCCTCGGAGGTGCGGGAGCGCTGGAGGCGATGTTGTGCGTGCTGGCAATCCGCGACGGCGTCATCCCGCCGACCATCAACTACGAGACGCCCGATCCGGAGTGTGATCTCGACTACGTTCCCAACGAGGCTCGTGAGGCTTCCGTCGGGAACGTAATGACCAACTCGTTCGGGTTTGGCGGCCACAACGTCGCCCTGGTGTTCGGCCCACCGAGTTAGCCCTGGTCCGGGCCCAGAGGTGGATCGGGACGGCGGCCTTCGGCGTACTCCTCGAACGAGCGCACGGCCAGTGCTACGACTAGGCCGATCCCGAGCAGCGAACCGATTCCGGCCACCGTGGCCCCGGCAACCTCAACCCGTGGGCAGCTCCCCGGCAGACACAGCGCACGAACGATCTCGCGCCCGATCCATCCGCCGATGATGCCGCCGATCGCGATCGACGGCCCGACCGCCCGTCGTACGCCCGCCCGGGCCATCAGCCGACCCGCGGCCAGCCCGAGAACCAGCCCGACAAACGACCACCCGGGCCCGGGAGTGAACAGCAGTCCTGCCACCCATCCGACGGCCGCCATCACCGCGACGAGCGCCGCGTCGGCCGGATCGGTCATTCCGTGCCCTCTTGACGAGGTCGTACGGGGCGAGGTCCCGGCAGTGTGTCGAGAAGCGGGCTGGCGGCGAGCCACACCTCTTTCGTCCAGGCCAGCCATGTCAGGCCGGCTCCCGCAGCCAGGATGAGTGCGGCCCCGACCGCCGAGGCGGCAGTCGCAGCAACGAGTGCCAGCGGTGCGAGAAGCAGTCGCCCCGCCCATACGGCCCAGAGGTTGGCCTTGCCGTAGCCCCACGCAATCACGATGCCGGCCGCGCCCAGCAAGCCCTGACGGAACTCGACGCCGCCCGGAGATGCCACCCCGAGAAGCGGAACGAGCGCCAGCGATCCGATGATGAAGAGCATCGGCTTGACGCCCGGCCCGTCGGCGGACGGAAGCCGGCGCAGCCAGCCGCTCAGCCATTTGCCCTGGACGCCGACGACACCGAGCCCTGTTGCTACCAGGGCCGCGATGGCCCATCCGCGCAGCGGGGTGACCGTTGCGAGCAGCACCTCGGCTGTCAGCAGGCCTCGTGCCAGGTTGCGTGCCCAACGACCGCGTGGGATGAGCAGGCCCACAGTGGCAATCACGGAGAACGGGCCGGAAATTTTGACCCGTTTGGATGACTAAAGAATCAGATCGTTTTAGCGGTCACCAGAGATATCAGTAGAAAAGGATCTCAAGATGAAGGTTAGAGCTTCAGTAAAAAAAATCTGCGAGAAGTGCAAGGTTATCAAGCGCAAAGGCGTAGTCCGGATCATCTGCGAGAATCCGAAACACAAGCAAAGACAGGGTTAAGGCCCTAGGAGGATAAGACATTGGCACGTATTGCTGGAGTCGATTTGCCGCGCAATAAGCGCATTGAAGTAGCCATGACCTATATCTATGGGATTGGTCGTACATCGTCACAGAAAATTTTGTCAGAGGCAGGTGTGGATCATAGTTCTCGCACCGACGATTTGACTGAGTCTGAATTGGCGAAGATTCGTGAAATCATCGATCGCAATTACAACGTTGAAGGTGATCTGCGTCGTGAGATTACGATGAACATCAAGCGATTGATGGATCTTGGCTGCTATCGTGGTCTGCGTCACCGTCGTGGTTTGCCGGTCCGTGGTCAGAACACCAAGAACAATTCTCGGACCCGTAAGGGCCCGAAGAAGACCGTCGCCGGTAAGAAGAAATAAGCGGAGTTAACATGGCTAAGTCAGGTAAGAAGGTCGTTCGGA
>CALZKF010000294.1:0-1131 GCA_945787955.1 uncultured Acidobacteriota bacterium | reverse complement strand
CCGGCAGGTAACGTTGTTGCCTGGTCGACTTCAGGTGCGAAGGGGTTCAAGGGCTCCCGTAAGAGCACTCCGTTTGCAGCCCAGATGGCAGCCGAGGAAGCTGCTACTAAGGCTATGGAGCACGGTATGCGTTCGGTTGAAGCCTACGTCAAAGGTCCAGGCAGCGGTCGTGAGTCCGCGTTGCGTGCTTTATCGTTAGCTGGCCTTACAGTAACTATGATTAAGGACGTGACCCCGATCCCTCACAATGGTTGCCGTCCGCCCAAGCGCCGTCGCGTTTAAGCGTAGAGGAGGAAGAAGTTGTCTAGGTATTCAGGTCCAGTCTGCCGTCAGTGCAGAAGAGAAAATTCTAAACTGTTCCTTAAAGGGGACAGATGTTACACCGATAAATGTGCCGTAGAGCGTCGTAATTATGCTCCGGGGCAACATGGCCAGCGCCGTACCAAAGTCTCAGACTATGGTATTCAGCTGCGTGAAAAGCAAAAGATGAAGCGGACTTACGGCTTGCAGGAAAAGCAGTTCCGGCTTTACTTTGCTAAAGCTGACCGGATGAAAGGTGTTACCGGTGAAAACCTGCTGATGCTGCTTGAGCGGCGTCTCGATAGCATCGTTTATCGCCTTGGCTTTGCTTATTCACGCGCCCAGGCACGGACTCTGGTTCGTCATGGTCACTTCCAGGTCAATGATCACAAGGTCAACATTCCATCTTATTTGGTGCGCCCTGAAGATATTGTTAGCTTGCGTGAAAAGAGCCGTGAGATTGCCTGTATTAATGAGTCGCTTGACAGTGTCATGCGTCGTGGCGTTCCTTCATGGGTGGAGCTTGACCGCGATGCATTCAAGGGCATGATCAAAGCCCTGCCGGTTCGGAGCGAGCTGACGACACCTGAGTTCCAAGAGCAGTTGATCGTCGAACTCTACTCCAAGTAATTACCTCATCAGGCAGCTTGAGAGGGAGAATCAATATATGTACAAAAACTGGAGAGACCTGATCAAACCGAAGCGTCTCGAAGCAACTGAGTTGACCGAAAGTTATGGCAAATTTGTTGCCGAACCGTTTGAACGCGGTTTCGGGACAACCCTCGGGAACTCTTTGCGCCGAATTCTGCTGTCTTCTTTACAGGGTGCAGC
>CALZKF010000293.1 GCA_945787955.1 uncultured Acidobacteriota bacterium | reverse complement strand
CCGGTGAAAGCGCCCCGGTCATGGCCGAAGAACTCACTCTCCATCAGAGATTCGGGGATGGCTGCGCAGTTGGTCGCGACGAACGGTCCGGACGCACGGGAACCTTCCTGGTGGATCGCCCTGGCTACAAGCTCCTTGCCGGTGCCGCTCTCGCCCTCGATGAGCACCGGTACGTCCGTGGACGACAGCCGGTCGATCATGTTGAACAGCTCCTGCATCGGTGGGGAACTGCCGATTATGCCGCCGACCCGGAATCGGTCCTGCAGCACGCCGTGGAGCTGCGCGACCTCATTTTCCAGGCGGCTGTGCTTCAGCACCTTTTCCACCACCACGATCAATTCGTCTTTGTCGAACGGCTTGGTCAGGTAATCGGCGGCGCCGTGCTTCATTGCTTGCACCGCCGAGGAGACCGAGCCGTAGGCGGTCATCAGCACAACCGGGATGTTGCCCCGGTCGGCCTGCAGCCGCTCCAGGAGTCGGATGCCGTCCATTACCGGCATGCGCTGATCGGTGAGCACCAGGTCGAATTCACCGGCGCCAATTTGCGCCAGGGCATCCTCGCCGTTCACCGCAGTGCTCACCTGGTAGCCGGCGCGTCCCAGCAGGGAGGACAGCATCTCCCGCTGGTGGGCTTCATCGTCCACCACCATCAGGTGGGTGGCGGCCGGGCTTTTCCCGCTCATGTCGGCTCCTCCCTGCTGGCGGGGCGTTGGTGGTACGGCAGGACCAGCCGGAACCGTGTGCCCCCTTCCTCGCCGTCCAGGATCTCCACGCTACCGCCGTGGTTCTCCACGATGCACTGGTAGACCATGGCGAGGCCCAGGCCGTTGCCGTCTTCACGGGTGGAGTAACCGAAGTCGAAGACCTTGTCCCGTTCCCCTTCCGGGATGCCGCTTCCGGTGTCGGTCACGGTCAATTCGATACCGTCGGTCAGCGCCCGGGCCGCCAGCTGCAGCCGGCCGCCGTCAGGCATCGCATCGAAACTGTTCAGCGCCAGGTTCAGCACCGAACTGCGCACCGCCTCGATGTCGGCCTCGACCGGCTGGGTCAGTTCCGGCGCCTCCACCTCCACGGTGATGTTGCGCCACTCCGCTTCCTTCCGGATCAGCCGCGCGGTCTCCTGCAGCAGGCCGCCGGCCTCCAGGCGTCCAAGGTCGCCCTCGCCGGTGCGGGTGAACCGCAGGAAGTTCTCCACCAACCGGTCCAGGCGGCCGATTTCCTCCCGGATGATGGAGAGGGAGCGGTCGAACTCGCCCTGCCTGGCCGCATCGTCGGGCCGGCCGGTCTCCTGCAGGTGCTGCAAGGTCAGGCCGACGGAGTGCAACGGGTTGCGGATGTCATGGGCGACACCTGCGGCCAGGCTGCCCAGAGCCGACAGTTTCTCCCGCCGGGTCATTTCTCTCTCCATCGCCCTTCCGGCCCGGAGCCGGGCGGCCATCTCGTTGAAGGCGCTGCCCAGACGGGCTATCTCGTCATTCCCTTCCACATCCACCGTCACGTCCAGGTCACCCTCGGACAATTGCCGGATACCGGCGTCCAACTTCCGGACCGGCCAGGTGAAACGGGTGGCCAGGCCGGCGGACAGCACCAGCCCGACGGCGAACACCGCGCAGAAACCCAGCAGCCAGCGGGTGCGCATCGACTTGAACAACGACTGGTAGTCTGCGGTGGAGACCGGCATGACGATATCGGCAACAGTGCCCTCGATAGCCGCCACTCCCTCCATCTTTCCAAGGCCGCCGTCGGTATGGAACGACGGGATTCTGAGGACCATGCCCTGGGACGGGTCGGTCTCGGCCCTGATGGCGTCCAGGCGGATCACCCGGGCGTCCACCGGTCCGTCTTCCCTCAACAGGCCCTCAACCTCAACGTTCAGGGGGGCATCGGTCTCGCTGAGGGTCTCGATGACGATGAAGTGGTTCTCGTCCGAATCGGTGCGGACCACCTTCCGGCGAACCACATAGCCGTCGGTGTCGCCTCCATGCTTCTCATGCCACACCCCTCCGGCTGCGGCATTGTGAAGCGGGTCCGCCTCCAGGGACCGGAATGCCTGGCGGCCCACGTCGGCCACCGTCCGGGTCAGCTCATCCATGACCGCGTTCTCGTAGACCCGTGTCATAACGGCCACGGTGGCCAGGCACAGCAGGAGAACCAGGGACATCAAACCGATCAGTCGATAAGTCATCACGAATACCTCGCCATCAGGCGGCGCTGGTCTATACTGCCTTCCCGCTTACAACCGAAGGAGGCTCCAAGTGGTGCAGGACAGAAAGAAAGCAGCGAAGAAAAAGGCGGCGAAGAAGACGGTCGCCAAGAAGAAACCATCGGCAAAAAAGACCGCAAAAAGGAAAGCCGTAAGGAAAAAGACCGCATCGCCGAGGACTCCCAAAGTCAAGGTCAACATTTCCGCCGAGGAGCGCCATCGCATGATCGCCGACTGCGCATATTACCGTGCGATCAACGCCGGCCCCATGTCTCCCGAGGCGGACCGCCGGCACTGGCTGGATGCCGAGGCGGAGATCGATGCCCTGATCCGGAGCTGGTCCGACTGATTGTTCCTTACTCAAGGATCACTTCCACCGGCTCCCTGTCGCCGGTGTTGCCGCTCCCTCGCCAGGTCCTCCCGTCGGCGGCCTGGACCGTGATGTTCCATGTGCCCGGGGGCAGGACTGCCGATGACCAGGTGCCCTGCCGCATCGGCCAGCGGTCCAATGAGTGCGACCGACTCGAGTTTTTCGGCAGACAATGGCAATACCCGCTTGTCGTTCTTTAACAAGACCATGCTTTGCAGCGCCGCGGTCTTTGCCGTCTGCAGGGCATCATCATTGGCAATCGGCGGCAGGCCACGCGGATCAGTGTACGGCCGCTCGAACAGCCCGAGCCTGAATTTCGCCCGCAGGATGTTGGCTACTGCGGTATCGACCGCGTCGATGCTGATGCGCCCGTCGGCAACGAGCTGCTCGAGGTTATTGCTGTAAGCGTTGCCATGCATCTCCATGTCGATGCCCGCCGTCGCCGCCTCGTAAGCAGATTCGCGATCGTTTGCAGTCAGCCCGTGAATGCTCAACTGCCGGATCGAGTCCCAGTCGCTGACGACGAAACCGTCGAAACCCCACTCCTCGCGCAGTACCTGCCGCATCAGGAATTCGTTGGCCGACGCCGGCACGCCATCGAGATCGCTGAACGATGCCATCAGCGT
>CALZKF010000292.1 GCA_945787955.1 uncultured Acidobacteriota bacterium | reverse complement strand
ATCGGCGTCGAGACCGCCGTTGAATCGCTGAAGAAGCTGTCCCAGGTGGTCAAAGGCAACAAGATGATCGCCCAGGTCGGCAGCATATCCGCCAACAGCGACACCACCATAGGCGAGATCATCGCCCAGGCGATGGAGAAAGTCGGCAAGGACGGCGTCATCACGGTGGAAGAGGCCAAAGGCCTCGACACCTCCCTGGAAGTGGTTGAGGGTATGCAGTTCGACCGCGGTTACCTGTCGCCCTACTTCGTCACCGACGCCGAGCGGATGGAAGTCGCCCTGGAAGACGCCTACATCCTGATCCACGAAAAGAAGATCTCCTCCATGAAGGACCTTCTGCCGATCCTGGAGCAGGTCGCCAAGACCGGCAAACCGCTCCTGATCCTGGCGGAAGACATCGAAGGTGAAGCGCTGGCCACCCTGGTGGTCAACAAGCTGCGGGGCACCCTGCACGTCGCCGCCGTCAAGGCTCCCGGTTTCGGCGACCGCCGCAAGGCGATGCTGGAAGATATCGCCATCCTGACCGGTGGCCGTTGTATCACCGAGGACCTGGGGATCAAACTCGAAAGCATCAAGATCCAGGACCTGGGCCGGGCCAAAAAGCTGGTCATCGACAAAGACAACACCACCATCGTCGAGGGCGGCGGCAAAGCCAAGGACATCGAGGGCAGGGTGCGGCAGATCCGCAACCAGGCCGAGGAGTCCACCTCCGATTACGACCGCGAGAAGCTGCAGGAGCGGTTGGCCAAGCTGGTGGGCGGCGTTGCCGTCATCAAGGTCGGCGCAGCTACCGAGTCCGAAATGAAGGAAAAGAAAGCCCGGGTCGAAGATGCCATGCACGCCACCAAGGCGGCGGTGGAAGAGGGCATCGTCCCCGGCGGCGGCGTAGCCCTGCTGCGGACGGCCAAAACCGTGATCAACCTGGCGAAGAAAGAGAAGAGCGAAGACGTGGCCACCGGCATCCGGATGCTGGCCCGGGCCCTGGAAGAGCCGATCCGTCAGATCGCCAACAACGCCGGCGAGGAAGGCTCCGTGATCGTGAACGCGGTCAAGGAACTGACCGAGATCAACCACGGCTTCGACGCCCAGAACATGAAGTACGCCGACATGATCAAGGCCGGCATCATCGATCCGACCAAGGTTGTGCGCTCCGCACTTCAGAACGCCGCGTCGATCTCCAGCCTGATGCTGACCACCGAGGCGCTGATCAGCGAGATCCCCGAAGACAACCCGCCGGCAGCCGGAGGCGGCGCCCCGGACATGGGCGGCATGGGCGGCATGGGCGGTATGGGCGGCTTCTAGGCCGACCGACAGAACGTCCGTTAATGAAAACGCCCGGTGGCGACACCGGGCGTTTTTTTACTTACAGGGCTACCACCTGAACCTTTCGGCGCCCCAATCGCACTCCCTGGCGTCGAAGCCGTTGGACGTCAGGACGACTTCCTTGGTGCCGTTGACCTTGATTCTATGAACCTGGAAATAGGGGCCTTTGCCCTTGCTTACGAAGCAGATGTTCTGTGCCGAATAGTCGAAGTTCGGGTTCTTGTTGTAGTCGTCATCGGCTGTCACCACCGTCTGGTTGGTACCGTCTTTCCCCATGATCCATATTTCGCTGTCCGTTGGGGTCACAGGCCGTGAGTACGTGATGTATTGGCCATCCTGCGACCCATCCAGGTGCCAGGGATGATCGGTAGTGAATGAGGTCAGCTTGGTCACACCGCTGCCGTCATCGCCCATCCGGTAGATCTGGTATCCGTTGGCACCGTCGCGCTTGGTGAATACGATGTTGTCTCCGAGCCAGGACACGTCCCCCATCCGCTGACCCTCGTAGAGCGGAATCAGGTTGGAACCGTCCACGTCCATGATCATGATCGTCGACCAAACAAATACGTGCCCGGGAAGTCCTGTAAGGTGCCGCCCCCCACGGAGCCACACGATGGTGTCGTCGGAACGACAGTCGGGAGCTCTGTCCCCTATGAGGGCATAGCCATCGCTGGTGAGGCGAACGACGTTGGTGCCGTCACTGTCCATGACGGCGAGCTCCGAATTCCCTATCGGGTCGTCCCAGCGCCAGGTTGAAAACACGATATGTTCCCCATCAGGGCAATAAGACATTCCTTCGGCATTCCGCTCCAGCAACAGGTTGTTACTGCCGTCCGGATTCATTTTCCAGGTATCCCCTAAGCCGTCGTAGATGATCTTCTCGGCCGCCCCGGCGTAACCGGCCACCAGCAGCATTAAAATGAACAACCCCAATCCCTTTCGCATACCCGTCTCCTTTCTGACCTTTTGTCCTGATGAACCTTCTAAGCTTCTGAACGCTCCAAACACCGTATGTGGCCGCGGTCCAACCTGATGATTTTGATCCTGTTTTCTTGAGAAGTCTCAGCAACATTTCGGGGTGGTGTGCTCAGCATTCGACCCCTTCTAACCTGGATCCAGCGTAGCGGTCAATTGTGAATGAGGAGCGAATAAGTCATATTTCCACCGGATCCGCATACTCCCGGGCACAGGGATGCCTCTTCATTGCGACTTACCCGAGAGGGCGAATCTGACAACGGAAATCATATCGACGCTCGAGACAAACAGCACATTCTCTGTTGCGGGACGTGACAGGTCGGATTGCCGGGCTCATGCGAGTTACAGAAGTCATGGCTTCCCGAGGGTCCATTCCCCGGAATCGTAATTGACTCCTAGGGGCGTTGACCGTTCTTGACAGCTAAGACTGAACAGGACCGATTCGTTGCCGGACCATCTGATCTCGCTCGCACCAACAAAGTGGCTGTCACGACACTTACCGTACTTCTCACCTAGTTCCGCGAGCTGCAGTTGAGTCATGGCGAAATATATCGCGTCAGTGGCCACATCCCGGATTTCAAGATAGCCTTCTTGATACAAGTCCCACGCACTGCCGACCACAAGCATATTTCCGTTTGGAGAGTATTGGGGCAGGTCGCGATACAATCTCTGCTCGCCATTCTGAGTATCCACCGAAATGTAGCGGATATATTCATTGCCGCCTTTGACGACAATGCATTTGCTTACCCTGTCGACACATTCCCGAAATCGATAGTGAAATCTGTCCTGGTCCAAGAATCCGATCGTTTTACCGGAATCGAGAACAATCTCCAGTTGGGAGTCGACACGTGACACTCGACTTTTCCAGAGCGGCAACTGTACTGCCTCTATTGCGGCGTTACATTG
>CALZKF010000291.1 GCA_945787955.1 uncultured Acidobacteriota bacterium | reverse complement strand
GCCGGGAACCTGAACCCAGGACCGCACCTGCTTCGCCACCTGTTCCGGTACGTCCGGCAATATGCGGTAATCGAACCGCTTGTGGCCGGCCTGCTCCAGCAGGTCGGTTATGGCAGCTCCGGAACGGTCGTCCGCTTCAGTGCGAGTGTCGCTGACCGTGAGCACCGCCAGCGACGCCCTGAAACCGGGAATGGCGTGGGGGTGATGGCCCACCGGCCTACATCGCCTCCAGCCAGCGCACGATGGTGCGGACACCGGCTCCGGTGCCGCCGAGGGGTGTTTCCGCAGTCGCTTTCTCGCAGAATGCCGGGCCGGCGATATCCAGGTGGGCCCAGGGCAATGTTCTGGGCAGGAATTCGCCCAGGAACAGGGCTGCGGTGATCGCTCCTCCCCAGCGCTGACCGACGTTGATCAGGTCGGCGGGACCGGCCTGCAACTGGTCCAGGTACTCCTCGAACATCGGCAGCGGCCAGACTTTCTCGCCGCCGGCCCCGGCCGCTTTCAGCAGCGCCTTCTCAAGGGCCGCATGCCGGGTGAACAGACCGGTGGCCAGGAGCCCCAGGGCGACGACGCAGGCGCCGGTCAGGGTTGCCAGATCGACCATGGCGGTCGGCTTCAGCGTCTTGGCGGCGTAAGCCAGCAGGTCGCAGAGCACCAGCCGTCCTTCGGCGTCGGTATTGCCGACCTCTACCGTTTTCCCCGCGTAGGTTTCCAGGATATCCCCCGGCTTGTAGGCGTCGCCGTTGTTCATGTTTTCCACCAGGCCCAACAGCCCGTGGACCTCGGCCTTGCAACCGGTGTCCCGGAGCGCGGTCATTGCGCCCAGCACCGCCGCCGCTCCGCCCATGTCGCATTTCATGGTCAGCATGCCGGCGGCAGTCTTCAGGTTCAGGCCGCCGGAATCGAAGGTCACGCCTTTGCCGACCAGAACAATCCGTTCGGTCTTCGATGTTCGTATCTTCGGCTTGTACACCAGGTGGACGAACTTCGGCTCCGCCTTGCTGCCCCGGGCCACCGCCAGCATCGACTTGAATCCGAGTTTCACCAGGTCCCCGCGGTTGTGGACCTTCACCGTGAGGCCGCTTTTCCTGCCCTCGGCAACGGCGACCTTCGCCATGGCCGCCGGGTTCATGCTGCTGGGCGGTTCGTTCACGAGATCCCGGGCCAGGCAGACCGAACCGGCCATCGTCGAGCCCATGGCGGCTGCCTTCCGGATTGATGCCGCCGAACCGTTCGAAGAGATCAGAGCCGATGTCAGGTGCACCGGCTGGCGGTCTTTTTCGGTTAGATAGCGGTCGAAATGGTAAGAACCAAAATGAACCCCTTCCGCCGCGGCCCGGACAGCAGGTTCGACCTTGGAGGCGGACACCGGCGGCAGGCGAACAGCCAGGGTCTTGCAATGGATCGCAGCGGCGGCTCGTGCGGCGGTGGCGCAGCCGGCCCGCAGGGCATCCAGCTCATTGTCACCTTTCTTGCCGAGGCCGATGACCAGGAACCGGCGGGAACCGAATTTCCCGTCGGCGTTCCAGGACAACAGGTCAGCCCTGTTCCCCCTGAACTTCTCCGCCTTCATCTCCGCCGCCAGTTCCCGGACCAGGCGCCGGTCTCTCACCCCCGCCGGGGCGGTATCGCCCTCGTAGGCGAAACAGGCTGCAACGCCGGCCTTGAGTTCTGACAGATCACTGCCGCTGGTTCGAAGTTTCATCAGGATTTCTCCAAGCGGCCGGATTCGGCCAGGATGCGCGCTGAAATTTTCCCGGCGGACAAGCCGACGTCGTCCAGGAGACGTTCCCGGCTGCCGTGGGTCACGAAGCCGTCCGGCAACGCCAGTCGCAGGAACGGAGCGTCGGAGCTACCTTCCATTTCAAGGAGAGCCGCCACCGCGGCGCCGAATCCGCCGACGGTGCTGTTCTCCTCTACGGTGACCAGAAGCCGGTGTGACGAGCGCAGGTCCCGAAGCATTCTCTTGTCCAGCGGTTTTATGAACCTGGCGTTGACCACCGTGGCCCCGATTCCCGATGCGGCAAGTGTTGCGGCTGCCGCCGTCGCTTCCACAACCATGGCGCCGACCGCCAGAATCGCGACATCGGTCCCTTCCTGCAGGATCTCCCAGGTTCCGATCGGCAGGACCTGCGGAGGCCGGGCCGGGTCCCAGCCTTCCGGCACCGAGGCACGGGGAAAACGGAAAGCGAACGGACCCGATGTGTGGTCCATAGCGGTCCACAGCATGTCCCGCAGTTCGTTTCCGTCCTTCGGGGCGGCCACCACCATGCCCGGCACCGAGCTCAGGTAAGTCAGGTCCAGCACTCCGTGGTGGGTCGGTCCATCGGCCCCGACCAGCCCACCCCGATCCAGGGCGAAGATCACCGGCAATTTCTGGAGGGCGACATCGTGAACCACCTGGTCGTAGGCTCTCTGAAGGAAGGTGGAATAGATGGTCACCACCGGCCGGACACCTTCACAGGCCAGCCCGGCGGCAAAGCAGACGGCATGAGCCTCGGCGATCCCTACATCGAAAAACCGGGACGGGTACTTTTCCTTGAACGGGTTCAGTCCGGTGCCGGTCGGCATGGCGGCGGTGATTGCCACCAGTTGGGGGAACTGCTCCGCGGCGTCCAGCATCGTCTGGCCGAACACCTTGGTGTACCCGGGCGCCCCACCGGCGGTCTGCTTGCGGACCTTCCCGGTTTCCGGATCAAACGGCACAACTCCGTGGAAACCTTCATCATCTTCCTCGGCGTGGGTGAGCCCTTTGCCCTTCTTGGTGTGGACGTGAAGCAGCACCGGCCCGCCCCGGTTCAGCAGCCGGGGGAGGATGTCCAGCAGACCTTCCAGGTCGTGGCCGTCCACCGGTCCGAAGTAAGTAAAGCCAAGGGCCTCGAACAGTGCGCTGGGGACAAACGCGCTCTTGATCCCCGACTCCATGCGCTTGGCCAGGCCACCGACTGCATCCCCTGCCGGCAGCTTCTTCACCAGGGTGACCACCTCTTCACGCAGCTTCATCAGGGTCGGGTTCGACGTGATGTTGGCCAGGTATTGGGACAGCGCCCCGACATTGGGGGCGATGGACATGCCGTTGTCGTTCAGGATCACCAGCAGGTTGCTGCCGGACTGACCTGCATTGTTCAGCGCTTCGTAGGCCAGGCCACCGGTCATCGCCCCATCACCCAGGATCGCCACGACCTTGGTGTTCTTCCCGGCCATGTCCCTGGCGGTGGCAAGTCCCAGGGCTGC
>CALZKF010000290.1 GCA_945787955.1 uncultured Acidobacteriota bacterium | reverse complement strand
CCCTGACCCTGAAGATTTTGCCGGACCAGCTCTCGGTCTGCCGCCTGCCGGCGGATGCGCCGCCGCCTGCGCTGGAGCCGGAGGGGAACTTCTTCTCCCTGACCCGGACCACCGACGAATGGTCCATGGTGGTTTCGTCGGCCCACGTCGAACCGGAATGGGAAGCCGAGCCGGGCTGGCGCTGCCTGGAACTGATAGGGACCTTCGACTTCAGCCTGACCGGGATCATCTCCGCACTGGCCGGTCCCCTGGCCACCGCCGGGATCAGCATCTTCCCCATGGCGACCTGGTCCACCGATTTCCTGCTGGTCCGGGAGTCGGACCTGGACGACGCCTGCCGGGTCCTGCAGCGCGCCGGCCACAACGTCACTCGCTAAAATAGGGACATTCCGCTTTATTTGCTTGATATTCCGCGCTATTAAAGCGGAATGTCCCTTTATTGCTTGACGGGCGTTGTGTTCTGGTGTATTAGTTGTCTAGAACAATAGTACAAGAACACGAGGGTAGTGTGAAACCGGTCATCGACAATCAAAGCGGCGTTCCTTTTTACCGCCAGATCATCGAGCAGCTGAAATTCGCCATTTCACGCGGCGAGCTTTCCCCCGGGGATCGCCTGCCCACAGTCCGGCAACTGGCGGTGGACCTCTCCATCAACCCGAACACCGTGGTCCGGGCCTACCGCCAGCTGGAAATCGAGGGTGTCATCGAAACCCAGCAGGGTTCCGGCACCTTCGTCGGATCCCAGGCCCCGGAAATCGACCAGCTGGAGCGACGGCGCATGCTGGACCAGATCCTCACCGACATGATCGCCCGTGCTTCGTCATACGGATTTACACCGACCGATCTGCTGGACGGCCTGCGCCAGCTGAAGGAGGAGTCGTGATGAGAACCCAATCCCCACCATCTGGAGGCCTCGGCGCCCTGGCCGTGTTTTCCCTGGAGAAATTCTCCACATCTCTGAGGGCCGATTTCAGGTTCGCTCCAATCAACGTCCTGTTGTTGGTGTCGATCTTTGTGATCGGTCTGTTCATTCATCTTTCCATGCATCCGTTCAGCGTGCAGGCGGTCACGCTCGCGCTTGGGTCGGCGCTTATCCTGGCGTTCCTTCTGCGCCTGACCCAGGTCTGGGAAGCGATGGTCATCCTCGGCGCCGCCGACTGCCTGATCATCTACCTGCAACTCCGACCGGAGAGCGAGGTCCTGCTGATCACGACGGTGACGGCGTTGATCCTGTCCACATGTCTACAGATTGCATACCAGTGGGAACGGGCGGTGGTGCTTCGATTCGGCAAGTTCAAAGTGCTGCGGAAGTCCGGCCTGTTCCTGGTGCTGCCGGTGGTGGACAAGGTCGCCCAGTTCGTCGACCAGCGCATCCGGGTCAGCGACTTCTCCGCCGAAACCACCCTGACCGCCGACACCGTGCCGGTGAGCGTCGATGCCATCGGGTTCTGGATGGTCTGGGACGCCGAGAAGTCGGTCCTTGAAGTCGAAAACTTCCAGAACGCCGTGGTGCTGTCGGCCCAGACGGCGCTCCGGAACGCCATCGGTAAACACAACCTGGCCGAGCTGTTGTCGGAGCGGGACCGCCTGGGCAGTGAGATCCAGAAGGTCCTGGACGAGAAGACCTCCGCCTGGGGCGTCACCACACAAGCGGTCGAAATCCGGGACATCATCATCCCCAAGGGGCTGGAAGACGCCATGTCCCGGCAGGCCCAGGCGGAGCGGGAACGGCAAAGCCGCATCATCCTCGGCACCGCCGAGACCGAGATCGCCGAGAAGTTCGCCAAGGCCTCGGAGCACTATGTCGACAACCCGGTCGCCCTGCACCTCAGGGCGATGAACATGGTTTACGAGGGTCTGCGCCAGAAGGGCTCCATGATCATCGTGCCGTCTTCCGCCGTTGAGTCTATGGGTCTCGGCGCCCTGGGCGGCCTGACCTCCCTGGGCCGCACCGCCCAGGAAGGGGTGGTTCCGAACCTGCCCGAGAAAGAAGAGCCTCCTGAAGGAGAATAGTCATGAACAGAATACCTAAAGCGATTCTCTTGTCCATCATCCCTCTGATCATCCTGGCGTCAAGCATCGCCATGGCGCCGAATACGATCACAGTCCATACAGGAGACCCGGGCAGACTGACCGCACTGCTCCCGGAATCGACCCTGGTATCCATCGAGTTCCGGAACCTGCAATCACGGTGGGATGAGCTCCAGGCTGTCCCGGGCATGCGCCGGTTCCATGAACGACTGCTGGGAACCATCGGAATGCATCCCGATGATATCCCGCACCTTGCCGCCGACCGGGCGGTTGTGGCGCTTGTCCCGGCAGAAAACGGTCGTTCGATCATGCCGCTGATCCTGCTCCGACCGACCGACCTGGACGAGGCGGAAGCGCTGCTGCCGGACCTGCTCACCGTCCAGCGCTCGCGCGGCGCTCTGTGGATCAGTTTCGGGGACACCGCCGACCGGCTGAGGGAACTGGCGGAAACCGACGGACCGAACCTGTCCTGGAACCCGGACGGCAAAGAGCTGATCCAGGGCCGGATCGACCCGAAGAGGATGGCCGCCTTCCTGCGCGGCGGTGTGGAAGGGATCGATCCACCACCACTGGCGATCGCGCGTTCGGTTTACGCCGGCATGCTGGACTCGGTCCGATCCGTGGAGTTCACCCGGGATATCGTATCCGGCTCTATTGTTGCAGACGGCAGGATTGACCTGATCCCGGACCGGCTGCCTCAGGAAGTCGTCCAGGTTTTCCGCACCGCACCGGATGCACCGCCGCTGCTGCCGTCGCCGCTGCCACGGCACGTGGTGCTGGCATCGTCGTTCCGGACCGAACCGGCCGCCTCCCTGGCATGGTTCAGGCAGATCGCCGGATCCGACCCAAGAGGACCACTGCGGAATTTCGAGTTCTGGATGAGCGAGTTCGAAGAGAGATCCGGACGCAAACTGGAACAGGACCTGGTTGACGCCCTCGGCGAACGGGGCTGGTTCTTCCTCCTGGAAGGGGACCAGGACCACACACTCAACGCCGTCGGCATCTTCGAGGCCCGGAACGAGAGCGCCCTGGACGGAACCTTCTCCGATCTGTTCGCCTGGATCGGGGAACAGACCCGGGGGACAACCCTCGGCCTGGTTTCACCGCGGTTCAACGGCAACAGCATCACTTTCCGGTCCCCGTTCGGAGCGCTGCCCGGTCCGGCGTTAGAGCTCCGGGACGGCCACCTCCTGATCGGTACTTCTCCGGAAGCACTGGACGCCGGCAGGAAGCTGCTTCGGACCCGGAACTCCTGGCAGCCGACGGTTCCCGCTTT
>CALZKF010000289.1 GCA_945787955.1 uncultured Acidobacteriota bacterium | reverse complement strand
CTGCACTGCAGCCGAGCCGTCTACGTCCAGAGGCGCTACCGCTCCCATCTCCATGTCGTCGGCGCAGACCATGCCGGAGTAGCCGATCTGCTCCCGGAGAAGACCGGTGATGATCGGCGGTGACAGGCTGGCAGGCCTGCCTTCCTCCGGGTCCAGCGCCGGGAACGAGGCATGGCAGACCATTACCGCAGGGGAAGACGTCCCCAGTTCACGGTAGGGCAGCATGTCCACCCGTTCCAGCAGGCCGCCGTCCCGCCGGCAGACCGGCAGTTCCAGGTGGGAGTCCACCGCCGTATCCCCCAGTCCCGGGAAATGCTTGAGACAACCGGCGACACCGGCGGAATGCAGTCCATCCAGAAACCGGCCGGTGAGGCCGGCCACCTGCTCCGGGTCGGTGCCCCAGGAACGGTCGCCTATGCCGTTGGGTTTGTCCGGAGAACAAAGATCGACCACCGGCGCGAAATCCAGGTTGAAACCGAGAGCAGCCAGTTCGGTTCCTGTTTCACGCCCAAAGCGAAACGCTTCGTGAGGACCGGCGGAGGCCCTCTCCCAGGCTGACGGGGTCGGCCCGATCCAGGGCTCGAGGCGGGAAACCCTCCCGCCTTCCTGGTCCACGGCCACCCAGGGGAATTCAGGCAACAGGTGGTCCAGGTCGGCCATCAGCCGGGCCAGCCGCTCCCTCGTGTCCAGATTGCGGCGGAAAAGGATCACCCCCCCGGGCCGGAGCCGTTCAAGGGACTTTTTTTCTTTACTGGACAGGTCCGGACCGGCCAGTCCGACCATCAGAACCCGGCCTGATTCCGCCTCCAAGACAAGCTCCTTTCAATCGTCCGCGCAACCGCCGGGAGGCGGTTGACGGCAACGTAACCGGGTGTTACGTTTTCGTTCCACGCACCGGTACAAAATCAGTTGACAACAGGAGCTCGAGTCCCCAATTTTACCTTACCGGCAAGATTTTCCGGCCGGACCCGATCTGTCCTGGAGAGCGCTAGATGCCCCGTAAGTTTTATACCATCCTGATCCTCCCCCATGCCGACTCCCGGATGAGAAAAATTCATCTCTCCAGGAATTTCGTGCTCGCCATGGCCGGCCTGCTGGCGGCGCTGCTCCTGGCCGGGGCCTCGGCGCCCCACCTGCTGCTGCGCATGACAACCCAGGACGGCGCCATGGGCCGGCTGGCGGAAGAGAACCAGGTCCTCCGGGAAGAGAAGCTCAAGTTCGAAAACTCCCTCACCGCCATGCGGGGGCGTCTCGAGAAGAACGAGCAGTACGCCGGCAAGCTGGCCGAAGCTCTGGGCGTAGACGGTCTTCCCACCTCCGAGCCGGCCGCCGGCGGCGCCCGGGCGATCCGGCCCTCCATGCTGAACCTGCAGCGGGCCCTGGACGAGGACATGCAGACCCTGGGCGACCGGGCCTCCGGCCTGGACCGGTCCATAGAGATGATCGACGAGGCCTGGAACGAGCGGCTTGAACTGCTGGCGGCGACCCCCAGCGTCCGGCCGGTTCGAGGGTTCTTCTCCCACGGCTACGGCTGGCGCAAGGACCCGTTCTCCGGTAAGAGGGAATTTCACCAGGGGGTGGACATCGTCGCCAACAAGGGCACGCCGATCCGGGCTACCGCCGACGGGGTGATCACACGGGCAACCCGCTACATGGGTTACGGCAAGATGGTGCACATTTCCCACGGCTACGGCATGGCGACCCGCTACGCCCACATGAGCGAGATCCTGGTCCGTCCGGGCCAGCGGGTGAACCGTGGCGACGTCATCGGCAAGGTCGGCTCCACCGGCCGTTCCACCGGGCCCCACCTGCATTATGAGGTGTTCAAGTCCGGCCGCCGCGCAGACCCCAGAAAGTACCTGGGAGACAAGAGCTTCTAGGCCGTCCTGATTCCGGCGTGATACCCTGATTCCGATGAGTTCCGACGATCCCGTGGAGCTGGATCCAGCCGTCCTGGCCGATCCCGCAGGCAGCTCCAACCCCGAACCGACAGCCAAGGCGCTGGTTCCTGCCGGGGGCCGTGGCCTGGCGCCTGTGGACCCTCTACGGGCCTACATGAACGAGGTCCGCAAGTACCCGCCCCTGAACCGCGAGGAAGAGCAGAAGCTGGCGAAGCGCTATCGGGAGACCGGGGACCAGGAGGCGCTGTTCCGGCTGATCACCGCCAACCTGATGCTGGTGGTGCGGGTGGCCCAGTCGTTCCGCCGTGCGGCCAAGAGCGTTCTGGATCTGATCCAGGAGGGCAACATCGGTCTGATGCAGGCCGTGCAAAAATTCGATCCGGATCTGGGGTACCGCCTGCCGACCTATGCCTCGTGGTGGATCCGGGCATACATGGTGAAATTCCTCCTGGACAACGTCCGGTTGGTACGGGTCGGCACCACCAACGCCCGGCGGAAACTGTTGCACAATCTCGAGAAGGAGAAACGCAAGCTGGCGGCCGCCGGCTACGAGGTTGGGCCCAAGCTGCTGGCGGAGAAATTCGGCGTCTCGGAGGCCGACGTCACCGACGTCCAGATGGCTCTCGGCTCCCACGACCTGATGCTGGACGCTCCGGTAGGTGGGGATGAGGACGGCCGCAGCCACGCCGACATTTTCGCCGGCGCGGAGCCGGACGCAGAGACCCAGGTGGTGAGGAAGCAGCTCCAGGAGAGGGTGGAGGCCGCCCTGGACCGGTTCAGGGAAGGGATGTCCGAGCGGGACCTGGCGATCCTGAACGATCGCATCCTCAGCGACGATCCGGAGACGTTGCAGGAGATCGGGACACGGTTCGGGACCACCCGGGAGGCGGCCCGGCAGGCCGAGGTCCGGATCAAGGACCGTTTGAAGACCTTCCTGCTGGAAGAGATGGGAGACGTGGGCAAGATTGACTTCCAATAGGCCCCGCCATGTCCGATGTGACACAGGCAGGGGTCATGGTGTCTACACATCTGTCCGAACCGGAAGAAGTTTGCTGAATTGCACCTCATAACCTTGATTGGCCCGCCTATTGCAACTATTGTTTGCCGTAGCTTGGATCATGAACGGTGAGCAGGGTTTCAGTTGCGAGAGCCTGAATCCCGAAAGGACTATAAATGCAGATTTTGCTTGTAATTGGAGCCGTTCTGGTCAGCATGGGAGCAGCCCTGGGGACAGCTTCCGTGGTTCTCTCGCTCCTCACCCGTCTCGTGTCAAAACTGCTCTAGTTGTGTAAAACTTACAGGGTCCGGAAGGGTCCTGGCCTGTCCTTTCGACAAATCCCCCCGCCGGACCGGAAGCCGATATGCTCGACAAGATCCTGGTCGTGGACGACGAGACCTCCTGCAGGGACTCCCTGCGAAGGCTTCTTGAGGTCTGGGGCTACCAGGTC
>CALZKF010000288.1 GCA_945787955.1 uncultured Acidobacteriota bacterium | reverse complement strand
TCGGCCGAGGAGGCATGGGGGCGGTTTACCTGGTCCAGGAAGCCCGGGAACAGCCTGTAGCCCTGAAACTACTTGACTCCAAGCGTTTTACCGAGTCCGCCCTCAAGCATTTCGAGCAAGAGTTCAAGACCCTGACCTCCCTCTCACATCCCAACCTGACCGAAGTCTACGATTTCGGTCGGCACCGTCAGCCCGATGGCGCCATCGTGCCGTTCTTCACCATGGAGTTTATCGACGGCCTGACCCTGGACAGCCATATTCGCAAGGGTCGTCATGATTATCCGGCTCTATACCGGATCCTGGCCCAGGTCGGACAGGCCCTGGGTTATCTGCATGCACGGGGACTGGTCCACCAGGACATCAAGCCGGGAAATATCATGGTCTCCGCCGGAGGTGAGGTCCACCTGACCGATCTCGGCCTGGTTGGGAGTGCAGGCATGTCCTCCGACGCCGGCATCATCCGCGGAACGGTGGCCTACCTTCCACCTGAGGCTGCCGGCGGCGGTCAGATCGATCCCCGCTCCGACCTTTACAGTCTCGGGTGTGTCGTATACGAGATGGTCACGGGGCGACCTCCCTTCCAGGGTGGATCGGCGCTGGCGGTGCTTCGCGGCCACCGTCAGGAAGAGCCTGTCCCGCCGGCCTCCATCGTCAGAACCCTGCCGGCCGCATTCGATCAACTGATCCAGCGGCTGCTCGCCAAGGATCCGGGCCTCAGACCGTCCGGTGTTGACGCCTTCCTGGAATCTCTGGAGGAGTTGGCCGGGCCGGGGTCGGAATTCAGAACACCGGAATCCAGACGGCATTCGGTCCTTGGAGCCGGGTTTACAGGGCGGGAAACCGAAATCGGACGGCTGAAACGGCTCATGGACGACACCTGTGCCGGAGGGGGGCGTCTGATCCTGGTGGAGGGTGAAACCGGAATAGGAAAGTCCCGCCTGCTGCGGGAGTTTCAGGTGCACTGCCAGATGGAGGGATACGACAGCTTCATCGGCCGGCCCAACAACCACCTCAGCGGCGGAGGCGCCTTGCTGGACGCACTGGTACAGGCCGACGGCAATCGGGAGGAGAACCGACTCGACAGCCTGGATCGCCACGGCCTGTTTGCCAGGGCCAATGAAATGCTCACACGGGCCTGCAGTCGTGGTCCGATGGTGCTGGCGGTGGAAGACCTTCACGACAGCGATGAAACGGTCTGCCGGCTCCTGGCCCATCTATCCGCCACAGCTGCGGCGGAAGGCCCCGGATCCCACCGGGCCGGACTCCCGGTACTTCTGATCGGGACCTATCGAGGCGACCAGGTCTCCCGCTCCAGCCCGCTGTTCGACCTCCTGGCAGATCCTGGCATAGCCGAGCTGATCGCCCACCTCGCGGAAGAAGGACTGCTGGTGCCGGGAGGAGACCGGCTTCCCGATGTGGAGGTGCTGGGCGGCACTCCCCTGCCCGGCAAGATCCGCAACCTTCTGGAGCGCAGGCTGGGACGGCTGGACGACGATGCAACCCGGGTCCTGCGGACGGTGGCGATCCTGGGGCCGGGTGCGGTAGAGCCGGAAACCGTCTCGGCTGTATCCGGATTGCGCTGGGAAGCAGCCGCAGCCAGGATGATCGACCTTCGTACCGGCGGGATTCTGATCCAGGAACTGGATGACGCCGGCTCACCGGTCTACCGGCTGGCAAGGCCGGCTTTGGGGGAACTGGCCCTGGCCGGGTGCGGGCCGGAAGAATTGAAGCAGATCCACCGTGCGGCAGTGTCATTTCTCGACCGCAAGGGGATTCCAAGGACCTATCCGGCATGGGCCGCCTTCGCTTCTCATGCCGATGCGGCCGGCCTCCCCGGAAGGGCGATTGAAAGCTGGTCCATGGCCGGCGATCTGGCCGCTCGGCTATTCGCCAACCGGGATGCCATCGACGCCTACACCCACGCCCTGAACCTGGCGCGCAGGGACCGTTCGTCCTCGGCAACACTGTTGTGCGGCCTGTTCAGCCAGCGAGGCCGGGCTCGCACCCGGGCCGGCGAGTCCAAACTGGCCGAGGAAGATTTCAGGTGGATGCTGGCCCAGGCGGAAAAGGACAAGGAAGATCGGTTCAAGGCTCGCGCCCACCTCCTTCTGGGCCGTTTGTTCGAAGACCGATCCCGGTACGATCAGGCCCAGGAAAACCTGGAACTCGCCCTTGAGATCGCCGGTCGGCTGAACCTGCCCGACCTGTCCGCCGAGGCGATGATCGCCCTCGGGCGAATCGACGGTGTCCTGGGAGACGTGCAACAAAGCCGTGAACACATGCGTCGGGCCGTCGGTTTTTCGGCCGATCACGGTCTGGCGGACCACCAGGTCTCGGCACTGCTGGCTCTGGGCGCGTTGGAGCGGGACCAGGGTGATGCCGTCGCATCACTTGAGAGCTTCCGGAAAGCCGAGACGGTGGCCGGCGACCAGCTCTCACCTGAAGTGGAGCTGGCGATTCTTCATGGCGCCGCGCTGGCCCTTGAGATACAGGGGAAATACTCCCAGGCCTTGGAGGCCCTCAACCGGGCCCGGGACGGCGCTGTTCAGAGAGGCGACGTCAAAGCGATCGCCGATGCAACCGCCGGGCTCGGGACAGTCCGAATGAAAACCGGGGACTACCCCGGCGCCACCCGGGATTTCGAAACCGCTCTGGAAATGCACCGCCGCCTGGGCGCCGATAAAGGGATCATCGACAGCCTGATGAGCCTCGGTCGCATGCACCTTTCCCGGGGCCGGTTTCCGGAGGCGCTGGAACATGCCGAAGAGGCACTCGGGCTTGCCCGGCGGCTTGGGCGGAACGACACCCTTGCTTCCGCCCTCTCGCTCCTGGCCACGGTCCATATCAGGGCCGGCGATCCGGGTCAGGCGGACGGGTACCTGGAGGAAGCCGACCGGCTGCTCTCCGACTCCGCAAGTCCCCGCCGGAGGGCAGGCCTGCTGCTGGACCGGGGCGACCTGAGGCTTGCACGGAACGAACCTGGTCCTGCCCAGCAGGCCTTTCAGGAGTCAGCCTTCCTGGCCCGCCGGATCGGCGACGCAAGGCTTGAAGCCGCAGCGATGATCCGCCTCGGGGAGAGTTTCATTCTGGACAACGACATCGACCGGGCGGCCGTCGCCGGACGGAAGGCGACGCGGCTGGTGGAGAGCCGGGGGCTTCCAGGCGAAGAGGCGGACGCCTGGGTGCTCCGCGCCCGGGTGGAACTGGTCCGTCCCGGTGGGGACACGGTCCAGGCCGAGATCGACGCGATGCGGGCGGTGGAGCGATACCGGTCCCTGGGTGAGACCGAACGGCTGTGGCAGGCGGAGCATGTGGCCGGCAGGGCCGCACTCCGTGCCGGCCGACCGGATCAGGCCCGTGAACGAATCGGACGGGGACACCGCTACCTCGAAAAAATACGCTCCAGATTGTCCGGACCATGGGAGCAGACCTTCCTCGAGGACCGCCGCCGCCGTGAATTATACGAAGACCACAGTCGACTGGAGGCGGAGGCGACTTCCCGGCCCGGAACGGAGAAGCAGGTGCCGGCCGCGGCAGACACCGGAGAGGAACGCGCAATCCTGCATCGCCTTCTGGAGATCAACCGGAGCTTGAATTCCACCCACAACGTGGACGACCTCCTTCGGATCATTCTGGACGCCGCCTGCGAAATCACCGGCGCCGAGCGCGGCTTCCTCCTGCTTAAGGACGGTCGGGAGATTGCTACCCGCTCGTCCCGGGAGCATAGAGACGGCTCTTCCGACACACCGGCCAACGAACTGAGCCGATCTATCGCAAGGCAGGTTATCGAAATGGGCCAATCGATGTTGTCCACCGACGCCGAGCAGGACAGCCGCTTCAGCGGGTTCGAGTCGGTCCATGCACTGAACATCCGTTCCGTGCTTGCCGTACCCCTGCGCATCCGGGACGAAACCGAAGGCGCGGTCTATCTGGACAACAGGATTGACCGCAGGCTGTTCGAACCGGTACACCTCGAATACGCCTCCATGCTGGCGGACCAGGCCGGCCTCGCCCTGGGGACTGCGGCGCTCCTGGGCAGGATCGAGGAACAGGCGGCCAGCCTCTCGGAGGCCAACCTCCAACTGGAGCGAACGGTCCATACGCAACAGGAGGAACTGGAGAGTGTCCGTGAGGAGCTGTTCTCCAGCCGCTCCAGCTTCGAGTTGCGCTACCGCTTCGAGGACATGATCGGCGCTTCCGCCGGCATGCAGATGGTCTATCACCTCATCGAACGGTTGGCGGAGAAGAAGCTGCCGGTCCTGATAACCGGCGAGTCGGGAACCGGCAAGGAGCTGATCGCACGAGCCCTTCACAGGCGCAGCGGGCGCAGCCAGGGCCCGTTCTTCACCGTGAATTGTGCCGCTCTGACCGAATCATTGCTTGAAAGCGAACTGTTCGGTCACTGCAAGGGTGCCTTCACCGGAGCGGACAGGAACAAACCCGGTTATTTCCAACTCGCCGACGGCGGCACCCTGTTCCTGGATGAGATCGGCGAGATGGGGCCGGCGATGCAGGCGAAGCTGCTGCGGGTGATCGAGCAGGGCGAATTTCTGCCTGTCGGCGGCAAGGAGACGGTGCATGTCGATGTGAGGATCGTGTCCGCCACCCACCGGGATCTTAAGGAGATGATCCGGGACAAGGAGTTCCGGGAGGACCTGTACTACCGTGTCAACGTGGGCAGAATCGAAATCCCGCCGCTGCGTGACCGCCGGGAAGACATCCCGCTGCTGGCCGACCA
>CALZKF010000287.1 GCA_945787955.1 uncultured Acidobacteriota bacterium | reverse complement strand
ATGATCCAGGCGTGGTTCAGGACCGCGTCAGTGCCGGCAACCGGGCGGTTCGGGAGGGGCGATTCTCGGACGCGATCCCGTAATTTCAGGATGCCTGTGCGACCGCAGCCGGGTGCGAGATGGTTCTGGAACCGCTCGGTGTCTGTTACCGCACGGTTCGGCAGATCGAGAGCGGGGCCGACTTTTTCATGCTGGTTGCCGGGACCTATCCCGAGATTCACGGCCCGGCACTGGCCCAGGCCGGACGGTTTATGGAACAAGGCTTGGCGCTCGAGGGTGCGAGAGAGGCGTACGAAAGGTCCCTGGCGGCGGATCAAACTCCGGAAGTCTACCGCCGGCTTGGAAGGCTGATGATGCGTACCGGCGCCATAGACGAGGCTGTGGCCGCATTCCGGAGCGGCCTGGAACTGGATCCCAGCGATTCCCGCCTGCAATACTCTCTGGCCCAGGCGCTCAGGCAGCGGGGCGATCTGGAGAAAGCCGGGGCAATTGTGGAAGAGCTGCTGAAAAACAACGACAACCATGCGGACGCCTGGGCGTTTCTGGGTCAGATCCATCACGAGAAAGGCCGGAACGAGGAGGCGAGAGGAGCACTCCGGACCTGCCTGGAACTGGATCCGGACAACATCCAGGCCCGGTTTCTGCTGGCGCGGTTCGCCCTCCGGGAAGGTGACCTGGATCTGTTCCGCCGGCATCTGGCCAGGGTCGTCCAGGTGGAGGAGACTCTGGGGCGGGGTCCAAAACAGGATGAATAATCGCAGGCCGCGAGTCAAAGGCTCCTTGTGATGCGGAACAAGATTCTGTTCCATCTCAGGAGCCGCACCGTCCGCGGGTTGCTGCTGATTCTTCCGATGCTGGTGACTCTCTGGCTTCTCAAGATTCTGTTCGACCTGATCAATACCTACATGACCCCGATGGTGGTGGCTGTATTTCGGGCGGCAGGTTCGCCTGATCTGGATCGGTGGCAGGCCCGAATCGGCTTCCCGATCATCGGCTTCCTCCTGACGGTGCTGGCCATCTACCTGTGCGGACTGCTGGCGGGAAACATTGTCGGGAGGCGACTGGTCCTGATGGTGGAACGGTTTGTCCTTCGAATCCCGGTGGTGAAAGGGATTTACGGCGCCGCCCGGCAGTTGCTGGATGCGTTCAGCTTTTCAGACAAGAAGACATTCACCAAAGTCGTCCTGGTGGAGTATCCGCGCAGGGGCCTCTGGACCGTCGGTTTCGTGACCACGGAGAACGAGCACACTCTGGGTGGAAAAGGAGGGCCCTCGGTTCCGGTGTTCCTGCCGACTACGCCGAACCCGACATCCGGATGGCTGTTGTTCGTGCCGCTGGACGATTTGACCGTCCTCGATATCCCGATGGAGGAGGCGATCAAACTGGTCGTTTCCGGTGGTATTGTCAGCCCTCAAGATATCGGACCGTTTCTCAGAAGCACCGGGAGCAAAGGGCAGGGAGTCCTTTGAGAGCGGATGTCACCGCGGTTGCACGGAGGCTGGAACAGGCCGGGTTGACCCTGGCAACAGCCGAGTCCTGTACCGGCGGCCTGCTGGGCGCGGCGCTGACCTCCGTTCCGGGCGCCTCCGTCTGGTACCGCGGGGGAGTGGTAGTGTATTCGGATGATCTCAAAATAAGGCTGGCAGGTGTGAAGGCCGCCACCCTGAGGTCCGAAGGTGCGGTTAGCCCCGCCGTTGCCCGGGAGCTGGCCCAGGGGGCTCGAAAACGGTGTGGCGCCGATATCGGTGTCGGCATCACCGGAGTCGCCGGCCCCGGCGGAGGGAGCATGGACAAGCCGGTCGGCACTGTCTCCCTGGCCCTGGCAACGGCAACCGAGGTCCACGACTGGACCGTTCGATTCGACGGCGATCGGGATTCGGTCCGGTTTACCACCGTCGAGTTCGCCCTGGCACGGATCCGGGAAGCGCTTGCCCCCTGCCGTGGCGTGGCGGACTGATGCCGGCGGACGGCTCGGTAGCCGGTCTGGCATTGGCCGGACTTGTCGCTTATCTCGTCGGCAATTTCCCCAGCGGCGTCCTGGTCTGCCGCCTGCTCCGCAAGCCGGACCCACGGACCGCAGCAAGTCGGAACGTCGGCGCCACAAACGTGTTCCGGGTCTCAGGCGCAGCTGCAGGTCTGCTGACCTTGTGCCTGGACGTCGCCAAGGGGTGGCTGGCGGTCTTTTTGGCAAGGGAGGCCGGTGCCCCGCTGGCAGCCTTCGGAGTGGTCCTGGGTCACGTCGCGCCCCCGTGGCCCGGGTTCAAGGGCGGGAAAGGTGTCGCCACAGCCGCCGGCGCCCTTGGCACTTTGGCGTTTTGGCCCTTGCTTCCGGCCCTGGCCGTATTCGGCCTGGTCCTGGCGGCGACCAGGATCGTAGCTGCGGCATCATTATCCGCTGCTGCTGCATATCCCGTTTTCGCAATCCTGCTCTCATCCGAGAGATCGGTGGCCGGAGTTGGTATCCTGGTGGCGGTACTGTTGGCTATGGGCCACCGGGACAACATGATCAGAATCCGGGAAGGGCGTGAACCACCTATCGGCCGCCCTGGGACGGGAGGCCGCAGGGATGAGCCGTAACCGGGAGACCGCCGCCGTAATCGGCGGAGGGGCATGGGGAACCGCTCTGGCCGCGCATCTGGCGGCCGACGGCCGGGACGTCAGGCTCTGGGTCTTTGAAGACGAGTTGGTGGAGTGGATCCACACCAGGCGGGAGAACCCGCTGTACCTGCCCGGTGTCCGGCTCCCGGAGACCGTGCGGGCCACCTCCGATTTGAGCCAGGCTCTGGACAATGTCAACCTGATTTTGTCGGTCGTTCCCACACAGTATTCAAGGAAGGTGCTGGAACAGGCGCGGCCGTTCATTCCGGCCGGCTGTCCTGTGGTTCTGGCCAACAAGGGCCTCGAGGAGGGCACTCACAAGCTCCCGATCGACCTGGCCGCAGGCGCTCTCGGATCGCAGGAGCATCTGGCGGTCCTGTCGGGGCCGAGTTTCGCCGGAGAGGTCGCACGGGGGCGTCCGGCCGCTCTGGTGGTAGCCGCAGGTTGCGAGAGCCTGGCTCGCTCGATTCAGGAGCGGATCTCTTCGCCCCGGATCAGACTGTACACGAATGTGGACCCGGTGGGTGTCCAGGTTGCCGGGGCTCTCAAGAATGTCATCGCTATCGCCGCCGGGGCAGTAGACGGGCTTGAGCTGGGACTCAATACACAGGCGGCCGTCATAACCCGGGGACTGGCGGAAATTTCCCGGCTCGGACAGGCGCTGGGCGGCAGATTGGAGACGTTCAGCGGCCTTGCCGGAATGGGTGATCTGGTACTGACCTGTACCGGAGCGTCGTCCCGCAACCGTGCCGTCGGCGTGGAACTGGGCAAGGGCAGGAGGCTGGCGGATATACTTGC
>CALZKF010000286.1 GCA_945787955.1 uncultured Acidobacteriota bacterium | reverse complement strand
GTGGTCGGATGGACCGGCGCCGGCAAATCGACCCTGATCAAGCTCCTGGTACGGCTGTACGACGTCCAGCAGGGCAGGATCACACTGGACGGCATCGACATCCGGGAGCTAAACCTCACCGCTCTCCGTCGCTCCGTCGGCGTGGTCCTGCAGGACAGCTTCCTGTTCGCAGACACGGTGGAGGGCAACATCTCCCTGGGAGACCCCAGGGTGACGGCGGAGCAGGTCCGGTCTGCGGCGGAGGCGGTCCACGCCGATCGCTTCATCAACCGGCTGCCGGCCGGGTACGACGAACCGTTGCAGGAGCGGGGCGTGAACCTGTCGGCAGGGGAACAACAGCTCCTGGCGTTTGCCCGAGCCCTGGCCTTCGATCCGGCGGTGCTGATCCTGGACGAGGCGACCTCGTCGGTGGATCCGGCAACCGAAGAACGGATCGAAACGGCGCTGAACACTATGAAGGAAGGCAGGACATCCATCGTCATCGCCCACCGCCTGCCGACGGTTCGCAGTGCCGACAAAATCCTGGTTTTGCACCGGGGCGAAGTCCGGGAAGAGGGCAGCCACCACGAGCTGATGGAGATCGAAGACGGCATTTACCGGACGCTGTACTCGCTGCAGTCTACCGGAGGCTGATCTACACCTTCCGGCTGCTCTCCAGGATCCCTTTCAGCGTTTCCACGGTCTGGTCCCGTTTCTTCTGGGTCAGGCCGAGGATGTCCTTGAGGGCGTCGCCGATGTGAGGGATGTACTTGGTGATGTAGGCATGTTTGCGGGCCTCGTCCATCGCCTTCTTGCGCTGGCGTACGAAGGAGCCGAGACGCCGGCCTGCTTCCATGAGGGCGAGGCGGATCTCCTTGGTGATTTCCGGGTACGACGCCACCGCTTCTTTCGACTCCGAGGTGAACGGCACCCAGACCGATGCCATGTGGACCATGATCACCACCGGTCCGGCAGGGAGCGCCGAGCGGGCCTGGGCCAGGCCGTACTTCTTCCAGTCGGTGGCGATCACCGACTTGGTGACGGCGCAGGCCGACTGCTGGTACTGCAGCGGCACCCGGTTGGCGAAGCGGTAGACCTCGCCCAGCTCTTCCGATTCCAGTTTGCCGCCGTAGGCCAGGCCGACTTCGATCTGGAACGGGTTGCCGCGGTAGACCGCCGGCGGGCGGGCGACGGTGGTATAGAAATCGGCGTCGATCCTCGCTTCCAGGCCCCTGAGCAGCAGTTCCTCGCCGATCGGGGACAGGCAGGCGGTAGGGGGCGCCATGATCTTGACCTTGGGGATCGCCTGGAACAGCATCTCCACCTGGCTGGTGGACAGGCGCTTGGCCATGGCGTCGGGCCGGATGCCGGCGGCGTCGCAGATCTGGTGGGCGACGGTGTTGGACACCCGGGAGAAATCGGTCATCAGAGCCGACTTCACCGTCCGGGCCTTGGTCTCCTTCAGCATCCGCATCAGGATCCCCAGTTCGATACCGTACGGGTGGGGCTGGATCTCGCTGGATTCCACCGGGAGGTCGTCGGTGACCCGCTCATAGATCAAGGGCTCATCTTTCGGGGTGCTGTATGTGATCTCCACATGGGGGTTGGCCATGGCGGTCTGCTGGACGTAGCCGTCCACCGACCTGCGACCCTTCTTGTAGACCGCCTCCAGCTCCATGGTCACCCGTGTGCCGTGGTCCATCTCCCACTCGATGGTGTCGTCCTTCAGGATCACCGGGGCGTTCTTCACCGTATCGAGGCTGATCTCGAAGCGATGGGCAGGTTGCTTCTTTCCGGTGCGGGACAGGATCCGGATCGGCTGTCCGGTAGTCAACTGGGCGTACATGCCGGCGGCGGAAATGCCGATACCCTGCTGGCCCCGTTGCTGCTTCAGGCGGTGGAACTTGGAGCCGTACAGCAGCTTGCCGAAAATCTTCGGGATCTGCCCCTTGACGATGCCCGGGCCGTTGTCCTGCACGGTGATCCGGTAGCGTGACTCGGAAATCTCGGCGATGTCGATGATCAGGTCCGGCAGGATGCCCGCTTCTTCACAGGCGTCCAGGGAGTTGTCCACCGCTTCCTTGATGGCGGTGAGCAGCGCCTTCTGGGGATTGTCGAAACCGAGGAGATGGCGGTTCTTCGTGAAGAATTCGGAAACAGAAATATCACGCTGCCGCGCCGCCATGGACTGGGCGTCTTCCCGTGGTTTCGCCCTGGCCGGACGCCGCCTGGCGGGTCCCTTCCGGTCGGCCGGTTTCGCAACGGTCCGGGTCGGCTCTGCAGCAGGAGTTTCCTGGAAAAGGCTGGACTGGCTGGACCGGGCACGGATCGTCTGTTTCTTTCCTGCCATGCGGGATGGGTCCCTTTCAAGCGTCGTCGTAGGCTGTTCGGACCGGGCCATTGTAGCAGGAACACGACATCAACTTCCCTGTGTCGGGTAAAATCGGCGTCGTGAGAACATCGCGTGCAGCAAGGATCATGGTTCTGGCGTTTGCCGCCCTGGCGCTGGTTTTCACCGCTTTGCTGGTCGCCGCTCCGGTTCTGCAGCAGGAAGGATCGTTCCTGGGCTGGGTGGTCCGCGCCGGCGGTTCCATCATCTGCCACCAGGATGGCGGCCGGTCCTTTTCCATCGGGGGCGTTCCGCTGGCGGTCTGTTCCCGCTGCATCGGACTGTACGCCGGCGGAGTCATCGGGCTCCTTGGCGGTGGCCTCAGGCGCGCCTGGCTGCGGCCGGCGCCGAAGGCGCTGTTTTTTGTCCTGATCGCTCCGACCCTGGTCGATGCGGTTCTGCCGATGACCGGCCTGTTCGGCTATACCGGCGTCGGCAATTTAAACCGCATGTTGATCTCCCTTCCGGCCGGCGGGGTGTGCGGCTGGTTTCTGGCTGTCGCCATCGGGGATATGATGACCGGTCGGTCCAATTCCAGGAGGGAGATCGAATGATCGACGACCAGGCTCCTCCGATGCTTCGGCCCACGGTGATGGCCGGGGTTGCCGCCGGGATATTGACATCGATCCCGCTCATAGGAGGACTCCTCCTGCTGGCCTGCTGTTCGCCGGTGATCGGCTGCGGGTTCCTGGCTTCGTACTGGTACGGCAAGTCCTGCCGGGAGTCGGGGATTGAGTTCACACCGGCTCTGGGAAGAACTGTCGGTCTGATTTCCGGCGCATTCTGGGCCGCCACAGTCACCGTTTTCGTGGTCTGGACCTGGCCGGGAATCGATGTGGCCGCACACGAAGTGGAAAAGACCTGGGACGCCATGGGGCAGACCACGCCGGAACTGCTGGACGGCCTCGACAGCTTGCGCGATTTCTATGACCAGACTTCCGGGTTCATGCTGGTGCTCATGGTATTTTTCCTTTACCTCTTGATCGGAGCACTGTTCTCCACCGTTGGGGGGCTGATCGGGGGGGTCGTATTCCA
>CALZKF010000285.1 GCA_945787955.1 uncultured Acidobacteriota bacterium | reverse complement strand
CTCTTGATTATCCCGGAACAGATGAGTCTGCATGTTTTGGGGGGCCAGGGCCTCAGGATGAGACAAGGGCCTTAGACATTCATGATTCAGGAAAACTTGTTGGATTATACGTTATTGATAACGCAGTTCATGGATTTACTTATGAAGGAGGAGCATACAACACGTTTGACTACCCAGCTTGGCCGGTCTCTTATGCAACGGGTATTAATGATTCAGGCCACATTGTAGGAACTTATGATGACAATGGCACCTGGAAAACCTATGTATATGACAACGGGACATGGAGTGAATTATTTATTTCAGGTTCAACTTATACTATCGCCACAGGTATTAATAATAATGGAGTTATAACCGGATATTACAACGATGGTACCAGGGAATATGGTTTTATCGCAACTCCTGTCGTACCATCTGCAAGCGTCATTGACTTACCTCAGACAGGGCAGACCGCCTGTTATGATGAAACAGGCATTGCAATTTCCTGTGCAGGTACAGGGCAGGACGGGGAGTCACAGACAGGTGTCATTTGGCCTGTAACGAGGTTTACCGGAGATGGAACAGGTATTATTACGGACAAGCTCACAGGACTGCAGTGGCTTGAAGATGCCAACTGTATGGCTACTCATTATCCCTCATTTGACAGTACTTCAGAAGACAACTCTGCTGGCGACGGGCGGGTAACCTGGCAACATGCAATGGAATTTGTAGCGAGTATAAATGGGCCTGTATTTGGCGGACCGCGTACAAATTGCCAGGCAGGCCAGAGTGACTGGCGTATGCCTAATATCCGCGAGCTTGAGAGCCTTGTACATTATGGTTTTAATGAAGAAGACTGTGGAGGTTCTCCCTGCACAAGCGTTGCAGAATGGCTTGAGTCAAAGGGATTTGATAATGTTTGCAACGATGATTACTGGGGGTCAACCACATATTCAGGTGCAGCGCCAGAGGCACCGGTTGCTGTGTGGACTGTATATCTCTCAGGTGGTGATTATGGCAGTTATGACTGGAATGGATTGGGCGGAACCAGATCCAGTCTTCGTGCCGACCCTCCGGAACCGGGACCGTGTTTATTGACTGTACGCGGCTCAGCTGACTCTGGTGCAGGGACCGTTGATTTACCCAAGACAGGAGACACAGGTGGCCAAGCGGCAGATACAGGCTGCTGGATTCGAAGTGCTACATCTCCTATAGGAGGGAGATGTTATATTGCAGGAGACACGTGGTGTGCAGCTGATTGCAATGATACAGCCAGCTGGGATGCCATACCTTATTATGATGCAGCCAGGCAGGATGGTGTTACCTGGCCAGACCCGAGGTTTGTACCACCAAACAGTAATATGTCAGGGGAATGTTCGCTTCAGGCAGGGACAACCTGTACTGCTCCGATTAGGACGTCTGGAGATTGTTCTCAAAAGTTCTGTGGATTTCAATCTCCTGCCACGACACCCTGCACCGTTAATTCAGATTGTACTCATCTAAATTCTAAAGCGAAATGTAATGTAACTCAGACATGCGTGTTAGACGAAAATGTAGTTATTGACGAACTCACAGGACTTATGTGGACAAAAACCGGAAATTTCCGACATGAAATCAATGCAATTGAAAAACCGACTGCGGTTGATTCGAAAACATGGAGCCTCAAGGATGCATATGCTTTTGTAGACTACATGAATACCAGTCAATCGTACTGTTCAACAAACGTAAGTACAACATGCACAAATGATTCAGATTGTCCCGGCAATGCTACTGTTGGGGAATGTTCGAACAACTCTTTTATTAGGTGCGATGTTGATTCAGATTGCCCTGTAGGGACATGTGTGGCGGACGGTGGTGAGACATGCCTTCCTTCTCCACCGAATTTTGGATATACTGACTGGCGGCTTCCCTCAGTAAGGGAGCAGTTAAGCGTTGTAAATTATAAAGATGAAGCAATAGACTCATACCTTCAGGGAGAGGGTCTTGCGGATGTATCCGGGGGTGGAACAGGAAGTTGCGCTTCCTGGACAACTACCAATTATGCTCCTGACACGACTAATGTATATGGCGTCTCATTGGGCGGTGCTGGATATGCTGGTGCAACAAAGCCTGTTCCTAAGACATCAGGCTTTCCAGCATTTTGGAGATGTGCTGCTATAGGTGGCCAGGCAATGAGATTCTGGCCTGTGCGCAGCGCACCTGCATCTGCACCTGCAGCAGATATCTCGATTACACCGTCTTCTTTTGATTTTGGTGATGTGGTACAGGGTTCTGACTCAAACGTCACGTTCACAGTAAATAATGATGGCAACGGTGATCTATCAATCATCAATATAGCTCAGAGTAATACGATCGATCCGCCGTTCAGTTTAGTCGTCGGCCAGGACAACTGTTCCGGAACTATTGTTGCGCCAGCTGCAGGTTGTACATTTGATGTTCGTTTTAGCCCCATTGGCAGAGGAGGATACGATGACATGTTTGATATTCTTTCCAATGATCCGGATACAAGTACAATCTTTGTAAGTGTATCAGGAAGAGGAACAACTGCCTTCTTAACAGAACTGCCTCAAACAGGTCAAACTATATTAAATTTTGCAGGAGATGACGGTGATCTGCAGATGGGTGCTGCATGGCCTACAACAGGAAACATGGTTACTGGCAGATTCAATGATAATGGTGATGGTACGGTTACAGACTTACTTACCGGTCTTATGTGGACCATGAATGCTAATCTGGGAGGATTGGTTGACTTTTACGCTGCACGAGATGCAGCGGCAGCGCTGGCAACGGGGGGCCACACTGACTGGCGTATTCCCAATATGCTTGAGCTTGAAAGCCTGACACATGCCGGAGAGGCTGATACTTCTGCATGGCTTAATAACACTATAGGATTTCAAAATGTGCAGTCAGCTGAATACTGGTCATCTACTCAGTATGTCGATTTAAACAATGGTGGATGGACTATAAATTTGGGAACAGACCAGACTAACTATTGGATGAACTGGACCGATACGAGGTACTACTGGCCTGTACGTGGTGGAGCAAATGGCGCTCCTGATCTAAATTATCCTGCAAATGTTCGGGATACAGGAAGAACGACATCTACAACAGCAGAAGATGACGGTGATCTTGAATGGGGTGTTGACTGGTCAATTGCTACCAGGTATATTGACAACGGTGACGGGACCATCACTGATACGCTTACGGGGCTGATGTGGATACAGGATGTGACTTCAGAAGGATCCATGGGAGAAATGCTGTCTTTGACGGGAGCAATGGACTATATAGACGATATGAATACCGGAAACATTGGACGGTGCGTGGCTGATGTGAATAACATTCCTCGATGTTATCCGTGGGAGAACTCGTGCGGACCAGGCAATGACCAGCCATGTCCCCTGCCGAAGACCGACTGCCCTGCGGATTTCACCTGTGTTGGTGCTGTGGAAGAAGGC
>CALZKF010000284.1 GCA_945787955.1 uncultured Acidobacteriota bacterium | reverse complement strand
TCTCGAAGTGATCCCAGCCCCGGCTGTCCGGTGTGACGTCGGTTCCGTCGGCTTCGATACAGCGAACTCCGTTTTCTTTCGCCGTCATGGTCCCGATCATGGTCACAGGACAGCCGCCCGACTGGGCGACGATCTCCATCAGCTCCTCCGCCCCAGCCGGCGGCACCGTGAACAGCAGTTCGTAATCCTCACCGCCGGACAGCACCCACCGCAGCGGATCGATGCCGGTGAACATTGCAGCTTCCTTGAGGGAGTCGTCTAGATGGATGGCGTCGGTCCGGATCTCGGCTCCCGTGCCGGAAGCGGCGCAAAGGTGACCCAGGTCGGCCAGGAGGCCGTCGGAAAGGTCGATCATCGCCGTGGCCAGGCCTGAGGATGCGATGGCGCGGCCTTCCTCCACACGGGCACTCGGTTCAAGGTGGGTCCGGACCAGGTCGGCGAACCGGACGGTATCGCCGTCGTATTCCATGACAGCCAGTCCGGCCGCCGATGATCCGGGGCGGCCTGTAACCAGAATCGCATCGCCTTCCTGTGCGCCACTCCGCCGCATGATTTCGTTCCGGCCGACTTCGCCAACCAGGGTCATGTCTGCCACCAGTTCGTCGCCGCCGGACAGGTTCCCGCCGGCGATACAGGCTCCGTATCGACCCAACTCTTCCGCCGCCCCGCGCACCAATGCTTCCGAAGCGGCCTCGTCGAAACCTTTGGGCAATACCAGGGACACCAGTGCAAACCGGGGCGAGCCGCCCATGGCGGCGATGTCGCTCAGGTTCGCCGCCGCAAGTCGGCGGCCCAGGGTTTCCGGGTCGGTGCGGTCGAGCCGGAAGTGTCTGCCGTCCACCAGGGCGTCGCAGGTCAGGAGCCACAGCCGGCCGTCGCCGCCGTCGAACGCCGCACAATCGTCTCCGGGACCGATGACCAGGTCCCCGGGCGGCTCGGGAAGAAGTTCCCGGAACCGTCGGATCAGATCGAATTCACCCGTAGCCAAGGCTGCTCCCGAGGATCACCACGCCCAGGGCGAGGCGATACCACGCAAACATCCGGAAGCTGTGGCTGGCCACGTACCGCAGCAGCCAGCGGATCGACGCCCAGGCCACCAGGAAGGAGATCGCGAACGACAGGGACAGCCAGCCGGCATCGGACGGTTCCAGGTGCTCGAAGTTCTTGAGCAGGTCGTAAATCGTGGCTGCGAACATCACCGGGATCGCCAGGAAGAAGGAAAACTCGGTAGCCGCCTTGCGGTTCAACCCCAGCCCCAGGCCGCCCAGGATGGTTGCCGCGGATCTCGAGAATCCGGGCCACAGGGCCAGGCACTGGGCGAACCCGATCCCCAGGGCCTGTTTCCATGACACGTTCTCGGCGACCGTCGTCACAGGTTTCAGGTGAAGCGCCTCCACTACCAGGATCAGGACGGCGCCTGCGATCAGAGCCCAGGCCACTGTGATGCTGGAGAACAGGTGCTCGGAAATGTAGTCGTGGACCAGCAGTCCGATCACCGCCGCCGGCAGGAATGCGAGGAACAGGTTGAACGCGAACCCCCGGGCGTCCCTCCTCCGAGGCAGATCGGCGACAACCTTGAACAGCCGTTTGCGGTACTCCCACAATACCGACAGGATCGCTCCCAGCTGGATGAAGATAGTGTAGACCTCGGCCCGTGGGCCGGAAAACCCCATGAGCGAGTTGGCGACTATCAGGTGGCCGGTGGAGGAGATAGGCAGGAACTCTGTCAGCCCCTCGACAATTCCGAGGATGATGGCGATCAGGAGCATGGACATCAGTTTTTCGGCTTTCCGGCCATAAGCGCCGGCACCAGGGTCAGAGCGGTAATCAGGCAGGTCAGGGAGCCGATGGCCGCCACCGTGCCAAGGGTTCTCAGCGCCGGATAGCTGCCCAGCACCAGGGTTCCGAAGCCGGCGATGTTGATCATCGCCGCGATCACCACCGCCTTGCCGGTCTCGAGGAGGCCTTCACTGACCCGGCCTCCGGAGTGGTGCATGCGGTGCACCAGGTGGATGCTGTAATCGATACCGACCCCCAGGATCATGGCAGCGACGAAGGCGTTGACGTAGTTCAGCTCCAGCTTCAGAACCCACATGGCGCCGAACATCATGGCGACGCCGGCCACCAGCTGGGCCATGGCGATGAAGCTGAGACGCAGGGATCGGAAATCGATGATCAGGAGGACGAACACCAGCACCAGGCCGGCTCCCACTGCGCGAGGCGCCTCCCGGGCGAAGATCCCGCGCAGCTCCGCCGCCAGAACGTTGGTGCCGGTGACCACGATCCCCGCATCATCGCCGCTCAGCGCTTCGATCAACCCCGGGGGCGGGTCCCGCTTCCAGCGCTTGTCGGTAGGGAACAGGTAGGTGACGATCTTGACCCTGCCCTCGTCCAGCAGCACGTAGCGGTCCACCAGCCGGCCCAGACCCTGGTCCACCAGATCCTGGAGACTCACCGGCCTCTGCGGCGTCAGGAAACTCTGCATCCGGGACAGGTACGAGTCGAAGGCGTCTTCCCGGAAGCCGTTCTCCCTCAGGCCGTCCACGAAAGCGGCGCGGATGCGGGCCGGATCGAAATCGCCCTCGGCGTCGTCTTGCAGAATTGCCAGCACCTGCTCCTGCTGCTCCTCCGGAGGCAGGTAGGCCAGGATCGAATCGTGGGAACCGATGGTGCCGTCCTCCAGGAACGGCTCCATGCGCTGCCTGATAGCGGCGGTAAGCTCCATCGCCTCCTGCTCGGTGTCCGCCTCGGCGATCGCCATCATGTACGACAGGGACGCCCCGAAGGTCTCGGCGATACGGGCCTGTACCTTGGCGGCAGGGGTGCGGTTGGACCTGAGTGCGTTGATGGAGTTGTTGAACGTCAGATGGGTGCCGGCCCATGCCGACACCACTGCCAGTATGGTGATGATCAGTACCACCGGCACACGGTGCTTCGCCGAGAACGGGATAAGACGCTCCAGACCGAAGGACTGCAGGTGCAGTTTCTTGACCGCCTCCACCTTGCGTTTACGCACGCCCTCGTTCCAGGTGATCATCGCCGGCATGAGGAACACGATAGCCAGGGCGCATAACAGGATGCCGCTGCCGATCAGGAAGCCGAGGTCGAACAGACCCCGGAACCGGCTGATGCACAGAGCATAGAACGTGCCGGCCGAAGTGATCGCCCCGGTGAACACGCCGAGGCCTGTCTCCCCTACCATCGCCTCGGTGGCCCGGGCGATACTGAGGCCCCGGCGGCGCTCCTCCACGTAACGGGCGTACATGACGATGGTGAAGTCGGCCCCCAGGCCCATGAGCAGGGCCGTGAACGCCGACGACGCCGCATTCAGCTCCTTGAGCGCGAAAAAAGCAAGCCCGAAGGTCAGGGCCTGGCCGACCAGCAGCGGCACCGACGAGTACAGCAGGGCCGCGAACCGCCGGTAACAGATCCAGTACAGCAGTGAGACGGCCAGAAGGGAGAC
>CALZKF010000283.1 GCA_945787955.1 uncultured Acidobacteriota bacterium | reverse complement strand
GAGGTAAGCGGCCTCGACGACGCGTAAAGTATTCAAGTTGTCCCTGGTATTTGCACAGGGGGTATCGTCTTTCTCAATCGCTTCCATTAAGCAAGCCATTGGGCCTACGAAAGCATCGGGAATCCACATCTCGTCCAGTTCCTTGCGCAGGTTCTTCTCAACCTTGGGCCGGACCCCTTCGAACCGCACCTGGTATAACGGCCCCGGGTCGACGGTATAGACCACGTCGACGCCGCCTCCATCCGGGTCTGCGGTGACGTCCGGCTCCACCGCGGCGAGGATGCGGCCTTCCCGCACATACAGCCCACGGATCTCCTCCGCACCTTCAAAAAGCCGGGCCCTGCGATACGGCTCTCCCTCTCGCAACGGCAGCTTTTTTCTTATCCGCTGGGAATCGTCAGGCGATAACCCGGGCAGGAGCAAAGACCGCACGACCGTTTCCGTCTCCACCGCCAGGGGACCAGCAGCGGCCGCCGCCTCGGAAGCCCCCTTGGCTTTCCCCAGCCAGAAACGGTCCGAGAATTCCAGGCCCCCGCCCACTCCGGCGTCGGAATCGCTTTCTGCGGTGAGGTTGAACTTGCGCGTCACCTGCCAGTCCACCTTGTAAATCTGCCGTTCGTCGCCTCCCAGCTCGGTGGAATAAATGATGAACAGGTTGTCGGCCACTTCCTTCCCCAGCGTCAGCTGGGTTGTAGGATCGGCGCTGCCGCTGACGGCGTAAGGATTGATCCGGACCCGCTCCAGGCCGAACACCTTCTTCAACTGGGTTTCGAACATGCCGGTCAGAGCGCTGGCGAAGTAGCTGGCAGCCATATCGCCGGTCAGATCCAGACCTGAGGATCCCGGGCCGGCCGCCATATCCTCCAGGGTATAGCCCGTGGTCAGAAGAGCCAGGATGTCTTGCTGGGACAGGGACGGTACGCTTGTCAATTCGTACTCGAACCGGTCCAGAGTGCCCTCGATCCGCAAGGTGACTTCGTATTTGTTCACCGTGGTCACGGCCGTGATATCCATGTAAGGGTTGATTTTGTTCAGGTCCAGCAGTTCCAGGGAACCGGACCGGATACGGTACTCCACGTCCCGGAACCGGATCCGGCCGCCTTCCAGGATCGTGATCCGGCCGGTGACTTCGGGAGCGGCCAGGTTGCCGCTGATTCGGAGGTTCAGGGCGGTCTCCAGCTCAGCCACGTCGTTCTTCAGCCACACACCGTCCGCAGCGGCGATTTCCAGGCGAACCGCCACCGGCACCGGAAGCATCACCAGTTCGTCGGCGGAGTACTCCCGGGCGCCGTAGCCCAGGAGCTGGGCCATGTCGAACGGCTCCCTGTACAGCCCTCGCAGAAGGTCCAGCCTCCCGCTGACCAACGCCTCCTGCCGGTCCCCACGCAACAGCAGGCCGCCTTCGTAGACTCCCCGGAACCCTTCCGGGTAGGCCAGGCGGGTGTTCACCGGCCGCAGGGAGAGGAAGTAGGAATCGGGGGTGAACCCTTCCAGCAGCATGCCACCTTCGCCTGAAATCTCGCCACCGCCGAACCTCGAGGAGAATCCGGAAAGTTCGGCTTCGTCGTTTCCGAAGCGGATGGTTCCTCGAACCTGTTCCAGGGGTTGGGGGAAACCGATCAGACGGACCCAGCCGTCCCGGAACCGGACCGAGCCGGTCAGGTCCGGATCGTCCACCGTCCCGGCCAGGTGCAGGTCGACCTCGGCGTTCCCCCGGGCTCGCAGTTCGGGGAGCGGCGCAGCCAGTGCAGCCAGAGCCAGGTTCCCGGTGCAATCCATGGATATGAGGCCGCTGTCGCGAAAAAGGGTCAGACTGCCCTTGAGGTCCGAGCCCTCGCCGCCTAGAGCCACCGGGCCGACCTGAAGCCGCTCCCGATCCAGAGAAAGAGGCGCCGGCCGGTCCAGGACCAGATTGTGGGTACCGACACGGATATCCATGCGGTCCATTGAACCGTCGGCGGTCAAACTGTCCAGGTCGGAAAGGCCGCCTTGAATCTGTACCGCACCGGTGAGCCTGGCCCACATCGGTGTCGCGTCGCCGGGATCGCCGAACAACATGCGGTAGTCCCTGAAATCCAGGGCCAGGTCGATGGGGAGCGGACCGTCCCAGCCCAGGGCCAGGGAGCCCTCCAGGCTTTCCCCGCCTGCGGACCGGAACTCGGCTTCCAACCCTGCCGCGTCCAGCCGTACGGTCCCGCTGATGTCGGGAATCTCGTGGCCCGCCACCGACCAACCGGCACCGTTCACGTTCAGGAGTCCGCTGAACGTCTCCTCCCGGTAGTGCACTATGCCGTCCACATCTGCGGGGGCATCAAACGGCGGCGGTTCCGATTCCCAGACCTGCAGTTCCGACGGCAGGATCCGGGAGTTCAGTATCGTGAATTCCGCTTCGCCACTCCCCATGTCGTACACAACATCCAGATTCCCTTGAATCCCCGCACCGTTCACCGAGAGGTCCCCGACCTGAATCAGCCCTGCATCCGCCCGTACCGTGCCGGTGAGCACACCGCTGGGGAAACCGGCGATGACCGCCTCTTCCAAAGTCAGTTCGCCGTCGCCCCGGACCCCCCCGTCTCCAGGGATCAGGTGGATTCTGCCGGTCAGCAGGCCGGAGGCGTCGGCTTCGACCCCGGCCAGATTGAGACCCCGCTCCAGAGGGAACCGCGAGGCGGTGAGGGATGCGGACAGGAGAGCGCCGCCTTCAACACCGAACTCAAGCTCCCCGCTGAGGGTCCAGTCTCCGCTATCGATTTCCATGTTTCGAATCCGGACCCGGTCCCCTTCCAGCAAGGTGCGGAATGACAACCGGCGGAAAGGGTCCGGCCCCCAGACCCCATCCGCCAGATCCAGGGTCATGTCCAGGAAGACCTGGTCCGCCAGGCCGATCTCAGCCTTGATTTCCCCGCTGCCGGACAGTGTTTCCCGGAGGGCCTCGGGCAGTGCGGAGCCGAACCGATCCAGGATCAGAGATGCACCGTCCCGGGTCAAGCCGGCGTCTACGGTTGTTCCGGCCAACTTCAGGAACCGCCTTTCGCCGAGGCGGCCCGGCACCAGATCGGTGTTGACCGTTGCGGAGAGTACGGCGCCTGAGGTCACAACCCGGGGCACGTCGACCTGTAACACTCCCGACCGGATTCCGAACTCCCCCTCCGCATCCGCCGGCAGCAAACCTTTGCTGTAGACGCGATGCAGAACTGCATTCCCCGACCCGTTCCATGTGGCCCGGTCCGGCCAGGACCCGACCAGTCGGAAGGTCAGATCGCTGGAAGCGGAGAAAGGCAACGGCAATTCCAGGAACCGGAACAGCTGGTCGGCGCTCATGCCGGCGCCGGCCAGATCCATGCGCAGTTCCTGTTCCAGGTCCCAGGGCACACGGATCGCTCCGCTGACGGTGCCGCCGAATGCGGTGCCCTCCATGCGGTCCAGCGTCAGGGCGCTGAAATCGATGGTGGCATCAGCTGAAACCCGACCGGTACTGACCGGGCCGACCTTCACACCGTGCCCCTGGACCCTGCTGTGGACCAGCAGTTCGCCCTGTTCGTATTCCA
>CALZKF010000282.1 GCA_945787955.1 uncultured Acidobacteriota bacterium | reverse complement strand
TGTTGACCCGGAGGTCCACACCATCCATCTGAGCGTGGACGTAGCCTCCCACCGCCATAGCGAGCACGATGATCGCAGGTATGAACCTCCGCAACCGGGAACGGTAACCGGAGATTCTCGACGCGCCTTGATTCTTTTTCATGATCGACGACTCCCAGACCAATGGTTGACCACATGATCGTGTGAAGTTGACTCCCTTTTCTCGAGTCACCCCAATCGGTATATTGAATATCCAGGGAATCCGGATCCAGAGCTACTGCATGATCATGCAGGAATCAGACCAGCCGCTCCCGCACCGCCCGGCTTACCGCCTCGGCGACGGAATGGACCTGGAGCTTGCTGTAGACGCCCTTGATGTGGAACCGGATGGTGTGGATGGTGACGCCGAGCTGGTCGGCAGCCTCCTGGTAGCTCGACCCGTTCACCAGGCAGCGCAGCACTTCCTGTTCCCGATCGGTCAGGGACAGACCGCCGGGAACCGATCCGCCGGTGGCGGCAAACCGGCCGTCCCCGCTCCGGAGAAGATCCAGTACGGTCCTGGCCACGCCGGAGGTCAGCGGCGCACCGCCCTCGGAGATCGAGCGCAGCTGATCCAGCAGTTCCCGGCTGTTACTGCGTTTCAGGAGATAACCGTCTGCGCCGGCGCTGATCGCTTCCAGGATGGTGGACGGCTCTTCGAACATGGTCAACATCACCACCGGGAGTTCGGGGGCCAGCTTCTTCAGCTCCCGGGTCGCCTGGATGCCGTTGATCCCCGGAAGTTCGATGTCCATGAGTACCATGTCCCACGACAGGCGCTCGCCGGCGTCGGCCTTGTGGCGCGCCGCTTCCAGGAACCGTTCCGCCGATCCGTACACACCGGCCAGTTCGAACCCCCGGGCGAAACGGAAGAAATCCCCCAGGGTTGCCCGGTAACGGGGGTTATCTTCGATCAGAGCCAGCCGGACTTCTTCCAAAGCAGCACCTCGCAGTAAGGTTACGTCAACGGAGATCACCTCGGTAACTAGATGATCGTGCAGGGTCGAAGGCGATCTCAACCCGGGTGCCTCCCAGAGGTCCCGGAGCCCAGGTCACCGCCGCGGCGATGGCCGCTGCGCGCTGTTTCATGCTTTCCAGGCCGAGCCCCTCCCCGACCGTGCCCTTCGGATCGGCCGGCATGCCGCAACCGTCGTCCTCCACCCACAGCAGCCAGCGGTCGCCGTCCGGGGCCATGCCCAGCTCGATGCGGGACGGCTTGCCGTGGCGCACCGCGTTGTGCATCGCCTCCACGGCGATGCGCTGCAGGTTGCGGCGGGCCGCCAGGGACAGCCGGACATTCGGCCATGTGTCCGGCAGCACGGTGGTGAACCGCACGCCGCCTCCCGGCGGCGCCATCCGGCGGCCCCGCTCACTGAGGTACCCCCCCAGGGCGCCCAGCGGCTCGGACTTCGATCTCAGGGTCCAGATGATGTCGGTGAGACCTGAGCCGAGCTCGTCGGCGGTCTCGGAGATCTTGCCGCTGAGATCGTTGCGCTCTTTCTCGTCCAGTCGGTCATCGGAGACCAGATCGGCCAACAGGCCGATGCTGCCCAGCCCGGCTCCCAGTTCGTCGTGAAGGTCCATGGCGATGCGGGTGCGCTGCCGCTCCAGCCTGAGGAGTACGGCCACCCGCAGCCTGTACGCCAGGTAAAGCAGGCCGGCAGCAAGCAGCACGAACAGCGCAAGCACCCAGGCCTGCAGGTACCAGGGCGGCAGCACGCTGAACCGAAAAGTGGCAGGCCGCTCCGACCAGCGTTCGCCATCCAGGGATGCAATCACTTCCGGCTGGTAGTCCCCCGGGGGCAAATCGAAGAATCGGAATCCGGGCTGTCGCGACTCGACCCAGGGTGCGTCGGGACCGGAGCGGACCTTGTACCGGATCTGGGACGGGTCCCGGTTGTTCAGCGCGGCGAACGTCAGTTCCAGGCGGTTCCTGGAGTACGGGATCTCCGGCACTTCGTCCAGAGGCAGCCGCGTTCCATCTACTGCGATATCCCCGAGACGGACCCTGGGGGGGGCGGGGCGGGAGCCCCTGGCCGAGGACGGAACATGGACCACACCGGCGGACGTGGCCAGCCACAGCGAGCCGTCCGCCGAATCGAGCACATCCCCGCCGCCGATCACCGGGACGCCCTGCCAGGCGCCCGGCGCTTCCAGGACTTCCCAACCGTCAGGACCTTCGACGCTCTCCATCACCCGCACCAACGTGCCGTGCCCGGTGACCCAGACCCCTTCCGCCGGGGACGCCACCAGGTTGTGAACCCAACTGGAAGGAAGGCCGCGGGATGCGGGCACCGCTTCCCAGTTCCCATCCCGCCTGCGAAGCACCCCGCCCGACGTCGCAGCCCAGATCGCCCCGGACGGCAGTTGCAGCAGCGCCTTGACCTGGGACCGGGCCGGCAGCGGCTCACAGGTCCACGCTTCGGGATCGATCGCCGATTCCGTTTCCGAATGGCAGATCGACCCGGTGGCACCGGCCCACAGGCGACCCGACCGGTCTTCCAGGAAGGCGCCTGGACCGGAAGCACTCTCGGGAACCACCGCCGCCAAATCCGGCCGGCCTCCTCCCGGTGGCGTCTTGAGAATCTCACCGCCTGCCGGGAGCCATACCGTGCCGTCTCTCGATCCTGCACAGCGGCCGAAATAGAGATCGGGCTGCAGGTCGTGGACGGCAGTCTCGTGGTCGTCGATTTCCAGGATCCCCCGGTGTGCTCCAGGGGTCGCCTCGGCGATGGTCACAGGGAGCCACATCCGACCGGCGGCGTCGGCGCACGGTTGTTCCCGGCCGATCAGTTCCCGATGGTCGTACCTCGACTCCACCTTCCCCTGCGGGTCGATCAGCCCGATCCCGTTCCAGGTGGCGACCCACATGCGGCCGCCATGCTGTTGCAGGAACCGGGCGTGCTCGCTGGGAAGGCCGTCGTCCTGGGTGAAAACCACCGTGTCCGGCTCCGGGAACTGGAACAGACCCAGGTAGTTACCGACCCAGAGGCTGCCCTCGTCATCCACCAGGATCGGTCCGCCGGTTTTCCTGAAATCATCATGCTCCTTGATGATCTCCGCGGAACCGTCAATCCGGATCGTCGCCAGGCTCCGGCCAAAGGCGATCCAGACCGTGTCGGTCCGCAACGCCATGCGGAACGGGCGGTCATCGACTGCGGCAAGCGTAGCGGTTCGGCCGTCCACGAATTCCAGGATGCGGCACGGGAATTGTCCCTGCAGCACCAGCAGTGATCCGTTCGGGCGATACAACGCGTCGTAGATTTCCTCCATCCGCAGGAACAGATCCCGAGCGGCGCCGTCCAGCACCGTTCGCAGTCCCAGGCTCGTCAACAGGAGGAGCTCCCCGTCAAGGCCCGGGCGCAGATCTCGTGGCCTCTCCCCGGCCTCCCTGGAAAACGGAACGGTCCGCCAGGGGCCGTCCGGGGTCTGAACCAGCAAACCGTCGCCACGGATGAGGTACAGGGATCCGTCCCGGGTGAACGCCGCATCCCGGACGTCGCGGATCTCATCGCCGCCAGGGTCCACCAGCGGTTCGAGGCCGA
>CALZKF010000281.1 GCA_945787955.1 uncultured Acidobacteriota bacterium | reverse complement strand
TTTGCGATCTGGGTCAACTTCGTGAAGGACCGGTCGGAACGGCGTCCCCGGGGCCGTTCGCCAGGGATGGAACTCGGCCTCGTCGAAAGATTCCTGGACTGGAAGCAGGTCCTGGGCCATAGGCTGTTCCCCTGGCGCCAGAGCTTGTCCGGGATGGACCGGCAGCTGTACTCCATGGCCATGGAAACACCGGCCGTAGGCAACAACCGGCGTCATGACCTGATCAACGCCTTCTAAAACCCTCCCGGAGACAACTGGGCTGATTTATCTTGTGCACGGGGCCGGATCCAGGGATGCCATCACCATTCTTTATTCCACGCTGGGTGGCAGGAACGAACTCGATCCCCGCCCCAGACCCCTCAGATTGCGAACGGCCGCCGACATGGTTCGGTCGATCGGCTGCACACGATCCTCGCTCATGATCATGATCGAGCCCGACCACGGATCGGGTGCACCCGGAATGAAGAGCACGACCCGACCGTCGGAAAGGTCTTCCACATGGAAAGCGACCTGCCACGCGTCATCGAACCTCGCAAGGACGGGAGCCAGCTGCTGGTCGTCGTCGCCGGCCAGGCCACCGGTCAGGCCCTTGATGAACGTGTATCCCGGCATCGATTGCAGGAAGCCGGACTCCAGCTTCTCGACCAGCCGCCGGGCGAGGCGGCTCCTGGAGAACAGACCGGCAACAAAACAAACCACGACGAGTACGATCACGGCCAGCAGGTTGGCCTTCGCCATTCCGCCGATGGTGTCGACCGGCAGCCAGTTGGCCAGCGGCTCCGCCAGCCGCGCCATGACCTTGTACGCCTTGCCGAGAACCATGACACAGATCGAGATCGGAATCAGAAACAATACCCCTCCGAGCATAGTTGTCTTGACGAAATTCATGACGCGACCCTCTCGTATTGCGGAGTCCAATCAAGCTTGCGGTGTGTGTCCTTCGCTTCAGTTTGCAGGATGCCGGCTGAGGCCCCGAGACAATATACGCGAACCGGCGGTGAACCTGGTAGTACCTGACTAGAACACGTACTGGAACTGCAGGAAGCCGGTGTTGACGTCATCGCCGGCCACTCCGGCGAAGTTGCTCGACATGCGGTAGGTCAGCTGCACCTTGGTCTTGTTCTTGTTGAAGAAATAGTTCACGCCGACGGCGGTGCGGTTCCAGGAATCCTCGTAGTTGTCGGCGTCGAGACTGTCGTAACCGGCTACGAATTCAACTTTGCCTGAGCGCAGCATGTAGCCCCCTTCCACCGAGTACTTGTTGAGGTCGGTTGTGCCGTTGGCGTACAGTCCTCCGGTGAAGGAAGAGTCGATGGTGTCCCCGGACACTATCTGGTACTCACCGTCCACCGACCAGCCGGCGTTGCGATAGCCGATGCTGAGCTCTACGCCGTTGGCGCTGTCCAGATCGACGCTGTCGGGGTCGATGGCGTTCCCGGCGTCGTCGGTGTAGGTGTTGACGTCATCGTCGTTGGACCAGGTGAACGCACCGATTCCGACAGTCATTTTCTGTTTACGATCGAAGTCACCCTGGGACATTTTAAGATAGCCGAACGGGTGGAAGTCGACACGGCCGCTGAGCTGCAACCCTTCATTCCAGTCGGTGGATCTGTTGACGGGAGTGTCGAAATCCATCCTGCCGGCCGCCGGATCGAGGGACGCGACGCCTGCGCCGATACCCCAGGTCCATTTCTTGCTCTCGCTGTTGCCGTTGAGACGGACGCCGAGGACACGGTCCGGAGTCCCGAAATTGTGATCTCCGACAAAGCTCCGTTCCACTAATTGCAGTGTCTTCGACGACGTCAGGAACTCACGCGAAAAGTGCATCTTGGTGTTCCCAAGCCTCAACTTCATGTTGTTCCAGCCGCTGTATTCCATCCAGGCGTCCTTGACGGCCACCTCGTTGCTGCCTTCGGCCTTGCCGAAGTCGAACTGGATCTTGCCGACCCAGTTCTTGGTCACCGTACCCATGATGTAGGGTCGCAGGCGTCGAAAGTAAAGTTCGTCAACCGACTGTTCGGTTTCCACGTCGGAGTACAGGTACTGCAGCTGAATCCTGCCGCCGATCTCGATCTTCTTGTCGCCGTCTTCGTGGACCACTATTCCGGCCAGCACCGGAACAGCCAGTAGCGGCACCGCCATCGCAAGTATCAGGATGCGGACGATCGCTCGTTTCAACATTCTATTCCTCCTGAGACGGCCGTTCAGGCCGGTCAATTGCATTCGTGTGAACGAAGCTATTTGAGTTTCTCCACATTAGCGGAGAGTTACCTGCGTGTAAAATCGGTGTTTCGTGGAGGACGGATGCAGTATTTCACCATCGATCAGGGGGGACACGGCAGCCGGGCCGCACTATTCGACGGCAACGGCCGACGGCCCCGGATCGGCTCCGGCTGGCGGTCCACCGGTAGGTTCTAAAGACCGGTGATCGGAGGGTAGTCCCGGAACATCTTCTTCACGACCTTGTCAATCTTCTTCCTCACCTTGCGGTAGTCTGGATTGACGATTTTCGCTTCCGTGCGGCTGTGCCACACCACCCGGTTCCGGAAGGTGTCCACCAGGTCGATGCTCAAGGTTCCCTCAGAGGTTACACCGATATTAGACGTAATGATGGCGACATCGTAAGTGACGCTGTTGTAGTAACCGCCCAGGTTCGCCGCAGTAGTCTGTCCGGACACCCAGACCGAGATCGCAAGGTCGCCACCGCTTTCCACCCGCTCCAGGCCGGCAACTTCGAGATGCCAATCGATTTCTTTCATCAGGTGCTGGCGGAGTTCCGGTGACCGGGCAGGATCCGAATCCGCCCAGTGGTACGTTTTATAGGTAAAGAAATCGGTGTCCGGGTCGTGGACGACCTCGATCGACCCGGCCATGGCCATGGAGGCTGCCAGAAATCCGATCAGAATACCGATCAACGCGCGCTTCTTCATGTATTCATCTCCGTGCACAGGCCGATCACGACGGAAGGCCCTGCAGACAGCATGCATCTTATCTTACTGCACCGGTCGAAGTAACCGTTCGGTATTCGCTTCCGGGATTCTGATGTATCCTGACTTTTCGGCAGGACAGCTAAACCTGGGAGATTGATCATGTATCGCCTTTATGGAAAAGCGTCGGCACAACTGACGACCTTGTCCCTGCTCCTCCTTCTGGGAGTCCAGGGCGTGGCGCTGGCCTCCACGGATGATCCTGGCTGGCCCCGGGAAATAACCGTCCCCAAAGCCTCGATCCTGATCTACCAGCCTCAGCTGGAATCGTTCGAGGGGAACGACATGGCGGCCCGGGCGGCGGTGTCGGTCACCCCGGTGGCCACCGGTGAGCCGGTGTTCGGCGTGGCGTGGTTCGACGCAAGGGTCCAGACCGATCTGGACAACCGCATGGTCGAGGTGCTGGACGTAAAAGTCCGGGAGGTCCGGTTCCCGGAGATCACCGAAGATCAGAAAGCGCAGTTCACCGCACTGGTGGAGGGGGAGATGCCCAAATGGGATTTGTCCACCTCCCTGGATCGGGTCCTGGCCGCCATGGCGACGGTTACAAAAACGAACGATGCCTCCAAGGGGCTGAACTTCGATCCGCCGGTAATCCTGTACGCCGATATTCCCGCCGTGCTGGTCTCCCTGGACGGCGAGCCGATCTACC
>CALZKF010000280.1 GCA_945787955.1 uncultured Acidobacteriota bacterium | reverse complement strand
GTCGTAGTCCCACCGGCTGAAGAGGCGGAACCGTTCCGGATGTCGGGGCACACGACGACCTTCGAGGTGATCCGTTAGGTCGCGTGGCCGGCCCTACGGATTGGTGAAAGTGACCGGGGGGCGATCGATCAGGGTGATGCCCTCGACGGTTAACACGACTTCTCCGGTCCCCGTCTCGGTGGCGGCGATGAGCAGCGTATAGGACCCGTCCCGGTTGTCCCGCAGCGGTGCGGCTGCGGCCCCCGGGGACAGGGCGAGTGCGTCGATCTCGATGTCGCATCCGGCGCCTATGGCGACGCCGTGGGAGTCCCGTGGCGTCACGGTCAGGGTGGCGTAGCTGGAGCCGTCGGCGGTGATGCTTGTCACGTCCAGGGTGGCCCGGGATGTGACAGGGTCTACCGCTGCGCTCAATGGATCTTCGTCGTCGAAGCCGAGGCGGACCACGCCGTCGTAGCTGTTGGAGTCGGCAGACAGGGGAACCGGCATCCCGCCGGTCTTCTCCACAGCGTAGTAATAGATCTGCCCGTCACCCAGGCTGCCGGGGAGGTCATCGAATGGAGACATCGAGATCGTCGCATGGGCCGGTACGGTGCGGACCGTCGTTGGATCGCCGCTTCGGAGGACGGTGAAGCCGGTTCCCACGGTGGGAACGATCTGGGCGAAGCCCTGGAGCGGGTCGAAATAGATCGAAGCCTGGTAATCCTCGTCGCCTGCGCCGAACACCGAATCCTTCGGGGAGGTCAACAGGTTAACAGCGGCGTAGGAGATCAGGGATGTGATAAACATCGGGCTACCGCCGCTCGCCAGGTCAGCGAACGGGATATCCGCCTCGATCAGGGTATCGTCGTTCCATGGCCCCATGCCGGTCCCGGCGCAGTAGCTGGTGTCATCGTAGGTCCGCATCAGGACCGCCGAGCCGCAGCCTTCGGTCATGCTGTCGTCGCAGCGGTACAGCTCCAGCGCCACCTCGGCGTCATCGACGCTGACGACCAGGGCGAAGTTCACATTGCCGTCCAGGTTGGTATCGAACAGGGTGCCGGCGGTGCCACCGGCTACCGGAATGTCGTCGAAGGCGATCAGGAACTGCAGGGCGTCCACGACGTTGGTGGCCACGGCGACCTGGGTCAGATCCAGGCGGGTCGGGCTGCGGAAGTCGTCAGGCCCGCCCTGGTCCGCCAGGACGAACTCGGTTCCTGCGCCGTTGCCCCAGTCGGAGAAGTTACAGTCGAGGGCGACGTCGCCCCGGGCGTTCCCGGTGAGGTGGCTGGGGAACCCGGAAGTGTCGTACGCGAACAGCATGTCGTCGTCGGAGCTGGCGCCGACCACGACCCGAACCGCCAGGGCACGGTCCGCTGCGACGGTGTGGCTCACCAGACCGAAGTCGATTGAGTGCTTGCTCCAGAAGCCCAGGCCGTTGGACCAGTCCAGGATGTCCCGGATTCCGTGGGCGATTTCAACGCAGCTGTCGCCGGTCGGTGCACAGTCCATCAGGAACGCTTCCACGATCCCTCGCCTAGGAGTTGCGAAGTCTCTCATTGCCGCCCAGAACACCAGGCCGACGGACCGATCGAGGGTAACGCTGCCAGGGGCGGCGATCCACTGCTGGTACTTCGCCGGGTCGGTTTCGGCCATGCCGGCGCCGCCTCTTGCCACCAGTAGCCCGAGTGTATCGTCACGACCGGGATCGAAGTTGATCAGTGTTGTTGTTGTGGGAGCGGTAAAGGACATGGTCGCAGTGGGCAAGTCGTCGCCGTGGAGATACCAGACCTGCTCCGCAGCCAGGGCTGGCGTTGAGAAACAGGCCAGGGCCAAGAGACCGGCGAGTACCGCAAACGTGTTGTATATGTGAGAATGCATTATTAAATATGTCCCGTAAAGTACAATGTAGACAGATACTTAGAGTCGTCAATTCTCGACATGCCTGCTTTATTATAATTGGGCAAAGCACGATTTCGAGTCTGTAGATAGTCGGCATATTCTTGGTGAATTTTATGAAAAATAATTTTTTATCGAGGATTGCCGGGCGAGGGCCGATGGCGCCGGCGCCGATCGGCTGTTATGTTCTCTGTGGCAAACCTGAACGGCCGATCTCTTCGGCCCGGCGGCGCACAACAGGAATTCCTGCCAAGGATCGCGTCGCTCGTAAACAAACCCCCTCCTATTACTGTTGTGTAGGTCGGAAAGCGGCGCAAAGCCGCCGCCGAGGCAATCTATATTTATGCATGACTCCAAACGCGAGCCCGTCAACGGGTTCAACGCTTTCGACCTGGGCCCTTCCATCCGGCGCGGCATCGCCGCCGCCGGTTTCATCGAGCCCCGGCCGATCCAGAACCAGGCCATACCCGCCGCCCTGGAAGGACGGGACATTCTCGGCCTGGCCCAGACCGGAACCGGAAAAACCGCGGCCTTCGCCCTGCCGGTGCTGGAACGACTTCTTTCCAAAAGAGGAGGCCACGGCCCCAGGGTTCTGATCGTGGCGCCGACCCGGGAACTGGCGACCCAGATCGGCGAGGAGATCCGCTCCCTGGCCCGGTTCACCCGGATCAAGGTCGCCACCGTGTTCGGTGGTGTTTCCATCAATGCCCAGACCACCGAACTGCGGCACCGGCCCGAGATCGTGGTGGCCTGTCCCGGCAGGCTGCTGGATCTGGTCAGTCGCAACGCCGTCCGGCTGGACCAGGTGGAGACCCTGGTTCTGGACGAGGCCGACCATATGTTCGATATGGGGTTCCTGCCGGACATCCGCCGCATCGTTGCCGAACTCCCGGAGCGACGGCAGAACCTGCTGTTCTCCGCCACCATGCCGAAGGAGATCCGCCGGCTGGCGGACCGTCTGCTGCAGGATCCTCATGTGGTGGAACTGAACCATACCCGGCAGCTCACGACCATCGAGCACGCCCTGTACCCGGTGGACGAAACCCGGAAGTACGACATGCTGGAGCATATCCTGTCCGGTGACGACTTCCGGTCGGCCATCGTGTTCACCCGAACCAAACACCGTGCCAAGCGGCTGGCCCAGAAACTGGACAAGTCCGGGCACCGTGCGGTGGCGCTCCAGGGCAACATGTCCCAGAACGCCCGGGTGCGGGCCATGGACGGTTTCCGCAACGGGGACTACGACGTTCTCGTGGCCACCGACATCGCCGCCAGGGGCATCGACGTGGAACAGGTCTCCCACGTGGTGAACTACGACATGCCGAACACCACCGACGCCTACACCCACCGGATCGGGCGCACCGGCCGGTCGGAACGGGAGGGCAAGGCGTACACCTTCGTCACATCCGATGACGGCCAGATGGTCCGCGACGTCGAACGGCGGATCGGATCGACCATACCGCGGCGCAAGGTCGAAGGGATGAACGTTCCGGTGCGGCGGCAGGGCGGGTCGAACCCGAAGACGAATCCGAATCGGTCGAGGCGCCGCAGGGCCTCGTAGAGAACCTGCCGCTAGAAGTACTTCAGGGGGTCCACGGCGATCCCGTCGCTGTGGACCTCGAAGTGCACATGGTCGGTGCTGGCGTTGCCGGTTCGGCCGACCCTGGCGATCGGTTGGCCTCGCGTCACCTTGTCGCCGACCCGGACCAGCAGGGCCGTGTTGTGGGCGTACAGTGTCTTGAGACCGTCGCCATGGTCCAGGATCACCGTTTTGCCGTAGCCCCGCATGGCGGAGCTGTGGGT
>CALZKF010000279.1 GCA_945787955.1 uncultured Acidobacteriota bacterium | reverse complement strand
AGATCGGCAAGGGCGAACAATCGGCTCATAAAAGTGATTGTAACCGCTCCCGACCTCGACAGCCCCTCAACGCCACCGTATCATTTTCGTTCCCGAAGAGACGACCCGGAGGCCAGCCGTGAAACAAACCCCGACCCATATCTTCCTCCTGGCCGCCATGGTCGGCGCTCTGCTGGCACCCGGTGCGCCCGGCCGTGCGGCGGTGGACGACATCGGCATGCTCGAGCTGTATGAGCTGAAAACGCTCACGGTGGTGTACCCTTCGTCCCCGGCATCAAGGAAGGACAGCAACCGGATTTCCGCCCAGAACCGGGCGGCGTTTCTGTCCGCAGGCAGCAACGCGGTCATCCGGATAGTTTCCGACACCGAGGCGTCCAAGAGCGACCTCGGAGACAACCTGCTGTTGCTGGGCTGGAGCAACCGGTTGGTTGAGAACCATGGCCTGCGCCCACCCTACGGCAAATCTTCCACCACCGTGCGCTTCATCGACTACGTGGAACAGGACCCGGATCTCGATCTGATGTTCATATGCAAATCGCCGTTCGCACCGGAAGACGACCCCCGGTCCCTGTTCTTCTGGTCCAGGATCGACCGGGAGCGGGACCGGTTCATGACCATGCCCAGGGTCGGATCGGACTGGGCGATTTACAGCGATTATACCGTGATCGCCCAGGGCATGTTGGACCATGCGGCAGGCTGGCCGCCGAAGCGTGACCTGATCGCCGAGAAGCTGGACGACCCCGACATCAAAGCGTATGTTCGGGACCGCCAGAGCATTGAAAGCGGTCCCCTGAGGTTGATCTTCAACCCGAACATGGTACCTCGGGAGACTGCCGCGGAAATCCTCAAGATCCGCCGCCGAGCCCATGACCAGGTTGTGCAGGCACTTGGCGACCCCGGCGCAGGTTTCAAACTCGACCTCTATATCTACGACGACGAAGAGACCAAGCTGAAGCTTACCGGCGTGAAAGCCGGCGCGCACTCGGTGCTCGGCGCCGGAGAGATGCATATGACCGTCCGGTTTGCACGCTCCTCAAGCATCCACGAGGATGTCCACCCGGTGGCGGGGCATCTCCTGGGACCGACTGCATCGACGGCGGCCTACGAGGGGCTGGCCTATGCCGTTGAACCGGTGCTTCTGGACCAGCCATTGACCTACTATGCCGCCATGATGATAAACGAGGACAGCATGCCGTCCATCGCCGACCTCCTGGACGAAGAACGGTTCCGGAAGCTGCCCAACGCCAGGCGGTTCGCCGCGTCCGGCCTGCTCATGACCTGGCTCAGGGATCTGGCCGGCCTCAAAAAACTGACAAACTGGTACACGGCACCGGATCCGAATCCGGATCGTCTGGCTGCGGTACTGGGAAGCGACGCCGGCAGGCTGGAAATGCGGTTCAGGAAATGGATCATGGGACAGACGGAGGCCCATTCCGGCGACATCTCTTTCAATACCGCTCTGGGAGAGGCCAAGGCCCACCACATCAAGGGCGAATACGACCTGGCGGCGGCCGCGCTGGTCCGCGCCCTGACCTACAAGCCGGACGACCTGCAGACCCGGTTCAACCTGGCGACCACCCGGATGAAAACCGGCGCCTACCGTGAGGCGACCGAAGAATTGCGGAAGATCCTGGATGGCGGAGCAGGCAGGACCGGCGCCCTGACTGTTCACGCCCTGCTGCAGTTGGGACGGGCGTATGACCTGCTCGACAGGAGAGACGACGCCCTGGCCGCTTACCGCCAGGTCCTGGAGCTGCCGAACCGGTATCATTCCCATATATCGGCCCGGGAAGGACTGGACACGCCGTTCACCGCCGATCGGCTTGACTAGGGGCTGGCCGGCAGCACCAGTGTGAAGGTGGCGCCGCCTTCCTTTCCCGAACTGTAGGAGATGCTGCCGCCATGGGCCTCGGCGATCAGTCGCACCAGGGGCAAGCCAAGACCGCTGCCCTCGGGACGGGTCGAAACCGAGACGTCGAACAGCGAGCCCTCCAGGGCGGCCGGAACCCCGGGCCCTGTATCGGCAACCCGTAGGATCGCGGCGCTGTCCTTCCGGCCTGCCTCCAGTGTGATGGCGCCGCCGTCGGGCATCGCCTGCAATGCATTGAGCACCAGGTTCAGAATCGCCTGCTGCAGCCGCTCAGGGTTACCTTCCACCACCGTAGCCGCCTCGCCGCCGGCGATCCGAAGGTCTACACCTGACTTCTTCGCCGTATACGACATCAGTCGTACCACCCGGCGGCACAGATCTTCCAGATTAACCGATTCGTTGGCGTTCCCCGGTCGGACCAGACCCAGGTAGTTGTTCAACAGGTCGGTGAGGCGGCGGGTTTCATCGCGGATGGAAGACAGCGATTCCCCCATGGCCAGGCGGCTGCCTGCCGTCCAGTCCCGGTTCAGGTACTGTTCCACCACCCCGGCGTTGAGTCCGATTGAGTGCAGCGGGTTCCGGATTTCGTGGGCCATACCGGCGGCAAGGTGGGCCAGTACCGCGTACCGCCCCGCTTCCAGCAGGTGGGCCTCCACCTTTCTCAGGGTGGCCAGATCCCGGATCAGGAGCAGCTCGCCGGTTTCACCGGGGCGAACCTCGAACGGTACCCGGGTCAGCTTGGCAGGGATGACCACACCACCTGGAAGCCGGACCTCCTCTTCCTGGTGATGCGGGTCGCTGCCTCTTCCCCGGACCCACCAGGGGTTGGAATCCAGCACCTGCCGGATCGCCGCTTCTTCGCCTTCTTCCGGATCGAGGCCGTTCTCACCCTGGCGTGTGCTCTCAAGGCCGGCCAGGCGGCAGGCGGCCAGGTTCCAGGCCACCGGGGACCCGTCAGGCCCCAGAGCGATCATGGCATCCTCCAGGGAGTCGGACAGGGTCCCCAGCAAGGCTTCCCGCTCACGACCTTCCCGGGTGAGCCGTTCCAGTTTGCCGCCCATTTCGGAAATGGTCCGGACCGTCCCTGCAAGTTCCCCCTTCTCGGCCAACTTCCCGGCCTGCAACCCCCCTTCGAACCCGCGTTCCCGCCATTCTGCAAGCGCCTTGTCCAGGCCCCGGACCGAGCGGCCGGTGACCGCGGCGATCAGCAGGCTGCCCAGGCCTACCAGTGCGACGAACAACACCGCCGGAATCGTGATGTTTTCGACATCGACTCTGGGAGAGGGAATTTCCAGGGAGGGCCGGCGGGCCAACAGTTCCGGATCCTGGTACCAGCTCAGCAACAACGACCCCAGATGCTCCCCCGCCGCGTCGCCGGTCAGGTCCTGCTTGTCGAATACCGGTACCAGGACCTGGGTCACCAACTTGCCGTCCTCGTCGCGAACCTCCCGCATGCTCCGGGTGGTTTCACCCAGGAAAAGCTTGTCCTCTTCCTTGGTGAACGCCAGATCCAGCGTTTTGGAGTCGGAGGCGTACTGGATACGCAGGCTTCGGTCCAGGACCAGCATCGACTTGACCGTTGGAATCCCTTTGAGAACCACCGACAAACCGTCCGCCACCTTTTCCCGGGAGGTCTCGTTCTTCTCGGGGAATCCGGACGATGTCTCCCGAAGCAGTGATCGGGCGACTTCCTCCGCCATCGGCCTGAAGTACTGTTCGATCGGCCAGGTTTCCACCTGCTTTTCCCAGCGCTCCCCGTATTTCACAGCCCGTACTTCTTGACCTTGTTGTGCATCGTCTTGAGGGAGACACCCAGGATCTTGGCGGCCCGGGTCTTGTTCCCGCCGGTATGCTCCAATGTTGAGGTGATGAGTGAACGTTCCGCATCTTCCATGCTGCTGCCGATCGGCAGGGTAACGCTGGCCTCGCCGTTGTCCATCTGCAGGCGGGCGTCTTCCACCAGTTTCAGATGCGGTGCGTCAAGCGGCTCATCCCCGATGACCTCGTGGGGCAGGTGCTCCACGGTGATGGTTTCGCCGGCGGACAGCAGGGTGGCCCGTTCCACGGCGTTCTTCAATTCCCGGGCGTTGCCGGGCCAGGGATAATGGATCATTCGCACCAGAGCCGCCGGCTCGATACTGGCTACCGTCGTTCCGGTGCGCTGGGCGTACTCCTTGGCGAAATGGGCCGCCAGCATCCGGATATCTTCTTTGCGGTTCCGCAGAGGAGGTACGGTGATGTTGAACACGTTCAGCCGGTAATACAGGTCCTCACGGAGCCTGCCTTCCTCGATCGCTTTCTTCGGGTCCCGGTTTGTTGCGTCCTCCACCCGGACATCGGCAGAAATGACTTCCGTGCCACCCAACCGGCGGAACTTCTGCTCCTGCAGCACCCGCAGCAGTTTGGCCTGCAGCGACTCGTCCATCTCGGCGATCTCGTCCAGGAACAGGGTCCCCCGGTCCGCCATCTCGAAGCAGCCGATCTTGCGGTTGGTAGCCCCGGTGAACGCACCGCGCTCATGGCCGAAGATCTCGCTTTCAAGGAGGGTTGCGGGGATAGCGGCGCAGTTCAGCGCCACGAAATCCTGCCGCCTCCTAGGGGAGAGATCGTGCAGGGTCCGGGCGACCAGTTCCTTGCCGGTGCCCGACTCCCCTGCGATCAGTACTGAAAGAGTTGACGGAGCGACCTTTTCGATCTGGAGGAATACCGCTTTCATCGGGGCGGACACACCTCGAAGCCTGCCGAAAGCACCCCGATCACGCAGTTCCGCCCGCAGCCGGCGATTCTCCGCCAGCAGCTCCGAGGTCTCTTCCATCTTTTCAAGGAGGATCTTCAGCTTGCCCGGTTCAACCGGTTTTTCCAGGAAGTCGGTTGCCCCCAGCTTGATCGCCTCTACAGCCGTTTCGATGGTGCCCTGGCCGGACATCACGATGATCGGCACCGGGTACTCGTA
>CALZKF010000278.1 GCA_945787955.1 uncultured Acidobacteriota bacterium | reverse complement strand
GGCAGGGAGATCATGGCCAGGAAAAGCCCGATTAGGATCGGCAGGATCAGCTCCCTTGAGAGCTTCAGCCCGGCGATGAGGACTACCACGCTGGCGGCGCCGAACAGGAAACGGATTCCACGATTTTCGGACTGCTTCTCCATGGCGCCATTCTAACAACGTGGAATGAAGAATGGTGATGGGAAATATGGAAGTTCAGGGATTATTGGTAGATACCTGTCCTTAGAGGTGCTCCGAGCACCCTGTGTGTACAGTTCCCTTGGCCACTTCAACTTGCGATCAGCCATCCCCATTCTTCGCACCACGTTGGGAATGTCCTAAGGATGTAGGCCAAAATCCTTGACGCCGGCTTTTGATTGTCCTATATTGTCCTAGGACAATATGACATTCATGGAGACCGCCATGGAACTGAACCTCGACCCATCCAGCCCGGTGCCACTGTACTTACAGATGGTGGAACAGGTCCGGAACCTGATCGCCATCGGGTCCCTCAGGCCGGGAGACCGGCTTCCCGCTGTCCGGGATCTGGCGGCCAGGGCCCGGGTCAACCGCAACACCGCCGCACGTGCCGTTCAGCGACTGGAGCGGGATGGCCTCGTTCAAGCCCGGGTCGGCCAGGGCACGTTCATCCTGGACAGTGCAGGACTGGTCAACCCCCAGGTCCGTGACCAGGCGGTGGACGACCTGATGGACCGGGTGGTCCGTGAGGCGGCCACCCTGGGGGTTCCTCTCGAAGAACTGGGATGGCGATTCTCCCGCAGGGTCGAAGCGTTTCGCACCAGCAGGATAGAAGGAGGTGCTTTATGAGCGGGCCGGTACTGACTTTCCAGAAGGTAACCCGCCGGTTCGGCAGCACCGTCGCCCTGGACAGCCTGGACCTCAAGGTCGAACCGGGGACGGTGTTGGGACTTATCGGCCGCAACGGCGCCGGCAAGTCCACATCCCTGCGACTGGCCCTGGGTCACCTCCACCCCGACGCCGGATCGATCCGGGTGCTGGGTCACGATCCGGTGACGGAAGGGATCAAGGTTCGGGAGCGCGTCGGGCTGATGTCGGAAGAGGATAGCCTGTACGGCTGGATGACGGTTAATGAGATCATGACCTTTGCCGCAGGACTGCACCCGAACTGGGATCCGGCCTTCGCAGAGAGTTTCAGAAAACGTCTGGACCTGGATCCGGCAAAGAAGATCAAGAACCTGTCCCGGGGCAACAAGGCCAAGGTATCGCTGGTGCTGGCGGTCGCCGTCCGGCCCCGCCTGCTTCTCCTGGACGATCCGACCTCCGGCCTGGACCCGCTGGTCCGCCGAGAGGTTCTGGAAGGGGTCCTGGAATCGGTTCCGGCGGAAGGTGGAGCCGTTGTGTACGCCTCCCACCTGATCCATGACGTGGAACGGATCGCCGACCAGGTCACCGTCCTGGACAACGGCAGGTCGATTCTGGAAGGAGACCTGGAGAAGATCAAACAGCGTGTCCGGCGGGTGCGTGCCGTATTCGACGACGAGCCGCCGGAACATCTGACCTTGCCGGGGCTGGTTTCCATGCAGCGTGAGAACCGGACGCTCCTGGTGGTGGCCGACGGCGCCAACGGGGAACCGGAACAGGCGCTGCAGGCTGCAGGCGCCGTGAACGTCACGGTGGAACCGCTACCCCTTGAAGAGATCCTGGTGGCCTGCCTCAAAGGCAGCGGCCTTGAGGAGGGCGATAACAATGCATAGTCCGTTCAAGACGATCTTCCGCAAGGAATGGAAACAGTCCTCGGTGCTGCGACGGGTGGCGATCCTGCTGATGGTGCTGCTGCCGCCCTTCGTCATCATGGTGGCGGAAGCGGCCACCCGGGGCTGGATCCCGATGTTCTCGATAAAGTCTTACGACGTCACCCAACTGTTCATGGACGCGGTGCCGATGTTCCTGTTTGTGGGCTGGACGCTGTTCGCCGCACTGTTCACCGCCCAGGCTTACGCCGGGGACCGCTCCACCGGAAACGAAGCGTTCCTGTTGGAACGGCCGGTAGCCCGAACGGTGACGTGGCGGGCCAGGCTGGCAGCAGTCACTTCCAACGGTTTGATTATGCTCGTTGCCGGGTGGCTGATCTGGCTCGGGTATTTCCGTGTGCTCGGGGATCCGCCGGAAGGCACGTATCTAAAGCTGTCCGGCCTGTTGCTGGGGGCCGGCCTGGCGGTCATCCTGGCGGCGATCTGCGGCGGCCTGGCAGCCACCGCATTCCTGGAATCGCCGATTATCGCCGTCCTGGCCGGCCAGCTGCTGGCCGCACTGCCTGCTGGCGCCGCCGCACTCCTGGGCAGCCTGTCGCCGTTTGCGGTCCTGTTCCGACTGGATCACGATGCGTTCCCGTCTCCATTGATCTCCCTCACCTGGCTGCCGGTCGGCATGATCCTCCCGGTGCTGTTGTACCCGGCGTATGTCGCTGTATCCTGGCTGGCTCTCTGCCGCGGCGAACCGGCGGGAGGGGGGAGCAGGGCGAGAGGCGCCAAGGTCCTCGTGCCGTCAATCATCGGCGTGTTGATCCTGTTCCTGATCCTGGCGCCCATTGCCGTCCGTGCCAACGTAAATAACGCCATGGGCGACGGCCGGATGTTCCCCGGGCCGGGCGCCGGCCGGGCGGTGGTGACCGGCGGATATATGGCCCCCGGCGGCTGGCTCATCGATACGATTTCCGGGGAACGCAAGCGGTTCTTCCAAGTACCGACCACCGACGTGGTCTGGCGCGGTGACGGCAGGTACCTGGCGGTCAACGAGGGCAAGACGATCATTCGGCCCGGCAGCTGGGCCCTGAAGGTGAAGATCGTGGATGGTGAAACCGGGGACGACCTGCTCCAGTGCGATTTTCCCGCCCCGCTGGTAGTCTGGGACATCGCCTGGATCGGAGACAGGGCGATCCTCTCGCTGGTGAATTTCCATACCTGGAAACGGGTCAAGAACACCGACCGGAAAGGTGAGGCGTTCCATATCTACGTTGCCGAGGAGGGGACTGAGGGGTGGAAGGACGGAACCGTTCGGAAATTGAACCACTCCCTGCCGGTCAAGGGCCTGGGTGGCAAGAATTGGCGGATCGTGACCCCATCGCCCGACTCCGACAGGGCGTATTTCGTGAACTCCGTTCGGGAGGTTCGGGAGGTCGACGATAAAACCACCCTGATTCTCGAAGAACGGGTCATCGTATCCGAGCTTTTCCTCGAGGGTGATTCGGTTCGTCTGGCCCCGGGCATCGAGGTTCCCGGACGTGCCTACCAGTCGGGACGTCACATCTCCCCCGGTGGGGAGTTCTGGACCGACGTTTCCGACATTTCTCCTGAAGGAAAGAGACGACTGCGGCTGTTCGACCTGGCGTCGGGAGAGACGATCCCTCTCGAAAACACGGACATGGCCGGGTACTCCGCCTGGTTGACAAACGGTGAACTCCTCTGGTCGACGGTTGTGGAGGACCGGGTGCAACTGCATCGCTGGCGGTTCGGGGAAGGACAGATGGTGCTGATGGAATGAAAAACTGGATATACGCGGCAGCGTGCTGTACGGTTTCTCAATTCTGGCCTTGGTTTACGGTGCGTCATTACTGCCCCAGAAGGCTGCCGTTTATCTGATCATTATCGGTCTGGTCGGTCTATGGGTGTTTATCAGGCTCGAATTGAATTTGCCTTATCCGGTGGAAAATAGATGAAATCGGCCCTTGAGGCAGGAGCCGCTCCGCCTTTCTAGAAACGCCTGAAAATGCAAGAATCTCATCCGTGACCGATTCCGGCGGCCGGCATCTCCGTTTATGACGGCGGTGAAGGCTGTCCCGCGAGGTGCACGAGATGAGAGGTTGGACGACTGGACTGCTTCTGACAGTACTGGCCGTTGTCCCGGCAGCGGGAGCCGGCGGCGAGGCGCTCGAACCGTTGACCCTGGAGCAGGCGATGGAGGTCGCACTTGCAGGGAACCGGCAGTTGGCCATCGCCTCCGCCTCGGCGGATGCGGCGGCCGGAGTTTCGGCGGAGGCTCGCTCCCACCTCCTTCCCCGGGTGGATCTGATCGAGAACTTCTCCTTGACCACCAACCCGGTCTACGTCTTCGGTAACCTCCTGGGGCAGGAATCGTTCACCGCCGCCAATTTCGATGTCGGGTTCCTGAACCAGCCCGACTCCCTGACCAATTTCCGGACCCAGCTCATGGTCACCCAGCCGGTGTACACCGGAGGCAAGATCCGGAGCGGCGTCCAGGCGGCCCGGGCCGGCCGGCAGGCGGCGGATTCGGACCGGGAGCGGACCCGACAGGAAGTGGTGCATCAGGTGCTGGACGCCTA
>CALZKF010000277.1 GCA_945787955.1 uncultured Acidobacteriota bacterium | reverse complement strand
CAACGCCAGGCGGGGCGACAGCGGCCTGCTGCACGATGATCGTGCCGTCCATTCCGAAGAACCGGTGCTGGAAACAGAAATAGGGGTTGGTACCGACGATGGTGAACAACTGCTCGAAGGTCCACCCGGTGCCGGCCGGCGGCCCGTTACGCCACTGCTCAGTCGCGATGCCGGCGCAGGAGGGCGAGTCGTCGATGCCGTCGCACGATTCGGTGTTGTGGATGCCGCCGGTGTTGGTCCAGCGGACGGTATCTCCCGGGGCAACGATCAGGGACGATGGAGAAAAGAAAGTGTTTGCCACCGAAACGTCGTGAATAGCCTCGGTAATGGACTGGTCCCGCAGAGAGGACAGGCCATCGCCCGAGCCGACGAGCAGCGTTCGGCCGGAACCGGCGATAGCCGTCCCGCCGAGGCCGGCGCTATGGTCGGAAACAGCCGGACGAACTTCTCCGATCCTGTTCAGCACACGGATTCCCGATTCATCAACCAGGTACAGCCGGTCACCATTCACGGTCATGGCGGTGACCGGCCCGTCGGCGGGCAAGGACCGGATCCATTCCGGCGCATGCGGGTCGCGAGCTTCTATCACGTGGATGCCGGCGCCCTCCTCCGCCAGGTAGATCTTGCGGGCGGCGGTGGCCACTGCCGCGATCCGGAATGCTACCGGCAGGCTCGCAACGGCCTTGAGGGCGTCGCTGTGCATCGATGTTCCCGCTCCGTGACCATCGTGGCCTGTAGGGAGTGCAAGCAAGGTAATCCCGACGTAATCCTCGGCGATGATCAGGTAGTCGTCCATCAGTGCGAGGTGCGGAATTGTTCCCGGCTGCTCAGCGGTGGGTACGGCATGAAACGTATTGCTCTCTCCGTTGAGCCCCAGCTTATGGAGCCGGCGTGCATCGTCGATGACGTACAGATCATTGCCGGCCAGAACCCCGTCCCTGACCGAAAACGGCGGTACGACTTGGCGTTCGATATCGGGGCCGGCTCTCATCACGGTCAAAAGCGACCCCGACCCGAATGCGGTGCGGTCACCATTGGTGGTCACCCAGTCCACCGGATGCTGGAGCCAGGACCATACGGTCCGGAAACGTGTGGTTTCCGAGACATATTCCGCTCCCGCTACCGGTGCGGAGATTACGATCAGCATGAAACAGACTGTCCTCAGGCAACGAACTAGTCGCATGGTTTCCCTTTCATGGTTCTTGCGAATGAATACAACAGGAAAGGTCCGAATTCATCCCGCATAGGGGACGGTTTCTGGAAAATCGATAATGTGTGCGCATGGGAGGGCGTTGATGCCGGGGTGCGAAGGGAACGGGAACCGGATCGTCATCAAGGAGGGTTAGCGAGGAGATCCGTCCAATCGATTGTTTGGGCGATCCTTACACGGCACAAGTGAAATTAATCGAATAGGATTCTTTTAGGAAAAAGGGCGAAGGAGCGGCACACCAGCCGACCTGGGGGTTGCTTATTGCGCCCACTGATCCCTGCTGAACACAAAAATACTTCCCATGCTCCAGATCTGCGGGTTGGGCACCAGATTGATCATCTTAATAAGCGGAGTCAAGATCAATTTTTTTGGAACAACAGGGCGAAAGTATTCTTGATGAAGATGAAAACCATGGCGCTTGCCGGCTTCTGTCAGGATGGTTCGCGCTTTGTCTATGTTGACGATGTACTGGTGCTTGGTCCCATCCGGCTATCCCACGAGGTCCAGGGCATTTGTCGCCAGTTCTTTTCCAAGCAGGAAATTGATTCGATGCGACAGAAATCATTCATTGGGCAGGCTTACGACAATATGAGTTTTCGTCTTTTGGATCGCTGCTTCGAAGAGATCGGTGAAGCCGGCAGTATGCTCGATGACATCCAGCAGAAGGACGACATCGTGTTGCTCTTGTTGCTCCAAAATCTCGAATAGTTTCTTAGGATCTACATACAGAATGTTCGGGTTGTCCGGATTCTGCTCATAAAGGCATGCTTCGCTCAGGTCCAATCCTCTGTACCGGATGTTTTGATCAATCGTGTCGCCGACAATGCCATCACCGCAGCCGATGTCCAGCAAAGATCCCACAGGACTCAGCCTGGTCAGGATATTTTTTGCTATCAGCTCAGCCAGACGCTCATCGGATCGATGAGGCAGCAACAATTATTCGTTTTTTCCCACGCTCGTCACAGCTATAGCCCTTCCTCTTTTTTTGGCAGTCCCAAATACTACCTCATCGCCTCTCTCCAGGCTCGATTGCACGGAGAGCATTATTGCGGCCACGCCAAGGAAAAAACTACTCGAACAGCCTGCGCTGCGGCAGCAGCGTGAATGATTTGCGATGGATAGGGCAGGGGCCCTGCTTCCGGATCGCCTCCCGGTGGGCGACCGTCGGGTAGCCCTTGTGGGCTGCAAAGCCGTAACCCGGGTATTCCCGATCCATCTTCGCCATCAGCTGGTCCCGGGCGGTCTTGGCCAGGATCGAGGCCGCCCCGATGATGTGACAGCAGGCGTCTCCCTTGATAATGCCGTCCTGGGGAGTTTCGATTCCGGGGATGGTCCGGGCGTCCACCAACACACGGTCCGGCGGCTCCGACAGGCCGACCACCGCCCTCCGCATCGCTTCCAGGCTGGCGTGGTAGATGTTCAGGCGGTCGATCTCTACCGGCTCCACCATCGCCACCGACCAGGCCAGGGCGGACTCCTTGATCGCCACCGCAAGCCTCTCCCTGCAGGCGGCGGTGAGCTGCTTGGAGTCGTTGGCATCCAGAAGATATTCGCCCTGCCTGAATATCACAGCCGCCGCCACCACCGGACCGGCCAGGGGGCCGACGCCGGCCTCGTCCACCCCGGCGATGCGCCGGAAACCCATGGCCCAGAGGGTCTTTTCCCTTTCGAGGCGGTCGGTGCCCGGTTGTTGATCGGCAGTTCCCATGTTAATCTCCAGCACCGGATCAGCATTCCGGACTAGGAGAATACCAAATGACCTTCATCATCGCTGAACCTTGCATCGGCACCAAGGACACGGCCTGCGTGGACGTCTGCCCCGTTGACTGCATCCACCCGACCAAGGATGATCCGAGGTTCGATGCAGCGGAGTTGCTGTACATCGACCCGGATGAATGCATCGACTGCGGAGCCTGTGAACCGGCCTGTCCGGTGGAGGCGATCTTCGAAGAAGACGCCCTTCCCGAGAAATGGGCGAACTACCTGCAGATCAACGCCGACTACTTCAAAAAGTAAGGCCCGTTCCGTGAATGAGACTGATCGAGGGCGTCCCGAGAGGACGCCTTCTTCATTTCGGGGCTGGCTTCTGCTCCTGGTGGCTGTGCCGGCAGCGGCCCTGTTCCTGCCTTCCCTGGGGAAGCTCTGGCCCCTGGTGGACGCCGACGTTACCCGGGATCCGGACGAGCTGGCGCCGGTGGCCCGGGAGTTCCTGGAGGCCCGGGGGTTCGATCTGGAGGGGTACCGCTCTGCCGGAAGACTGACGGTGACCTCCTCCCAGACCTACCTGGAGTCGGCTTTCGGGGTCGATCGGACCCAATCCTGGATTCGCGATCGGTTCAGGCTGGTGTACTACCACATCGGTTTCAAGAAACCAGGCGAGCCCCGCGCCCTCTCCGTGTCGATCCATCCGGATGGTGCCGTGCTCGCCTGGAATCGAATGCTCGAAGAGGACGATCCGGGACCGGCGCTGGAGGAGGAGGAAGCCA
>CALZKF010000276.1 GCA_945787955.1 uncultured Acidobacteriota bacterium | reverse complement strand
ATCTGGTGGATCGTTACGGCAACCAACGGTGTATCCGAAGAGGGGTCCTTCGGAAAAGACAGTGCTCTCGGGGAGCGCGCGGGCCCGGGTGCTGCAGGCAGTTCTATGGAATGCGGTAACAGTGGCAAGGATCTAACCAATGCTTGCGGTCAGCCCTAGTCGACCGGAACCGACATGGAGGAGCAGGGATGAAAGTCATCATGAAGAGTCTTATCGTTTGCTGTGTGCTCATGGCCGTCGGGCTGGTTCACGCACAGATCGCAAAGAGCGATATCACCGTCGATCTTGAGCTCATAGCCGACGGGTTGACGGCGCCGGTTTCGGCAACTCACGCCGGAGACGGGTCCGGCAGGTTGTTCATTGTCGACCAGGCAGGTGCGGTGCGTGTGGTTGCGGATGACATCCTCCTTGCCGAGCCTTTCCTCGATTTTTCCGATCGGATCGTCCTGGTGAATCCGTTCTTCGATGAGCGTGGGATGCTCGGGCTGGCGTTCCATCCGGAATACCAACGCAATGGACGGTTCTTTGTTCGCTACAGCGCGCCTCGGGATGGTACGGCCGGAGAACCGTGCTTTGGGACAAGCCGCGGGTGCCACTCCGCGGTTCTTGCGGAGTTCATGGTTTCAGCTAATCCAAACTTGGCGGATCGGTCCTCGGGAGCGATCCTGTTCGAAATCGAGGAGCCGCAGTTCAATCACAACAGCGGGGGGATCGCCTTCGGCCCGGATGGAATGCTGTACTTCACCCTAGGTGACGGTGGGGGCGCCAACGACGGCCTTGCAGACATCCCGCCTTCCCACGGTCCCATCGGGAATGCCCAGGACATCGATACGGTTCTCGGCTCGATCCTTCGGATAGATGTGGACGGCGGCGCACCCTATGCAGTTCCGTCGGATAACCCGTTTGTCGGTGGGCCGGGCGCAGACGAAATCTACGCTTATGGCCTCCGCAACCCGTACCGGTTTTCATTCGATCGCAAGGATGGTCGCCTGTTCCTGGCGGATGTGGGCCAGAACCGGCGTGAAGAGATCGATATCATCCGGAACGGCGGCAACTATGGCTGGGTGACCCGGGAGGGGTTCGACTGCTTCGACCCGTTTGCTCCTACCACGCCACCGGCGACTTGCCCCGATACCGGCGCTTTCGGAGAGCCGCTGCGGGATCCGATCGCGGATTACGATCATTCGGAAGGACTCGCAATCATTGGCGGGTACGTCTATCGAGGTCGCCGGTTTCCTGAACTGCGCGGCCAGTACGTCTTCGGTGATTTTTCACGAACGTTCTTCCCGGCCGCCGGCCGGTTGTTCCATCTAAACGCCGACGGCGGCACACCCTATGTCATCTCCGAGTTTCGTATCGGCGTCGAAGACGACACGCTCGATCGTTACGTTTTGGGGCTGGGCGAGGACGAGGCGGGGGAACTGTACCTTTTGACCTCCTCGAATCTCGGACCGTCAGGGGAGACCGGCCGGGTTGAGCGGATAGGGCGACCGGGACCGGTCGAGATTTGCCATTCCGGCCCGGGAAACGCTCGCGGGAAGACCCTGGTAGTGAACGTCAATGCCGTTGCGGCACACCTTGCTCATGGGGACTCGACGAGCTCATGCGAGGCGGAATGACGGAGACACGCTATCGGTCAGCCGGTCGGCCGTGATGGCCGGTCCAGGCGACCCGACGCAAGGTCCATGGAGAGCGCGGCCTTAAGACGTTCCAGGGACTCGGGGCCGATCCGCCACGGGGTGCGGAAGATCCTCCGGGCGGTGGGCAGCGGGAGGACCGCCTCGTCCAACAGGGGCGAAATATGGACCGTGACGTTTTCGTCAATTGAAGCGCCGGTCAGGTCCGCAGGACTTATGATCCGGACCTGTCGGATCAGTTCTTCGGGAATCGACATCGTACGCAGCAGCCGCGTAAATACCGCTTCAAAGATCCTGTCGGTTACGATCATGACGACCGGCCCCCGTCGAGCGTGGGAGACCACGTCCCGCGGGAACTCCGAATCCAGAGCTACCCTGTATACCGGTGCCCCTACTCCGGCGGTCGCCTCCGCGACCTCGGCGTGAGAAAGCAGGACCGGATCAACCCTGAGCCCGAGTGTACGGGTCACCTACAGTTCAATCAACCCGAGATGCTCGCGGTTACATTACGTCACTATCATGGGGACCGAGCGGTAGCCCTGTCCGAGATAGTAATCGAGAAATGTGGTGAACCGTTCCGGTGGCAGTCTCAGGGAGCGGGCGATCGCTCCGCAGGACTCGGCGGCATCTAAAAGGGCCGTTATCGAGGCTGCCCCCGGGTCAGCCGCCTCCGAGTTGATCGATTCCGAGATGAACGTTCCACTCCCGGGTCGAAGATCCAGCATGCCCTCCTGGGCGAGGCGGGTATATGCGCGGTGGACCGTTTTCCGGTTCAAGCCGGTTATGTCGGCCAGACGCCTGACCGAGGGCGCCCGTCCACCGGGTATGAGCCTCCCGATGTGGAGCCCAGTCAGCAGTTGGTGCCTCACTTGAGTGACGCTGTCTTTTCGCAGCAAAACGCCGTGGTTCGATGGCTCCATGATCATCTCCTCAGTCTTCGGAACGTTTCAGCCAACTTCCGTCGCAGGCCATTTATTCCTGCCATGATAAACCTAGACCCGCAGCGCAGCTATTCCCGGTAGCCGGATATTTGCCCATATCCTATAATCCGCCGTCCTCTACCAATAACGAATGTATCCAGGAGTATTGCGGTGAAAATCCACGAGTATCAGGCCAAATCGGTTCTGGCCCAGTTCGGTGTAGCCGTTCCCCGGGGGGAGGTCGCCACCACCCCCGACGAGACGGAGGCGATCGCGAAGAAGTTCGGCGGTACGGTGGTGGTGAAGTCCCAGATCCACGCCGGCGGCCGGGGCAAGGGCACCTTCAAGGACGCCAACGGGAAGCCGGTGATGCATCCCAATGGCGAAAAACCACTGGGTGGTGTCGTGGTGGTCCCCAACGCCGCCGCGGCGAAGGAAGCGGCTGCCCGGATGCTGGGGAACACCCTGGTGACGATCCAGAGCGGCGCAGAGGGCAAGGAGGTCGGCAAGGTCCTCATCGAAGAGGGCATGGACATCGCCAGGGAATTCTACCTGGCGATCCTGCTGGACCGTGCCGCGGAAGCGCCGGTATTCATCGCATCCGCCGAGGGCGGCACCGAGATCGAGGTCGTGGCCGCCGAGAGGCCCGACGCGATCCTGAAGGTTGCCGTGGACCCGCGGACCGGCTATTCCTCCTGGATAGGGCGAAAGATCGCTTTCGGTCTCGGCCTGGGCAAGGACCAGGTCCGGGATTTCACGAAGCTCACTGCGGCGTTGTACGACGCGTTCATGAAGACCGATGCGTCCATGGTGGAGATCAACCCGCTGGTGGTCTTGAAAGACGGCCGGGTGGTCGCTCTCGACGCCAAAATCAACTTCGACGACAACGCCCTGTATCGCCATCCGGATCTGCGGGAGCTGCGGGACCTGACCGAGGAAGATCCGCTGGAAGTGGCGGCGGGCAAGCATGGCCTGAACTACATCAAGCTGGACGGCAACGTTGGCTGCATGGTGAACGGCGCAGGGCTGGCCATGGGAACCATGGACATCATCAAGCACCATGGCGGCAGCCCGGCCAATTTCCTGGACGTGGGGGGCGGAGCCACCACCGAGGCGGTGACTGCGGCGTTCAAGCTGATCCTCAGCGATGACAACGTCAAAGCGGTGCTGGTGAATATCTTCGGCGGCATCATGCGCTGCGACGTGGTAGCCGAGGGAGTGGTGGCGGCCTCGAAGGCGGTCGGCGTGAAAATCCCCGTGGTTGTCCGCCTCGAGGGCACCAACGTGGAGCGGGGCCAGAAGATCCTGAAGGAGTCCGGTATGAACTTCCTGGTGGCCGACGGCATGAAAGACGCCGCCGAGAAGGTCGTTGCCGCGGCGGGAGGTGCGTGATGTCGGTACTGGTGAACAAGGATACCCGCCTGGTGGTCCAGGGCATCACCGGCAAGGAAGGAACTTTCCACACCCGGCAGGCGGTGGAGTACGGCACCAACGTGGTGGCCGGCGTCACCCCCGGAAAAGGTGGCCAGGACATGGACGGTATCCCGGTGTTCAACACCGTCTCCGAGGCGGTGAAGGCGACCGGCGCCAACGCCGGTGTGGTGTTCGTACCGCCGCCGTTCGCAGCCGATGCGGTCATGGAGGCGGCGGACGCCGGTGTGAAGCTGGTGGTCTGCATCTCGGAAGGTGTGCCGACTCTCGATATGGTCAAGGTCATGCGGTTCCTGGAAGGTCGGGACACCCGGTTGATCGGACCGAACTGCCCCGGCATCATCACACCGGGCGAATGCAAGATCGGCATCATGCCCGGACACATCCACCAGCCGGGCGGACCGGTCGGTGTGGTATCCCGCTCCGGCACCCTGACCTATGAAGCGGTGGGCCAGCTCACCGCCCTGGGCATCGGCCAGACCACCTGCGTCGGCATCGGCGGCGACCCTATTGTCGGCACCAACTTCATCGACATGCTCACCGAGTATAACGCCGATCCGGATACGGAAGCGATCGTCATGATCGGCGAGATCGGCGGTACTGCCGAGGAAGAGGCGGCCGAGTACATCAGAGCCAACGTCAAGAAGCCGGTGGTTGCGTTCATCGCAGGACAGACCGCACCTCCGGGACGCAGGATGGGCCATGCAGGCGCCATCATCGCCGGCGGCAAGGGCACTGCGGCGGAAAAGATGAAAGCGCTCAGGGCGGCCGGTATTTCCGTCGTGGAGACCCCGGCGGCGATCGGTGAGACCGTCCGGGACATCCTGGATTAATCAAAGATAAAGGAACGACTGGAAATGGAAAGAACATTCGCAATCATTAAACCGGATGCGGTCGCCAAAAAGGCCACCGGTCCGATCCTGGATCGCATCGAAAAGGAAGGGTTCGGGATCCTCGGCATGCGTCTCGTGCACATGAGCCGCGCCGACGCCGAAGGGTTCTACGCCGTCCATCGGGAGCGGCCCTTCTTCGGCGATCTGGTGAACTTCATGTCGTCCGGACCGGCGGTGGTCCTGGCCCTGGAAGCCGACCGCGCCATCGCCAGGTGGCGCGAGGTCATCGGCGCCACCAATCCGGAGCAGGCTGCCGACGGCACCATCCGGAAGCAGTACGCCACCGACATCGAGAAGAACGCGGTCCACGGCTCCGACGCCCCGGAAACTGCGGCGGTGGAGATCGCGTACTGGTTCCGGGACGTGGAACTGGTCTAAATAGCCGGACAGGTCCTTTTCACGTCGTGTACTATCGGTTCCAGGGAGTGCGACATGCTCAAGCTGTACTCGTTCCAGGGTTCCGGGAACTGCTACAAGGTCCGGCTGCTGCTGATCCAGCTGGGGATCCCGTTCCAACTCGTGGAAACCGACATCCTGGCCGGACAGGCGAGAACGCCGGGATATGTGGCGAAGAATCCCAACGGCAAGACCCCGATGGTGGAGTTCGGCAACGGCAACGTGCTGTGCGAGTCCGGCGCGATCCTGCATCACTTCGCCCTGGGCACCCGGTATCTGCCCGAGGATCCGCTTATCCGGAGCCGGGCGCTGCAGTGGATGTTTTTTGAGCAGAACAACCACGAGCCGAACATCGCCGTGGCCCGCTTCTGGATGAAATATAAAAACGTCGGCGACGACTACCGGGAACGTCTGGCCGCCGTCCACCAGGCCGGGTACAGGGCGCTGGACGTAATGGAGCGCCACCTGCAATCGAAACCGTATTTTCCCGGCGAC
>CALZKF010000275.1 GCA_945787955.1 uncultured Acidobacteriota bacterium | reverse complement strand
TTCCCGCAGCTCGAACTCCGGCACCAGGTCGCTGAAGCGGACCTTCAAATCTTCGAATATCGCCTGAACCGTCATCGCCATGTCTCTCCTCAAGGTCCACGGTATTATCCCATGGGGGCCGGCGCAAATGGTGGTTCACTGAAACACGAAAGCGGGTCCGGTGTATAACCTTCTGGACGAATAAGGAGCCGCCATGAGCACGACACGACGACAGTTCCTGCAGATCACCGGAGCCGCCGGAGCCACCCTGGGCCTGGGCGGTCTGGCGACCGCCGCCGACTCCTCGGCAACCGTTGGGAAGGCATCGAAAGCGCTCAAGATCCTGGTGCTGGGGGGTACCCAGCTCATCGGCCCGCCCCTGGTGGAATACGCCATGAAGCGGGGTCATACCGTTACCCTGTTCAACCGCGGCAAGACCAACACCCACCTGTTCCCTGATGTCGAGAAACTGAAGGGGGACCGCAAGGACAACCTGACCGCGCTGGAAGGCCGCAAGTGGGACGTGGTCATCGACAACTCGGCATCGGTCCCCCGCTGGGTGCGGGAGTCCGCCGGGCTCCTGAAAGACTCGGCGGAACTGTACCTGTTCACCTCATCGATCTCGGCGTTCGGAGAGTTCAAGAAGATCGGTCTCAACGAGGATGATCCGGTGGCCCGGCTGGAAGACCCGACTACCGAGGAGATCACCGGCGAGACCTACGGCGGTATGAAGGCCCTGTGCGAGGAAGAGACCCGCAAGGCGTTCGGCGACAAGGCGGTGGTTGTCCGGCCAGGCCTGATCGTCGGCCCCATGGACCCTACCGACCGGTTCACATACTGGCCGGTGCGGATTCAGGACGGCGGCGAGATCATGGCTCCGGGGAACCCGACCGACGCAGTCCAGATCATTGACGCCCGGGACCTGGCGCACTGGTTCGTGCATATCGCCGAAAACAGGATTACCGGCACCTTCAACGCCACCGGACCGTCGTCCACGTTGTCTATCGCCGAGATGCTGTACGGCATCCGGGCGGTGACCAGCAAAGAGATGTCGTTCACCTGGGTGGACGCCGACTTCCTGGCGGCGAAGGAGGTCCAGCCCTGGAGTCAGATGACCTGCTGGGTTCCGCCCCGGGACGGCTACGAAGGGTTCGGCCACATCGACTGCAGCCGCGCCATCGCCGCGGGGCTGTCGTTCCGGCCCCTGGCCGACACGGCCCGGGACACCCTGACATGGTGGAACGCATTGCCGCAAGAACGCCGGGCCAAGCCGAAGGCCGGCCTGCCCAGGGAGAAAGAGGCCGAAGTCCTGGCCGCCTGGAAGAAGCGGGATGAACCGGCCTGAGACTTTCGGTGACCGTCTCCGCCGGGTGATACAGGTCCGGCCCGGGGAAGTCCGGGTCGCCCTGTGGGCCTTCGGTTACTTCTTCTTCGTCCTGGCCGGGTACTACATCATCCGGCCGATGCGGGACGCCATGGGGGTGGCCGGCGGCGTCCGCAACCTGCCCTGGCTGTTCACCGGCACCATGCTGGTCATGCTGCTGGTGAACCCGGCGTTCGCCGCCCTGGTCTCCCGGCTGACCCGGAGGCGGTTCATCTCCTGGACCTACCGCTTCTTCATGGTGAACCTGGCCCTGTTCTTCCTTCTGTTCCGGTTCCTGCCCGGTGAGAACCACATATTTCTTGGCCGGATGTTCTACATCTGGTCCGCCGTGTTCAACCTGTACGTGGTGTCGGTGTTCTGGGCGTTCGCCGCCGACACCTTCCGGCCGGAACAGGGCAAACGGTTGTTCGGCTTCCTCGGACTGGGCGGCACACTGGGGGCGATCTGCGGCTCGGGGATCACCACCCTGGCGGCGGAGCGGATCGACACGGTCTGGCTCCTGCTGCTTTCGGTATTGCTGCTGGAATGCGCCGTGCGTTGCTCCCGGAAGGCGGGCGCCGCCGACGCCGACCCGCCGGACCGCCGACCGATCGGCGGCACTGCCCTGGCCGGCCTGGGTCACGTGGCCCGCTCGCCCTACCTGCTGGGGATCTGCCTCTACATGATGCTATACACGGTCCTGGCCACCTTCCTTTATTTTCAGCAGGCATCGATCGTGGAACTCTCGTTCGCCGACAGCGGAGCGCGGACCGGATTCTTCGCACGGATCGACCTGGCGGTGAATGTCCTGACCATCCTGACCCAGCTGTTCCTTACGGGACGGGTGATCCGGCTCCTGGGGGTCGGCCTGACACTGGCGCTGTTGCCGTTGATCTGTATCGTCGGATTCACAGGGCTCGGTCTGGCGCCGACGCTGACCGCCATCGTGCTGTTCCAGGTCCTGCGCAGGAGCGGCAACTACGCCCTGGCCCGGCCGGCCCGGGAAGTCCTTTACACCGTGGTGCCACGTGAGGACAAGTACAAGGCCAAGAGTTTCATCGACACCTTCGTGTATCGCGGAGGCGACCAGATCGGCGCCTGGGCCTGGGCTCTCATGGGCCGCCTGGGTATCGGCGTCTCCGGCATCGCCTGGGTGGCGGTGCCGCTGGCCGGCCTGTGGTTAGCGGTCTCGCTCTGGCTGGGCAGGCGCCAGAACGGGTTGGAAACAGGAGGCTAGCCTCTCTTCCGCCAGACGGTCATCTCCGCCAACGAGTGCTGGAACTTCCGCCTGGTTTCCCTGATCACGAACGGGACCTCCTTAGGCTCGCCGACCCGGTCGAACTCGGAATCCAGGTTGCGATGCAGGCCATCCAGGGTGGTGACGTTCTCGCCGTCCTCCTTGTAGCCGCCCAGCCAGTTGTCCTTCTCTGTGTATTCCTCGAGCCAGGTGTAGGGCGACGTCAGCACCAGGTGCCCGCCGGTCCGGATCCGGCCTGCGATCAGCTTCAGGAACCCGGCCGGATCGTACAGCCGGTCGATGAGGTTGCCGGCGAACACCAGATCGTAGCCGGCGCACAGTTCCTTCAGGTTGCAGGCGTCGCCCTGGAAGAATTCCACCCGGCTGGCGGTTTCCTGAAGTCCCAGTTCCGCCAGGTTGGCCTCCTTGAAGGTCATGAGGTCGCCTTCGTCCCGGATGGCGTAGCGCCGCAGGCCGCTGTTCTGCAGCTCGATGGCGCTACCGATGAACCGGGTGGAAAAGTCGCTGGCCTCCACCTGCTCGAAATGCAGGGCCAGTTCGAAGGCGGACCGGCCGACGGAACAGCCGATATCCAGCGCCTTGCGCTTCGGTCCGTCCCCGACCACAGCCATCACGGCGGCAATGCAGGCCTTGGGGAAGTTCGACACGCCGAACCAGGTGTCGCCGTAGTGGAACTCCAGATACTGGGAGATCAACTCCTCGGTTTCGTAGACGTTGACCGTCTCATCCGGTTCGACGTCGGACTGCACATAGCGAAAACCGGCATGCTGGAAGAAATGCCGCCGGAAGGCGTACCGCGAAGCACGGGTCGCCTCGTTGCCGGTGGAGATCCAGGACCCGCCCTTGATCATGTTGTGGCGGCCGTCGAAGGTCGGCACCGAGAAGTCGTCGTAGGCCGGGTGGACCTCGAAACCCTGCAGCGCGTCGATAGGGGTTTCAGTCCACTGCCAGGCGTTGCCCACCAGATCGAACAGGCCGCCGTTGTCGAAGCGGTCCACCGGGCAGGACGAAGCGCAGTACTCCAGGTTCAGGTTCCCCGGCGCTTCGTCCCAGTAAGGCTGGTCGGTGTCGACCCGGGCCGCCATGCGGTACCACTCGGCCTCGGTGGGCAGGCGGT
>CALZKF010000274.1 GCA_945787955.1 uncultured Acidobacteriota bacterium | reverse complement strand
GCCGAGATCAACGCTCCCGCAAACAACGGATGGATCACGTTCCACGCCGAGGACCTGTTCCGTTACGAGGCTTTGCCCGATTACAAGGTGAATCACGACGCCATCTGTAATCTGTTCGAGGAAGTGTCCCGGGTTCCGGTGGTGCGCTCCATCGGCGCCAGCCACGGAACCTTGACCGGGGTGGTCTCGTCTCCGGAAACCGTCCGGGAAATCGCCCGGATACGGCGCCTGGGAAAACCTGGAGGCCCCAAGGCGATCGGCATGCAGATGGGTATCGAAACAGGCAGCCGCCGTCTGGCCCGCCTGAACCTGGCCTCCAAGATGCGCCCGTACCACCCGGGAGACTGGCCCGATGTGGTCCGGGAAGGGGCGAGCATCCTCCATGAGAACCGGTTCTTCGCCTGCTTCACCCTGATTTTCGGCCTGCCCGGAGAAACGGAAGAAGACGTTCGGGACACCATCCGCCTGGTGCGGGACCTGGATCATTACCAGAGCACCATCGTTCCGATGTTCTACATTCCCATGGGCGTCACGCGGGAGTCCTGCAACGAGAGCCCGTTCAGCTTAAATGACATGACGCCGGCCCACTTCGATCTCCTCCAGGCGGCATGGGATCACAACTACCGACACATGGGCGGCGTATGGGCTCAGTACGGAAGGGAAGACCGGAAAGCACTCAAGCGGCTTGTGTACCTTCTGGCCAAGGGGGGAAGCGGGTACTTTCGCCGCAGGATGCGACGGTTCGCAACGGCTCACGGAGGGTCCGGAAACCCGTTCCGGGGAATCGCCGAAACACCCTGCACTGCGCCAAGAGTGTGGGCCAGGCGAATGGAACCACAAGAGGAATCGGTGGCGCCGTTACAAGAAGGAACTTGACCGGACGGCAGGTTATACCGGCCCGATCATCGCGAACAACCGCTACCTCGGAGGTGCTGCCCTCACCAGATCTTGTTCACGTTCTCCGTGATTTTCTCGGCATTCATTTTACCGACATCCCAGCTCTTGCTGACCCCGTTCAGCGTGAAGGTCACGGTGATGACCTCGGTGCCATAGCTCCTGACGTAATCGGCCAGGCCCCGGCCGGTGTTGGCCAGCAGGCTGTTGGTCATGTCCACGGTCATCCGGTTCCTTCCCGGCTCGACAAAGAAACTCGCGTCCCCAACCATCGGAACGGTGCTGACCACGCCGGAGTTGTTGTCCAGCCGGATACTGAAGTTGTTCCGATTCAGGTTGTAGAGCAAGCCCTCTACACCGTTTCGGACGATGACCGATCCCATGTTCATGAGCTTGATCCGATCTTCGACGCCGATCCGCGCACGACCACACTCGCCGCTGTACCGGGTGGTGTTGATCAGGTAGAACAAGCTCCGGAAACCGGAACAGTTGGCGTTATAGGTGTAATCGTACGGGTCGACGTCGCCAATCTCCGGATCATCGGCCGTCAGGAACGAACAGCCGTTCCAGTCCGGGCTGCAATACAGCCAGTCGATGAAAGTGGCGTCGGTCGTGAAGTGGTTGTAGTTCGTGATGGTCCGGTCCCCGTTCGCCTTCTGGTCCACCATGGCGAACAGCTCGTCCATACCGTCGGGCCACAGCGTACCGAAGTTCCCATCCCAATTCACGATCGCCTTGCCCTTGGTGTTCAACGGGTTGCCTTCATCGTCGGTGATCAGCTCGTAGTTGGTAAGGGCGCAGGCGCTGCCGAGCAGGAGCACGAAGCAGCCCAGTAAGTAAATCGCTTGTTTCATGCGAATTCCCTCCTCCTTCCTGTCCCATGGGGGGATCGGTTAGGGAAAGCGTACTACCATTTTTCTCCTTCGACACGAAAAACATGAAAAACCAGAAGATTGCCTGTCCCACAATCCCCCCCATCACCGGATAGTTCCTGAATTTACATGGGCCATGTCAACCGGCTTCAGGCGCTCACGCAAAAGCTGGAGGGGTGGTGCATTGAGCCCCGGCTCCAGGGGCGGTCGAGGTGGCTCGGTGGGCGGAAGATCTGCAGAATAATCCAAACGCAACCATAGAATCAGCTCTAACCTGGTACGCCCGGAGAGATTTGAACTCCCGACCCTCTGGTTCGAAGCCAGATGCTCTATCCAGCTGAGCTACGGGCGCACATAAAAGGAAGGATGGGGTGTGTGATGGGACTTGAACCCACGACAGCCAGATCCACAATCTGGAGCTCTACCAACTGAGCTACACTCACCACATGTCGAAACGGGTGCGGATTATAACGCCGCACCATGGGAATCGCCAATTTTCCCGGTAAGCGGCGGAAATCGCTTAAAATGGACCCGGGTTCTGCCATGAAACTGATCATCACAGGAGCCACCGGCTTCATTGGACGCAATCTGGCGGTGTCCCTTGCCCGGGACGGCCATGAAATACTGGCCACCGGCAGGGCCCTGGGGGTGGGGAACATCCTGGGAGCCGCCGGCATCGAGTTCCGTCCGGCGGACATCGGGCGGACCGGCTCTCTCCTGGAGGTGTTCGAGCCGGCGGACTGCGTCGTGCACTGCGCCGGGAAGTCCGGCGACTGGGGCGCTTATGAACAGTTCCATCAGGACAACGTCATCGGGACCCGCAACGTGCTCCAGGGCTGCATCCGGTACGGGATCGAGAAACTGATTTTCGTTTCGTCGCCCAGCGTTTATTTCAACGACCAGGACCGGCTCGATCTCAAGGAGGACGATCCCCTCCCCCCTCGCCAGCTGAGCCATTACGCCACGACGAAACTGATTTCCGAGAAGGAAGTCCTGGCCGCACGTGAGAAAGGGATCGACGTCATCAACCTCCGGCCCAAGGCGGTGTTCGGGCCGCACGACAACACCTTCTCACCCCGGATCCTGCGGATGTCCCGCAAGCGGCGCTTCCCCCTGATCAACAACGGCCGGGCCGTGGTGGACATCACCTACATCGAAAACTTCGTGGATGCGGTCCGCCTCTGCTTCAAAGCTCCTGAAGAAGCCTGGAACGAGACGTACAACATCTCCAACGGCGAGCCGATCACCATCCGGGACTGGTTCGAGCAGATGGTCTCCGTCCTCGGGAAGGAGTTCCGGCCGAAGAACGTCCCGGTACCGGCGGCCCGCGCAATTGCAGGCGTCATGGAACTGGCCGGCCATTTCCCCTTCGGCCCGAAAAAGCCGATGATGACCCGCTACTCCGTCGGCTACATGGCCAGGTCCATGACACTCAATATCGAGAAGGCGCAGAACCGGCTTGGATATGGACCGAGTCAAAACAACCGGGAGAGTTTCAGTGTGTACAGGCAAGCGCTCCTAGACGCCAAGACCCCCCGCCGGCGTGGGAACGGGACCTGATCCTTTCGGGGTGGGCCGGAACATCCGCGGGTACGATCCGGGAATGTCTTCGCCGCACTGGTACGCCCGGCAGGATTCGAACCTGCGACCCACGGCTTAGAAGGCGAAGCAAGAGGCCCGGAGCAAACAACGCTTCGGGCCTCTTTTTCGTTGACAGGTAAAGACTTACGGCCGCCCCCAACCGGGAACCGGTGAAACCAGGCCCACCCTAAAATAGCGCGGAAATCCCGGCAGCCATCCCGGTATCCCGAGCGCGGCCGAAATAACTGGGAGACTTTTTGGAGACTCTGGTTTCTACCGTGGACGCCGGACGGACACCGGGAACACCGGGGAACGTGCGAGAACTTCAGAACGTGACCGACACCAGCGGCCTTACTCTTCTTCCAGAAGTCCGATGATGTTCTCGGCCG
>CALZKF010000273.1 GCA_945787955.1 uncultured Acidobacteriota bacterium | reverse complement strand
CAATCCCGATCCTGCAGCCTCGGTTCGCACCGCATCGATCCGCCGGAAGATCGCCTTGACCCGGGCTACCAGCTCGGTGACGCTGAACGGCTTGGTGAGGTAGTCGTCCGCTCCCAGCTCCAGGCCGACAACCCGGTCGGTTTCCGTGGATCGTGCGGTTAACATCAGCACCGGAACGTACTCTTCTCCGCTCCGGATCCGCCTGCAGATTTCCAGGCCGTCGATGCCGGGCAGGGTCAGGTCCAGCACGACAAGGTCGAAGCGACCGGCCAGGACGGCGCGCAATCCGGCTTCCCCGTCCGTTTCGATCCGGATGGCGCATCCCTGATCTTCCAGGTGCAACCGGACGAGCCGGGCGATATCCAGGTCGTCTTCGATGATCAGGATATTCCGCTTCATGGTCGAGGTAGCGCTCACGGGCAGTATCATAGCCGATCCGGAAACCCGGGAGCGGAAAGCTCCCGGGAGTTCCGTGGGCATCGGTCTATTTGCTGCGAATCATCGGGCATTCGAAGTACGTCGCGGTCTCGAAGATCTCGATATGCCCCAGCGCGACATGGTCGGTAACCGCAGCTGCGCTGGTCAGTTCGAAATTCACCATGCCGTCGCCGTCCGGGTCATGGGCCAGCAGACCCTGCTCGGTGAACACGACCATCTGCACCCACCAGCGCCCACCGTTGTATTCCCGGTCTCCGGGCACGTTGCTGGAAACGGCGCGCTGGCCGCTCAAGCCGCTCATCCCGAAGTTGTACAGCAGATCAACGGAATGGCTCGGAGCGTTCTTGAAACTGGTCGGGGTCAGGACCGTGTCCCAGGTCACGCCGTCACCCCAGAGGGCGTCTTCAACCTTGGTTGCGCCGCCGGCCAGGGCCGCCGTTCCGGCCAGGGCGACCAGAAGGATGGAAACCGTCATGAGAATTCTTTTCCGATTCATTGGAAACTCCTTGTCGTTTTCAAGTGGTGGTATACCGCCTGTTCCGTTAACAGGGTTCCCGACGGATGTCCCGATGCTCTCCCGCAGTTCTCACAATTTGATCCCGGCAGGAAATTGTCTGCAATCAGCGCTAAATTGACGAGTTATTGCCCCGCTCGGCCCTGCGACCCATGTTCGGTCCAGGGAGGGCTGCGCCGAACCATGTGTCCTGGGCGAAAAACTGACGATCCGTACCGGCTTTTTCGCCGGTTGGACGGCAGCCATCCGTTCAAGGACCAGGTCACCGGCGGCTTCCTGGACTACCCTGCCCGCAGGGTGCCAGGCACCGAAGTGGTCTACTTCAACTTCGCCCTGGCCCGTGAAATCGGTCTGATCCGAGCCCGCCACCCGAACCGCCTGACCGCAGGGTTGCGGGATGCGATCCTGAACACGTTCGCCATCCAGATCGTCAACGAATACGATGCCGGGCACGGCCTGAAGCTGCAGGATGACGAACTGCTTCCAGGTACTTTCATGGCGACCCGCTACCTGCAGTTGCAACACCCCGGCCGAACCGGCAAAGGGTCAGGCGACGGCCGCTCGATCTGGAACGGATGCATCCGGCACCGGGGCACGACCTGGGACATCTCCAGCGGCGGCACCGGGGTCACACGACTGTGTCCCGCAACCGCCGAGTCCGGTGAGCTGTTCGAAACCGGCAACTGGAACGCCGACTACGGCTGCGGCACCGCCACACTGGAGGAGGGGTTCGAATCACTGTTGATGTCCGAATCGTTCCATCGCAACGGCATTCCGACGGAACGGACGCTGGCGATCCTGCGCCGGCCCGACGGCTTCGCCATCAACGTCCGGGCCGGCAAGAACCTGATCCGCCCGTCGCACTTTTTCGTGCACCACAAGCAGAACAATCTCCCGGCGCTGCGTGCGGTGGCCGACCTGTTCATGGAACGGCAGATCAAGAACGGCGACTGGCCGGACATCCCGGCGGGGAACGACCGCTACCGGGTCCTGGGGGAGACCATGGCCCGGACCTTCGGAAAGATGGCCGCCATGTTCCAGCGCGAGTACATCTTCTGCTGGCTGGACTGGGACGGCGACAACATCCTGGCCGACGGCGGCATCATCGATTATGGATCGGTGCGGCAGTTCGGCCTGTACCACCGGGAATACCGCTTCGATGACGGGCCGCGCTGGTCCACCACACTGCCGGAACAGCGCAGGAAGGCCCGGGAGATCGTCCAGGTCTTCGCCCAGGTCCGGGACTACCTCATCACCGGGGAAAAGGCGCCTCTGTACCGCTTCCGGGACGACCCGGTCCTGAGCCTGTTCGACGAGGCGTTCACCCGGACGTCGGAACGGCTGCTGCTGCATCATGCCGGCTTCGACGCCGGGGCCCAGGAACTGATCCGCAACGCCCACCAGGAATCGTTCAACCGCTTCGACAAGGCTCACCGGCATTTCGAACAGGCCAAGTCGGCCCGTGGCCCCCGGAAGCTCCCGGACGGCATCACATGGAACGCCGTGTTCAGTGTCCGGGACCTGCTCCGGGAACTCCCCGGGCGGTTGCTGGACCAGGGCGAGCCGATCCCTCCCGAGGAGTTGATCGAGCTGGCCGCCTCAATCTATGCATCGGAAAACGATCGCAAGCTGACCCCTCACCGCAAGCGGATGGCCCGGGAGTTGCAAGACAGCTACCTGGAACTGATCGAGGCGGCGGCCCGGCATCGCGGCCTGAGCGTCCCGGCCATGCTGACCGAGATCGGAGAGCGTTCAGCCACCATCAACGTGTTTGCCCGGATCACCGGCGATGCGGTGACCTATGCCTCCGGAAGCCTCGTGAAGCATGTCAAGAAACTCTCACCGGAAGCGCTCAACACCATCGTGAACCGGTTCGCAGCCAGCCAGGTCCAGGTGCCGGAAAAGGTCCACGATTCCAAGTTCTCCCGGATCCGGGAGGCCGGCGTCCGGAAACTGTTCGACGAGCTCCTGGAAACGGTAGAGTCGCTGGCTCACGGACATTAGATTCAGGTGCCTGAATCGAGCACATACGCTATCCTGAACAGTCCAAGGTGAGCCATGAAGCGGACGCTTTACATCGCGGCGGGGGGATCGTGCACCGGTCTGGGGGTCATCGGGATTTTTGTGCCCGGCCTGCCGACCACCGTCTTCCTTATGGCGGCGTCCTACTTCTTCGCCCGCAGTTCGCCTCGGCTGAACCGCTGGCTTATGGAGCATCCCAGACTGGGACCGTTCCTGAAGTCGGCTGGTAACCGGGAGTTGACCTTGAGGTCCAAGGTCGCATCCCTAGTCGCCATGTGGACCGGGATCGGCCTCAGCGCCTGGGCATTGTCCTCAACCGGGATGGCGGTGCCGGCAGCACTGGTGGCACTGGGCATGATCGGCAGTGGCGTGATCCTGTTCTACATCCGGACGGCGTCTCCGGACCGTTCCTGATCCTGTCGGAATAAAAATCGGCCCGGCAGCAGTACATCCGCTGCCGGGCCTTGCTGCGTAAGGACCTCTATGCTGCGCCGGCGCAGATGGTCTGATCCGGAATCGCCGGGATACTGGAGACGATGGTGGCGCATCCGCCTACGATGCTCACCGTCGCCACCTGGACGCCGTTGAGACTCAGGGTTCCGGTCATGGTCTCCCGGTTCATGGCCAGTTCCAGAAGGCCGCCCATGGGGCCGGTCAACCGCATGTCCAGCGTGGTCGGATCCACCGTCATCCGGACCACCGAGGTCTCCCCTCCGGCCGGTGTGATGGTGTGGGTCATATCCAGGTCGTAGTCCAAGACCCGGCCCGCATCATCCAGCA
>CALZKF010000272.1 GCA_945787955.1 uncultured Acidobacteriota bacterium | reverse complement strand
TTCCACTGTACCTGGCCCGGGAAAGGGAGATGGTGGTCCGTGGCGGGCAGTTGATCCCGATCGAAGACCGCTCCCAGCTCCGTGAAGGCGAACAGGCCGAACTGGTGATGTCCCGCTTCCGGACCCTGGGCTGCTCACCCTGCACCGGCGCGATCAGGTCCGAAGCGGACACGGTGCTGAAAATCATCGAAGAGATGATGACCGTCAGGATCTCCGAGCGTTCCACCCGGATCATCGACCATGATTCGGACAGTTCCATGGAAAACAAAAAGCGGGAAGGGTACTTCTGAATGGCGGCCCGGGAGACCATCGAGGATTTCCTCCGGCTAAGCGGCAATCGCACTTTATTGCGCATTTCGACTGCCGGCAGTGTAGATGACGGCAAGTCAACACTGATCGGCCGGCTGCTGCACGACTCGAAAAATATTTTCGAGGACACCTTGGCTGCGGTCAGGAAATCTTCCAGAACCTTCAGCCCGGAAGGCGGAGAAATCGACCTCGCCCTGCTGACCGACGGCCTCAAGGCTGAGCGTGAGCAGAAAATCACCATCGACGTTGCGTACCGGTACTTTTCGACGCCGCACCGTAATTTCATCCTTGCCGATACTCCGGGCCATGTGCAGTACACCCGCAACATGGCCACCGGCGCCTCTACCGCCGATGCCGCGATCCTGCTGATCGACGCTTCACGGGGAGTGCTGACCCAGACCCGCCGCCACGCCTTCATCGTGACGCTGCTCGGGATCCGTCACGTCATCGTCGCCGTCAACAAGATGGACATGGTGGGATACGACCGCAAGGTGTTCGAGGACATCCGGAAGGAATTTTCAGACTTTTCAGCCAAACTGGGAGTCTCGGACCTGCACTTCATCCCGATCAGCGCCCTCAAGGGCGACAACGTGGTGGAGCGATCCCGGTTCATGGACTGGTATCAGGGCGAATCGGTTCTGCAGTACCTCGAAAACCTGTATGTCGGCGGCGACCGCAATCTGATCGATCTCCGGTTTCCCGTGCAGCTCGTCATCCGGCCCAACCAGCATTTCCGCGGATTCAGCGGACAGATCGCTTCCGGTGTGATCCGGAAGGGTGACGAGATCCTCGTGCTCCCGTCCATGAAACGTAGTCGTATCCGCACAATCACCACATTCGACGGGGAACTCGAGGAAGCGTTCTCGCCGATGTCGGTGACCCTGACCCTGGAAGACGAAATCGACATCAGCAGGGGGGACATGCTGGTCCATCCCAACAATGTTCCGCGGGTAAACACCACCCTTGAGGCGATGCTGGTATGGATGAGCGAGGTACCTCTGGACCTGCGCAAGACCTACCTGCTGAGGCAGACCAGCCGGGACGGCAAGGTTCGCATACAGGACCTGCGCTACAGGGTGGACGTGGACAGCCTGCACCGGGAAGACAGCGACACCCTGCGGGTCAACGAGATCGGGCGTGTGGTCCTTCAAAACAATCAGCCGCTGTTCTTCGACCCGTACGACCGCAACCGCAACACCGGCTGTTTCGTCCTGATCGACGCCCTGGACCATTCCACCGTCGGCGCCGGGATGATACTGGACCGGCCCACGATCGACACCCTGCGCAAGGAACCGGTCAAGGAACAGGAGATTGCCCGTCTCCGGAACATCCGAAAAGAGACCGGACAGGTCACCCGGGCCGATCGGGAAACCATGCTCGGCAAGAAAGCGGTCTGTTTCTGGATGACCGGCCTGTCCGGCTCCGGCAAGTCCACCATCTCGGCGGCGCTGGAGAAGAAAATGTTCGATAGCGGCGATCTGGTCTATCGTCTTGACGGCGACAATGTCCGGTTCGGCCTCAACCAGGACCTCGGTTTCAGTGACGCTGACCGGCGGGAGAACATCCGGCGTGTAGCCGAGGTGGCCCGGCTCCTGAACCAGGCCGGCGTCACCGTGGTGACCTCGTTCATTTCACCGTTCCGGGATGACCGCGATATGGCCCGGGAGATCATCGGTGCCGACGCATTCATAGAGGTATTCGTCGATGCGCCCCTCGAAGTCTGCGAAAGTCGCGACTCCAAGGGCCTGTACCGCAAGGCCAGAGCAGGGGAAATCAGCGAGTTTACCGGCATCTCCTCTCCCTATGAGCTGCCGGAAACGCCGGCGGTGGTGGTGGACACGCAGCGGCTGGCGGTGATGGAATGCGTCGATCTTATCCTGGAGGCCCTGCCGGACCGGTCCACCGATCAGGAATGAATCGACCAGATCCCGGGTATCGGCTGCGAACACGACGGGCAACTGCCCCCGGACCCGATCCGGTTCTCCAGCACACGGAAACCGTCTCTCCGAATCAGGACCATGTTGCATCCCGGGCAGATCGTATCTTCCGTTCCCCCGCCCCGCCCGGCGCAGTTGCCGGCGTAGACGAAGCGCAACCCGGCATCCAGTCCGAAGGCTCGAGCCCGGGCCAGGTCGGCCATGGTGGTATTCCGGCTGTCCTTCATGCGGTAATCGGCGTGGAAGGCGGTCACGTGCCACGGAATGTCGCGGTCGATGCCGGCCAGAAACCGGGCGATGCCTTTCAGTTCGTCCTCCGAGTCGTTGAAACCGGGTACAACCAGCGTAACCACCTCAAGCCAGAAGCCGGCGCTGTGGATGGCGGCAATCGAATCCAGAACCGTCGAGAGCCTGCCGCCCAGCCGGCGGTAACCTTCCTTGCGGAACCCCTTCAGGTCGACCTTGAACAGGCTGGTGGACGGCCTGAGGAACTCCAGGACCTCCGGTGTTGCGTTCCCGTTGGAAACGAACCCGCATAGAATCTTCCGTGCCGAGGCCGGGCGAAAGATCTCCATGGCCCACTCGGCGGTGATCAGCGGTTCGTTGTAGGTGCTGACGATAACAGGGGCTTGGACCCGCTCCGCCAGATCGACGATCTCCTCCGGAGCGATGTCCCGCGGTCCGACCAAAGCTTCCGGGTCTCGCAGAGTCTGGGAGGTCAGCCAGTTCTGGCAATAGCCGCAATGCAGGTCGCATCCCAGCATACCGAAAGAGACCGCGTTGGCGCCGGGAAGCACGTGGAAGAAAGGTTTCTTCTCTATCGGATCGACGGCGAGGCCGCCGACATAACCTCGCGGTACCTGCAGGCGGCCGCCGCGATTGAATCGAACGCGGCATATGCCGTCCAGGCCGTCCAGGATGAGACAGCGATGCCCGCACGCGACGCAGCGGACCCTGCCTGCCGCCAGCTGCTGCACGAGACTCTCCGCGGCATCGGCAGTTCTGGCCTTGAGCCGTTCGTCCAGAGTCTTTACCGCAGTATCCTCTTGCACACCTACAGTCTACCTCCTTCCTCAAGCGCCTCGAGAAACCGGCGGGCCGCCCGGGCAGGATCGGCATTACCCAGAATGCCCCTGGAGACAGCGGCACCGTAGGCTCCAGCCGCCAGTACGGCAGGCACCTGCTCCGGCTCCATGCCGCCGATGGCGTAGACCGGACGCCCGCCGGCGCCGGCCACCAGCCGCTTCAGGCCCTCCAGGCCGCACAGTTCGGCGCCAGGCTTCGAATCTGTGGAAAACACGGTACCTGCCACCAGGTAATCCGGATTCAGGGCGACAGCGATGGCGGTCTCTTCCGGGCCATGGATCGAACAACCGAAGGGGTTGCATTCCGGTGGCGCTGCAACCAGGCCGGTCTGGGCCGCCGACAGGTGCAGGCCGGCGCCGGTCCGTGCGGCTACACCAGGTCTTCCGTTGACGATGAGTACGCTGTCCTCGCCGATGCGGTGGTGGATGCTCCGAACGAGCGCCTCAAGGAGGTCGTCGGG
>CALZKF010000271.1 GCA_945787955.1 uncultured Acidobacteriota bacterium | reverse complement strand
ATTCCAGGTTGACCGAGCACAGTGGTTCCCCATATCGTTCCTGCAGGGGGAGGAGGTTTAACATGCGCATATTCACCCGTTTAGCCCTGATGATCCTGCTTCTGGCCGCTCTGGCTTTTCCCGCTCTGGCAGCCGGTACGCCGGTGGATCTTCCCAGCGGCGAGACCGTGATGCTGATGCACCCCGGTGTGGACGGAGTCGAGGCGCCCTGGGCGGTGCGATCCCGCATGATCGCCCCACGCTACCCGGATCATGCCGAAAGGCTGACCGGTGGTACTTCGGTTACAGTCGCGGTGCTGGTTCTGGCCGATGGTTCCCTGGGCCAGGTCGAAGTCATCGAAGCCAGGGATCCTGGCCGGGGCTACGAAGAAGCAGCCAAGAACGCAGTTTCCCGCTGGACCTTCCGTCCCGGCCGCCTGGATGGAGAGCCGGTGAACTCCTACCAGATGTACTCCATCGAGTTTCCCGAGCCCCTGCTGGCGTTCAGCAGTACCGCTATGATGAGCCTGTCCTTATCAGGGAACCCCAGCGATACTTTCCTGCTTTCCCAACTCCCGGGACAGACAGGAATGAGCGGAGGCAGCGCGTCGGCAGCGGGAAACAGCACCATGGGTTTCAGAAACGGAGCCCGGGTCCGCGTCGCCAGCACGCCGCAGTTTGTCACCGGTCAGCTCACCGACCTGAACAACCGCGGACGAGACGTCGGGACCACCGGCCTGGCAGCCAAGAACGGTCGGTAACTACTCCCCGGCAGCCGGCTTGCCGGCCGTCACCAGCATGTTCTGGGTCAGGACGTGGCGGGTCACACCGGTCTCCGCCGCCAGCAGCAGGCGGTGGGGCAGGGTCATGATCCGCCACAGCACCGATCGCACGGCGCTCTTGAGGCCGTGAGGCACCGGCCGGATCTCGTAGGTGCAGACGTCGGTGAAACCGGTTGTGGAAAGGGCCTGCCCCATGGAGCCCGGTGTGTAGCAGTTTTCGTGGGTCAGGTCGCCATAGCGGATCCTCATGCCGAACAGGCCTGCGCCGTTGGGCACGGTGATGATCACTTTCCCGCCCGGATTCAGCCGGCGGTTCACACTGTCCAGAACGGCGAACAGCTCGTCCGGGGTCAGGTGTTCCAGGATGTCCAGCAGGAACACCACGTCGTAGGTGCGATCCGAACCGTTCAGGTACGGTTCGATGGCGCCGCATTCGATCCCGGTGAGGCCGAAGCGGCGGGCCAGTTCGACCTGCTCCCGGGAAATGTCGATGCCGTGAACATTGCGGTACCCGGATTCCGTGAGGCAGTACAACAGGGTGCCGTGGCCACAGGCCAGATCGATCATATTCAGGTCGGGCCCGGCAGGTACATGGGTCCGGATCAAGCTGCGGTAGAAAGGAAAGCGGGCCAGATCATAGGCATCCCACTCCGCCGTGGCGCCGCCGGCCTGGCCGCTGGAGACGTAAGCATCGTAGAGACGTTGCTTCCATTTTTCCATGGACGGCTCCACCTACTTGAGTCTTGCCGCCAAAGACGATCCGGGCCGGATGATGCTTTGGGTCCTGTCCGGTCCCACGCCGACCATTCCGATTTCCACACCGACAACATCGGAGAGGCGGTCCAGGTAGGCGATGGCGTTGGCCGGGAGATCTTCCCATTTCCGGATGCCTGTGGTGTCGATTTTCCAGCCGGGCAGGGTTTCGTAGACCGGCTCGATCCGTTCGGCGTCTGCGGCGCATGACGGGAACCCGGTGATCGGATCGCCGTCCAGGGTGTAGCCGGTGCAGATCAGGATGTGGTCGAAATCGTCCAGCACGTCCAGCAGGGTGATGCAGGCCGACTCGAACCGGTTCAGCCGATGGGCATACCAGGCGGCGACGCCGTCGAACCAGCCACAGCGCCGCGGCCTTCCGGTGGTGGTGCCGTACTCGTGCCCCCGGTCCCTGAGTTTCTGACCGAATCCATCGGGGCCGTCTTCCAGTTCGGTGGGCATCGGACCGCTGCCGACCCGGGTGGTGTACGCCTTGAACACCCCCAGGACCCCGCTCAGAAGCGTCGGGGCGATGCCGAGGCCGCCGCACAGACCGCCGGTCACCGTATTGGATGAGGTCACGAACGGGTAGGAGCCATGGTCCACGTCCAGCAGGGTGCCCTGGGCGCCCTCGAACAGGATCCCCAGTCCATCGTCGGACCACTGGTTCAGCAGCAAAGCCGTGTCGGCGATGTATGGTTTCAGCCGGCCTGCCATTGCGGCGGTATCTTTCGCGATAGCCACCGCATCGGCTTGACCGGCATTGTCCACCTGGCGAAGCTGGTTTCCCAGCGGTCCGCTCAGGATATTCGCGATCCTGTCGGCCAGTGTGTCTTCCTTGAGAGCTTCTCCCAGACGCAGGCCGATCCGGGCCGCCTTGGCCTGGTAGGTCGGCCCGATGCCCCGCAGCGTAGTACCGATCTTGCCGCCGGTTCCGGCGGCATCTTCCTGGATCGCATCCAGTTCCTTCATCATCGGAAGGATGACGTGGGCCCTATCGCTGATGAACAGCCTGCCGGTGAGATCGATGCCGGCGGAACGCAGTCCCTCCAGTTCCTCCAGCAACCTGGCCAGATCCAGAACCGTCCCGTTGCCGATCACGATCCTGACGTCAGGCCGGAACACGCCGGACGGGACATGGTGCAGCGCATGACAGGTCTCGCCGAACTTGACCGTGTGCCCGGCGTTCGGCCCGCCCTGGAACCTGGCTACCACGTCGAACCGCTCGCACAGCAGGTCGACGACCTTGCCCTTACCCTCGTCGCCCCACTGCGCGCCTACCACCGCAAGATTTCGCATGATCAGTCCTCGGGTTCGAGTATCTGGCGGACCCGGAACACGATGGTTTCCGCCAGGCTATCCTTGTCCAGGAGACCGGCGGCACCCAATTGATGAAGGAACTCCAGCACGTTGTCTTTATAAACGCTGCTCATGGCCAGCACCCGGGTATCGTGGATGCGCTCGTCCTGTCTCACCTGTCGCAAAACCTCGAAACCGGTGAGCCTGGGCATGAGCAGATCCAGAATGACCAGATCAGGATGGGAGGCCCTGATCGCCTCCAGCGTTTCGATGCCATCACCGGCCTGCAGCACATGGAAGCCCTCGGCAGTCAGGATCTTGTCGATCCGATCCAGGACCTCCTGGCTGTCGTCGGCCACAAGGATGGTCCAGGGATGGTCCATCCTTTTGTATGATCCCGAGGACGAGGAGGTCGCCACCTCATCCATCTCGAGGTCGATGCCGACGATCTGTTCACATCCGGGACACAGATACTGCACTACCCTGCGATCCGGGGTGAAGTCGACCAGCCGGAATTCCTTGCGGCACTGCGGGCACCGAACGAGCATTCAACACCATGCGGCCCGGCGTTGTGCCAGGCTGACCGGCTCCTTGAGCCGCGAAAGTATACCATGACGCCGTGTGGTAGCATCGGCGTCCTGTGAATACCTGGAACCTGATTTTCGCCGCTCTCGGCATCGCCATGGTGCTGGAGGGCCTGCCTTACTTCATCACTCCGGCAGGCACGCGACGCTACATCCGGCAGCTGGCCGAACTGGGGAATCAGACCCTCAGGCTTTTGGGATTTCTGATGATGGTCGCCGGCCTGGTTTGCGAACGCCGCGCTCTCCCATCTGAGCTAGCCGCCCGTATCGACCTGGTGACTGGTGGGGCGTACTGGATTTGAACCAGTGACTTCCACCGTGTGAAGGTGGCACTCTACCACTGAGTTAACGCCCCGACACCGCCACATAAGCCTCGTTTTTATAGCACAAGGTGACAACCGAGGCCATCAGATCAGCCAGTCCTTCAACTCTTCCTCGGCAACCGGCGCCACCTCCACCGGCCTGCGAGAATCTTGCCGGATCAGGTGGACTGTGACACGGGTGCCGTTCCGTTGACGGCTGTACCGGGCGGCCAGACCGGCGGCGGTCTTCAACCGGGTCTCATCGGGAGCGCCTTCGATGATCCCGAATGATCCTCTTCCATCCGCCACATGCACACCCCAGGTATCTCCCTGCACCTCCCGGGCCAGGAAGGTGCTCTCCGCCTCGTCACGTCCGAAAATCACCTTGGCGTTGTAGCCGAGGCGCAGGTGCCGCCCGACCTTGAGGCGCAGGATCGAGCGCTTCTCCAGCGAACCGGATCGGTTGTGAGCCACCAGGTCTCGCATCCGGCGTGCGAAATTGTGGTCGGCCAGATAACAACACCCGCCTCCAGGCGTCGGGTAATCGGTGACGCCGAACCTTGCCGCCAGCTTCATCTGTTCGCTCCGGCCCCTGCCGTGGGCGTGCCACAGTCGCTCGCGGTCGACCTGACCGGCAGCCTCCGCCTCGGTCTCCGGCAGGTGTCTGGCCGAAAGCGGGCGCAACAGCCGACCCTGCATCCCCGCCTCCCGCTCGATCAGGTCCAGGGTGGCCCGCTGCTGGCTCTTGGGGCGCTGACCCATAACCTCGCCGGTGAAGACGACATCGATCCCCTGTTCCCCGGCCAGCTCATCCGCCTTCCGGAGCATGAAAATGCGACAGTCGATGCACGGGTTGAATGCGGCGCCGTAACCGTGCTTCGGATTCAACACCACCGTCTCCAGGTATTCATCGGACACGTCCACCACGTCCAGCGGGATGGTATGTTCCCCCGCCACCTTCAGCGCCTGGTTGCGTACCCGATCCGGCTCTTCAAGGTCCGTAGGCCTTCCCAGCGCCCGGCGATGGTCAACCATGCAGAAGCCGGTAGAAAAGTGAACACCCCGGACCTCCACCCCCTGATCCTGCAGCAACCGGGCCGCCAGCGTGCTGTCCAGGCCACCGGACAGCAGGCCGAGAGCGGTCGTTCTGCCAGGGCCGCCCTGCTTGCGGATCGTCAGCCTGTACACCCCGGACGGCTCCGTGGAACAGCCCAGGTAGCGGTGACCGTGGGCGGTGCAGAAATCCGGCAGATCAGTGAGGATCCCCGGATCATCGGAGAGAACCGCCAGTTCCGCTCCCGGTCCGAGTTCCTGGAGGATTCTGCCGGTCTTGAGGATCGGCACCGGACAGAAGGTACCCGTAGTATCCAGTTCGCGCCCCATGGCTTCAGGCTAGCAGTCCGGCTTGACCCTGACCATCTGAAGTATAATTTTAATTCCTGAAACCGTGCTCCCAACCGCGAAAAACGGAGAATTGCTGCCGCTATGTCCGAACACGGAAAGAAGGGTCATGTTCTGGTGCTGAGCCGGGAGGAGAAGGCCGCAGGTCGCCTGGTGCGCTGGATTCACGGCACCGGCGCGGAAGCGGTCTCGGTTGCCGGCGCCGAAGCCCTGCTCCTGGCGGAAGGCAGCGATGAAAGCATCGACCTGCTGGTCACCGATCTTGACACCGACGAACCCCGGGCACGGACGCTGATGCGGCGGCTGGCCACCGGAGACCTGTTCGAGGACGTCCCTCAACTGCATCTCCTGAGGGATATCGCCTTCCGGACCCAGCTCCTGGCCTGGAACCCGGAAATGGCTGCGGTTTCCATGATGTCGCCGCCGGAAGCCGGTGCGTTCCAGGCCAGAGTACGACTGGCGAGGGAAGTCGGGCGCTTGCGCCGGGAGATCGCTCGGTCCACCGTTGAAGATCCGATGACCGGACTTTACAACCGCCGGTATTTCCTGGCCAGGCTGGAGCAGGAATTTTCACGGGCGAGGCGGTACCGGACGCCGGTCTCCCTGGTACTCATCGACATCGACCATCTCCGGGTCATCAACGAGCGGTTCGGCCATCCGGCCGGCGATGCATCGATCCGTGGCGTAGGCGACCTGCTCTGCCGTTGCCTTCGCAAGGAAGACCTGGTCGGCCGTTTCGGTGACGAGTGTTTTGGAGTTGTGCTGCCTGGAACCCGCCATCGGGGAGCGGCAGTACTGGCCAACAAGGCACGGACCGAAGCGGAGACACTGATCATCCCCGGCCACGGTCACGAACTCTGCCTGAAACTCTCGGCAGGAATCTCGTCCTGGCCGGGTAACACCCGGATCAAGGAACTTGAAGATCTCCTGAACCAGGCGGAAACCGCTCTGGCCGAGGCCAAGCAGAGGGGAGGAAATCGGGTCTACATTGACGAAGGGGTGATCCGGAGTGAGCGCCGCCTGGTCATGGTGGCCGATCCTGACCGCTCACTCCTGAACCTGGCCGATGACCTGCTTTCGGTGGACGATTACCGTGTGGTACTGGCTGAATCGGGCAAAGTCGCCATGGAGACCCTCCGGTTCCGGGTGCCCGACCTCTTGATCCTGGACGTTCATATGATGGCGGCCGACGGCCAGCGGAGTCTTCTCGAGGAGATTCAGGAGCTCTACCCCGGAAAACCGTTCCCGGTTCTGGGAATCAGCAGCGCTCCGGACCTGGAGCAGGTCAAACTGGCCGATCTGGCGGTGGATCGTTACATCACCAAACCGTTCAGCGTCCCGCTGCTGCGCAGCTTGGCCCGGGAACTCGTGGACAATTAGACACCTTCAACCGGTGCGCCTGGATGGCATAGCAGGCGTCATTGGCACTGCCAGTGGCTGGATGTGACGCTTTTCGGCCATGGTTCCCGTCACTTCAAACAGTTTTCTCCGGATTTCCAACAAAACAGAAGTTGGTATGCGCTTTGCTAAGTATATGGTCACGAAAACAACTCTTGGCTCCTTACTCCTCACGAAAAAGATCCACCCCGGCGGGCGCACGCCCGCCGGGAACTACCCTGCCCAAAGGCTTTTTCCG
>CALZKF010000270.1 GCA_945787955.1 uncultured Acidobacteriota bacterium | reverse complement strand
CCTCGAGGCGGACTTGAACCACCGACGCATGGATTTTCAATCCATCGCTCTACCAACTGAGCTACCGAGGCCCGGATTGCATAAATATTGCACCGGCCGTAGTGTCCGTCAAGGGGTTGCGGTCGACGTCCTGGCCCGTGAACGCCTTGGGGACGGCAGGTCCTTGTCGTCAGGCGAACCGGTATCGTCTCCCGAAATTTCCGCCGGGGCTGTTTTGTGCGTCATTCCAAGGACGACCCGTATCTTTTGATCGATTTCCACCGCCAGGTCCGGATTGTCCTTCAGGAACCGGCGGGCGTTTTCACGGCCCTGTCCCAGCCGGATGTCTCCGTAAGAGAACCAGGATCCGGACTTATCCACCATTTTATGAGCGATGCCAAGATCGATGAGGTCGCCTTCTCTGGAAATCCCTTCGCCGTAAATAATATCGAACTCGGCAATCCGGAACGGCGGGGCCACCTTGTTCTTGACCACCTTCACCTTGGTGCGGTTCCCAACTACCGTGTCGCCGTCCTTCAGGGCGCCGATCCGGCGGATATCCAGCCGGGTAGATGAATAGAACTTCAGCGCCCGGCCTCCGCTGGTGGTTTCAGGTGAACCGAACATGACTCCGATCTTTTCCCGGATCTGGTTGATGAACACCAGTGATGTCCGGCTCCGGGAAACGATACCGGTCAGCTTGCGCAAGGCCTGGGACATGAGGCGAGCCTGCAGGCCCACATGGGTATCGCCCATCTCGCCGTCCAGTTCCGCCTTCGGTACCAGAGCGGCTACCGAGTCCACCACCACGATATCCAGGGCACCTGAACGGATCAGGATTTCTGCGATTTCCAGGGCCTGCTCGCCGGAGTCAGGCTGGCTGACCATGAGATCGTCCACGGCTACGCCGAGCTTGCGGGCGTATGCAGGATCCATGGCATGCTCGGCGTCGATGAAGGCGGCCACGCCTCCGTTGGCCTGGGCCTGGGCCACCAGATGCAGCGCCAGCGTCGTTTTGCCTGAGGATTCGGGACCGAAGATCTCGCTGACCCGACCCCGGGGAACGCCGCCCACCCCTAGGGCGTAGTCCACCGAAAGTGAAGTGGTGGAGATGACCGGTATGTCCACTATGTCCCGGCTCCCCAGTTTCATGATCGAGCCTTTGCCGAACTGGCGCTCGATCTGGCTGATCGCCAGGTCCACCGCCTTGGTCTTCTCTTTGAATTCCTTGTTTTCCCTGACGTCTTTACGATTATTTTCCATGGTCATCCTGTTACTCCCTGGGAGGCCGTTTCCGGAAAGAGAAGGTTAGGCGAAAGCCCCGGTCATTGTCAAGGACCTGCTGTGTTTTCCTGCCGCGTACCGGCCTTGACACAAGTAGGTTCACGTTCCTATATTTAGGATTGTCAGTTATCAGCCGTCGCCGGGTGGACCGTCGGACGGAACATCGTCCCTGCATTTCCACTGGAGAGGGAATGAACGGTCTAACTATCGGCTCAAAGCCCCTGAATAACATCGTTTTTCTGATCGTGTGCGGCGCACTGGCCCTCCTGGTCATCGGTTGTGTGCCGGGGCACGTCCGGAACGCTCCGGAAACGATACAGTCTCCGGCCGCAGACGAGACCGCGCCTTCCGAGCCTGTTGCCAGGCTGCCGATTCCCGACCCGCTGCTGGACATCACCAGGGAGTCGTTCGAGGACTACGGGGTCCTGGGGGAAGATGCGGGACCGCTGGAGTTCGATGCCGAGATCGGCGCAGGCGAGCCGATATCAACCTCACCCCTCGACGACCTCGAGACAGCCAGTCCGGAGCTGACCCTCGAAGAGGCGGAACAGGAGAGGCAGCGCCTGCTGAACATGGAGCCGGTGTTCGATATCCCGATCGAGATCAACCCGAAGGTCCTGGGCTGGATCGACTACTACTCCAACAAGCACAAGGACAGCTTCACACCGGGTCTGGTCCGGTCCGGCCGGTACCTGGCGATGTTCAGGCAGATATTCCAGGATGCCGGCCTTCCCCAGGACCTGGTATACATGGCCCACGTCGAGAGCGCCTACAAGACCAGCGCCTATTCCCGTGCCCACGCCAAGGGAGTGTTCCAGTTCATCGCGTCCACAGGCCGGCGCTACGGCCTCCGGGTGGACTGGTGGGTGGATGAGCGCAGCGATCCGGAGAAGGCCGCAGAGGCTGCTGCGGCGTACCTCACCGATCTCTACGCCGAGTTCGGTGACTGGTACCTGGCCATGGCCGGGTACAACGCAGGCGAAGGCAAGGTCCGTCGCGCCATCCGGCGCACCGGTTCCCGCGACTTCTGGAAAATTTCCGAGACCAGCTATCTCCGTCGGGAGACCCGCAACTACGTGCCGGCGATAATCGCCGCGACCCTGATCTCGAAGCAGCCTGAGAAATACGGCTTTGACTTCACGCCGGATGCGCCGATCGAATACGAGTCGATCGAAGTGGACGGCGCCGCCGATCTGAAGGTCCTGGCCCGATGTGCCGGTTCGGATTTCGAAACCATGAAAACCCTCAACCCGGCCCTGCGCCGTTATCAGACTCCGCCTGACGGGACCACCGTCGTCCGTGTGCCTACAGGCACCGGAGAGGCAACTCTGGCGGCGCTTGAGAACGTGCCGCGAACCGAGCGGGTGCTGTACGTACGCCATAAGATCCGCAAGGGGGACACGCTGTCCGTCATAGCACGCAAGTACGGCGTGTCGGTCTCGGCCATCCAGCGTTCCAACGGCATGGGCCGCAAGACCATGATTCGCGAGGGCAGGATCCTGGTGATCCCCACCGTTTCCGCAGGCGCTTTCGATTACGCGCCCGCCGGTGAGGCGACAGCAGCCGCCGGTGAGGCGATCACCTATCGTGTCCGGCGTGGGGATACCCTGTCCCACATCGCCCGGCGGCACCGCACCACCGCTCCGGCCATCGCCGCCGCCAGCGGGATTCATGTGAACAAGGTCCTGTCCATCGGTGAGCGCCTGACGGTTGTGCCCGGTGTCAGGTCCACTTCCGCAGCCCGCAAGCTGGGGCGGGGCGACGGGTCCGCTGTGGCGGCCAGTGCTACACATACCGTGCGCCGTGGCGACTCGCTCTGGAAAATCGCAACCCGTTACGGCACAACCGTGAACCGGCTCTGCGGCCTGAACGGCATCAGCAGCCGGGCCACACTGTACCCCGGCATGAAACTCAGACTGCGCTGACCGCTCCCTTCAGGTCCCGTCCCCGCCTCCATGCGAGGGACCCATGCTCGGGCGAGCCACCGGCATCGACCTGTACGGGATCGACGCCACACTGATTGAAGTCGAAGCCGACCTGGGTGGCGGCCTGCCGGTGATCACCACGGTAGGGCTGCCGGACCCTGCAGTCCGGGAAGGTGTCGACCGCATCCGGTCAGCCATCCGTCACGCCGGCTTTGTACTTCCCCAGAGACGGGTAGTCGTGAATCTGGCGCCGGCCGGGATGAGGAAACAGGGTGCCGCCCTCGATCTGCCGGTTGCGGTGGCGATACTCACCGCCGACGGCCAGATCCCTCCTCCCGGTCCTCCGGGAACCGTACTTGCCGGAGAGTTGGCTCTGGACGGCACGCTGCGGCCTGTCCGCGGAATGATTTCCGCCGCACTGGCTGCAAGGGACGCAGGACGCGAACGGATCATTGTGCCGGCGGGCAACGGCGAGGAGGCGGCGCTGGTCGGAGGCATCGAAGTGATGGCCGCCGGTACCCTGGCCGAGGTGGCCGGGTTGGGGGCGCCAGGTGCGGCCCGGGCGGTCCGGACCGATATCCGGACCATCCTGCAGACTGCCGACCTGTCGCGGGAAAGGACCGATCTGTCCGAAGTCCAGGGCCAGGCCTTCGCTCGTCGGGCG
>CALZKF010000269.1 GCA_945787955.1 uncultured Acidobacteriota bacterium | reverse complement strand
GCGATCCCGCCGGCATCGGCCACCGCCTCGATGATCATGGGGTCGGACATGCCAGCGAACCGAACGCGGCGGTCCGCCTGCATGACCGCATCGACTCCGAACACTTCCAGGAAGGCGGCCTGGAAGGCGTACCGACCTGAACCGGCGGTGTCCAGCAGGGTTCCGTCTACATCGAAAAGCACAACGGTCTGTTCCATACCGTTCATTCTACGTTGCGAAGCGACGGCGATGATGGATAATCAAGGTTCATTCTATCGGGAGGTGCCAGAGTGCTGGACGGCACTGCCGCAGTTCGGCAGGTGGACCGCAAGGATGGCGAGATCCGTGTTGCCGGGAAGCAGATCCCCGGCGTCCGGCGGATCGTTCTGGTGCGGGACGGCAGGATCGAGGATTTTGTCGGCTCCCTGCCGGCCATCGCTGCGGTCCGGGAGACCTATCCCGGCGCCTGGCTGGCCGTGCTGGTTCGACCGGCGGTGGTTCCCCTGGCCCGGATGACGCCGGATATCGACGAGGTGCTGGCGCCGAAACCTTCGGTGGAAGGTATGGAACAGGCGTTCCGGCAGTTCCGGCCGGACCTCCTGATCTCCCTGTCCCGGAACTCCAGAGCTGCCTGGTCCGCCTGGAGGGCGAAGGTCCCTCACCGCATCGGTACCGGGTTTCGACTGTACTCGACCCTGTTTACGGGCCAGGTGGATGAGCGCCGCCGGGCCGGCAGTCGCCATGAGGTCGAATACGCCCTGTCCTTCGCCCACCGGGTCGGCGCTCCGGCAGCCCCTGCACGGTTCCGGCTCACCATCCCGCCGCAGGCCCGGGACGGCATGGCGAACTGGCTGGACCTGCACCGGATCCGGCAGCCGTTTGTCGTCATCCACCCCGGCGCAGGGGAGGCATGCCCTTCCTGGCCTGCGGAACACTTCGTGCAATTGGCCACCCTGCTGGAGGCGGAATCGACCCAGGTGGTGTTCTCAATGGGTAGTGGCGACCGCCGCTTCGTCGAAACGCTGGAGGACGACCACCTGTTCCTGCGCCGGCTGCCCCGGTTCGCGGGTGATGTGGAATCCAGGGCGGCGCTGTTCGCACTCTCTTCGGTCACGGTGGGGAACGGCGCCAGCGCAGTGCACCTGGCCTCGGCGCTGGGCGTGCCGACCTTGACCCTGCACCCTCCCTGGAGGCACTGCGGATATCTGCGCCGGGGGCCCTATGCCGCCAACGGCTGGGCCCTGGTTGCGGAGAGCGAGCTGGCGAAAGGCTGGTCCCCGCGGAGAAGGCAGATCCTGGGTCCGCAGCTTTTGAGCGCCATCACACCGGCAGACGCCCGGCGGTGTGTGGTGGCGATGATGGATGGCAGGGCGCCGGAACTCTGACAATTTCACCTGCCGGCAAATAAATATACAGATATTTTTGACTCTGGGTAAAACTGTATGTAATGCCGACCTACTCCACCGCATAAAAATCGGTGATGACCTTCCAGGCTTCTTCCGGACATTCGGCGTAGCGGAACAGGTCCAGGTCGTCAGGCGAGATCATCCCTTCGTTCACCAGGACGTCGAAGTTGATCAACCGCTCCCAGTACTCCTGGCCGAACAGGATCACCGGCACCGGGTCCGATTTCCCGGTCTGGATCAGGGTCAGGGTCTCGAACAGTTCGTCCAGGGTGCCGAATCCGCCGGGGAAGGCGGCCAGCGCCCGTGCCCGCATCAGGAAGTGCATCTTGCGGATCGCAAAGTAGTGGAAATCAAAGCAGAGTTCCGGGGTGATGTAAGGGTTCGGCGCCTGTTCGAACGGCAGTGAGATATTCAGACCGATGCTCTTGGCCCCGACGTCGTGGGCCCCGCGGTTGGCAGCTTCCATGATCCCCGGTCCACCGCCTGTCACCACCACGTATTCGCATTTGCCGTCGAGCTGGCAGGCGGTGGAGACGATCCGGGAGAACTCCCGGGCTGCCTTGTAGTACGGGTGGTCTTCATCGGTTCTGGCCGATCCGAACACCACGATGGTGGACTCGATCCCGTGGTCCTGCTGGATCAGTTCCGCCTTGCGGAGCTCCAGCTGCAGCCGGACCGGGCGGAGCTCTTCCCGGTTCAGGAATTCCACATCCTTGTAGGCCTTGATGTAGGAAGGGGATGACAGGATCTTTTTGATGTCGCCCATTAATTCTCCGTGGTGCGGCCGGTCCAGGCCGGGTACAGTTCGTGAGGTTCATCCAGCAGGGACAGTACCCTGCCGGCGATGAAGTCGGCAAGGTCTTCCAGTGTCCTGGGCTTCTGGTAGAACGCCGGCATGGCCGGCACGATGGAACCGCCGGCCAGGGTGACGGCGCGCATGTTTTCGATATGGGCCAGGTTCAGCGGCGTTTCACGGGGTACCAGGATCAACCTGCGGCGCTCCTTGAGGGTGACGTCGGCGGCCCGCTCGATCAGGTTGGTGGCGGTTCCCCGTGCGATCCCCGACAGTGTCTTCATGGAGCAGGGGATCACCACCATACCGGCCATCGGCCCGGATCCCGAGGCGATCTCGGCGCCCTGGTCGCCTGCCGGGTGCAACGTCATGGAGCCGGGCCGGTCCGTCCTGTCGTAGGTCCGGTCAAGCCAGTCCCCGAAGTTATCCGATTTCAGGTTCAGTCCGCACTCTTCCGCCAGCAGTCGCAGCCCGTACCCGCTGGCGATCACATCCAGCCGCAAGCCGGCCTCCAGCGCCGCCTTCAGGAACCGTACGGCGTACAGGGCGCCGCTGGCCCCGGTGATTCCCACAATGAGTCGTCGTGCCACGATCGGTCAGCCTCCCATGAACTCCGCCACCAGGATAACAACAAGGTACAGCACGGAGATGATTCCGTTCATGTTGAAGAACGCCATATCGACCCGGGACATATCGTCGGCCCGGACCAGGCGGTGCTCCCACAGGAACAGGCCGGCGATCAGGATCAGCCCGACCTGGTACGCAGGGTGAAGCCCGGCGGTGACACCGACGGCGGCCAGGACCAGGAGTGCCAGGACGTGGAAGGCCCGGGCGGTGATGAGGGCAGCCGGGATGCCGAAGCGGCCGGGGATCGAATGGAGGCCGACCTTGCGATCATGGCCGGCGTCCTGGCAGGAGTAGATGATATCGAAGCCGGCCACCCACAGCAGCACGGCCGCCGCCAGCAGCCAGGGCGTCACCGCAAAACTGCCGGCGATGGCGACCCACCCCCCCACCGGGGCGATCGCCAGGGCCAGCCCCAGGAAAAGGTGGCTGCCCCAGGTGACCCGCTTCGTGAACGAGTAACCCAGGATGATGACGATGGCCAGGGGCGAGAGCATGAGACAAAGCCGGTTCAGGGCCGAGGCGGCCAGTACGAAGCCGGCCAGCAAAAGGGCGGTAAAAATTGCGACCGGTACCGGAGAAAGAATCCCGGCCGGCAGTTCCCGCCCGGAAGTACGGGGGTTGACGGCGTCCAGCCTGCGGTCCACCAGCCGGTTGAATCCCATGGCTGCATTCCGGGCACAGATCATCGCCAGAACGATCCAGACCAGGTCCATCCTGCTGAAGCTGTGCTCCCGGGTCGCCAGCACCGCACCGGCCACGGCGAACGGCAATGCGAAGATGGAATGGGAGAACTTGACCATCCTCCCCCAGGTGCGAACCGCTTCGATCAAGAGGCGGGGGTTACCGGCTCCACCTTATCGGGGCAGGTGGTGACCGTCTCCATCGGATCGTCGGAGGGCGAAGGCAGCGGCACCCGCACCATCCGGGCCAGCTTCCCGGGGGTCAGGCTGCCCAGGATGTCCTGCAGGCCCAGGGCCTTGGCGCCGTTCAGCGTCGCCATCCGGATAACGGCTGCAGCGGAAAGCGAGCTGTGGTCCGACCGCAATGCGGCCATTTCCGCGAACAGGTCCAGATCCGGCACG
>CALZKF010000268.1 GCA_945787955.1 uncultured Acidobacteriota bacterium | reverse complement strand
GAGGTGCTGGACTCCCGGCAGAACCTCCAGGAAACCTTGTCGGCCATGCTGACCGAGGTGCCGGGGACCGATATCGCCTTGAACACCTTGTACGACAACCTGACCTGGAACTGCTACGCCGGAACCGCCACTTCCGCGTTCCACCGCACCTGGGTTCCGATCATGGACCAGATGCTCCGGGATCTGGCATGGGGCCAGATCCGGCCGGTAGCGATCAGCGAGATCGCCGCCGAGTTCGCGGTGGAAGACCTGGACGGCAACCCGCCGGGCAGCTGCACCGGCTACGACGGCATGATCTGCCGGGGCGGGTTCCCCACAGACAACATCCATCCCACGGATAACGGCTACCAGATCCTGAGGGAGAAGGTCTGGGAAGCAGCCGGTGGCGTCAACCTGGGAACCCGGGACGCCGTGGGCCGGACAGCGATGGCCGGCGTGGACTACGGCCTGCTGCGCCGTGTGAGGCGGCTTCTGCCGACCTCGTTCCAGAACCTGAACGGCGGCCAGTCGGTGAACCCGTCAGCATCTTTCGACGACGCCGACGGCGGCCTGGCGGCAGCGATCACCCTGGGTACGGGGAGCGAGGAGTTTCGCCTGTCCGGATTCCCGGATTATTACGACGAGATCGAGATCGTCCGGGTGATTGCCGGCGTGCGCTATCGCACTAGCGGCGTGGTGAACGACGACTATTACCGCATGGAAGCGTCCCTCAGTGGCGCTTTCCGACCGCCGCCGGGCCACGCCTATACCCCGTTCGACTGGAACTACTACACCCCGATCGTCGGCGGCGGCGGACCGAACGCCCCGGCTTCCAATGCGGACTACGCCGGGGCGGAACTGCTGGTGGTTCCCGACGTGCCTTCTCACCGCGAAGCTTCCGCCATGGTGACGGTGAATCCGGTGCAGGATCCCGGGGCTGTGCGCTACCGCTGGCCGGCGGTGACCCATGAGGATCTATCCACAACCGCCGTTCGTGTGGTGGCGGCGCCGGTGGCCGGCACCCTGGGGAACGACAACTACCAGGTGGAGCTGGATGCCGCCTGGCTGGATCTGTACGGTAGCGAGAAACCTCGCCCCGGGGAGATCCAGGGGCTTGAGGTCTCCCGGTCGGCCGGGGAGCTGGTCATCACCTTCGATACCCTTTCCGGCGCCGATCGCTACAACCTGTACTTCGGCCGCCTGTCCGCCCTGCCGGACTACGATCACGGCATCTCCGCGCCGGCCGCCCCGCTGTGCGCAGCCCCGGTCAGCGATCTGGGCGGCGGCAGGACCCAGATGGTAGTCGGTTCGGCGGACCAGCCTGCGGAAAGCGCCTATTTCCTGCTGACCGGCCACGTCAACGAGGTGGAGTCGCCTACAGGGGCCGACGGGACCGGAACCGAGATCGACCGTTCCCAGTCGGTCTGCAGGTGATAGAATCCCCGTTCCCCGGATCAGGGGCGGAGGAAAAGGCGGCATGCTGAACAAGAACTTCAGGGAGCACGAGAAAGAGGTCTGGACCCGGCTCAGCGAAGAGATCGGCGGCCAGTTCAACCATGAGAAAAAGGGCGAGGGCCGCTACGACACGGTCAAGGCCAAGGTCGGGCCGTGGACCATCACCCTGGATCTGCACGCCGATGCTTCCTACGCCCACGAGGATATTCACACCCGTCTCAGGGCGCCGTACATCAACCCGGACGGCTTCAGGTTCAACCTGTTCAAGGCTTCCATGTGGGATGAACTCACCACTGTGTTCGGCGGCCAGGACGTGAAGGTGGGGGACGCCGCTTTCGACGAGCATTTCCGGGTCCGGGCCAGCGACGAGAACAAGGTCAAGGACCTTTTTGCCAGGGAGCGGCTGCGGGAACTCCTCCTCCAGGAGTCGGGAGCCCACCTGTATGTAAGGGACTCCGGCGTCTGGTGGCAGGATGAATTCCCCGAAGGGGTTGACGAGATCGTCCTGGAACTGGGCGGCGCCATCGCCGACCTGGGCCGCCTGGAACGGATGTACTCGATCTTCGCCGAAGCTCTCCGCGGCCTGTGTCGCATCGGGTCGGCGTACGAGAAGGAACCGGAGATCTAGTCCGGGATATCCAGGCCCCGCTCCCGGGCCTCGTGGATCAACTGTTCCCGGTAACTTCGGAGCGCTTGGAGCTCGTTCCGGGTTTCCTCCAGCATCTCCGCTCCGGTTTCCGGGTCACCTCGGGCTGCGAGCTTCTCAAAGACCTTTTCCACCCTCACGATCTGTGTGTCCACCTCTTCCAGGATTTCGTCGGATGTAGCCATTTGCAGCGCCTTCCGAGTACGCCTCGTAACGATCGGGTCATCCAAACTATCGAAAAACTTCTTTCTGAGCGCCTTGTAAGCGAGCATCAGGATGAACACCAACAAGCCAATCAGTACTGGAAGGATGTATCGGGAGCTCACATGGTTTCCTTGCCGTAGTCGGCCTGGTAATCGTCCATGGCGGCCTGAATGACCTTTTCGGCGTGGCCCCGGCCGTAAGCCTCCCCGATAGAAACGTCCATGTGCCGCCCCGGGATCAGCTTGTAGGTCAGGAAATAGTGCCGCAAGCGCTCAATCATGGCGGCGGGCAGCTCGGACAACTCATTGACCGCCGACCACAACGGATCGTTCTGCAGCAGGGCGATGATCTTGTCGTCGGCCTCGCCGCCGTCCAGCATCGGCAGACCGCCTACGACCCTGGCGTTGAGGATGACTTCCGCCCGGGTGATCGGCCGCTCGCTGATGACACAGATATCCAGGGGATCACCATCGCCGCCGGAGGCTCCGACCATGAGATGGCCGACCCTCTCACCGCAGTAGGTTCTGGGGATGAAGCCGTACAGGGTCGGATGGTGGGACGAGGTTCTCTGGGGCCGGTCCACCCTCAAGTAACCGGTCTCCTTGTCGACCTCGTACTTCACCAGGTCGAAGGGGCAGATCTCGATGTAGGCATGGACCAGCCCGGGCGGATTCGGTCCGACGGTGAGACCGTGCCAGGGATGGGGTCGCCAGCGGTAGAAGCTTTTTGAATCGCTCATTTTGTTTGTAATGTCTCCACAAATATCATGACTAGGCCTACCCAGACAGCAAGCTCCTTGTCCGATGCAAATCCAGGCGGTTCGACATAGATGAACCCTTTTAGAGGCCGACCGGTGAAATCCATTTTGCCTGCGGCGGCGGTCAATCCCCGGCGATGGTCGGCGCTCCAATGAGATCGCTTACCCATGCGTCTCCCTCCGGCTTGGTCTGGAGATTGTAGCCTGAAATTACCCGGTCATTCTTCTGAGCACCAGGACCAGCAGCGCCAGGCCGAGGACGGCGACGGCGATCATGATGACCGGAATACGCGCACCGGTGCCGTAGCCCCGTTTCGCAAGGGTTACTTCATCGGGAAACTCGATGCGGCGGCCTTCCGGTGCGACGTCGTTGTAGGCCGCCACGAACGACACAGGACCTTCCGTCATGGTTCGGATCAGCTTGTCGCGGCCGCTGAGACTTTCGATCATCCGGGCCATATGGGCGCCGGCGACGTAGTAGGCCCGGCCGTCCACGCCGACCTCCCAGGACCGTTTCCGGGTGCGGTCCTCCGAGACGGTGCCGATCCGGCGAAACAGCTGGTTGACCTCTTCCAGCGCCTGGGTGACTTTATCGGCGGATTCCAGGCTGCGGAAGTCCAGTTCATCCGGGGCAGGGAACAGCGACCTTGCCTGGTAACCGACCCAGGTGGCGGTGCCCTCGTTCTGCAGCTGATCCAGCATGCCGTACAACAACTCGTGGTCCAGCGGGATCTCGCTGCGGTTCTCCCGGAGATGGGAGTACCCGACATGCCAGATCTCGTGGGTCAGGGTGTTCAGGATGTTGGCGGCGTTGCCATTCCAGTACGGCGCGTCCACGTTGATGACGATCCCGCCGGTGACGAAC
>CALZKF010000267.1 GCA_945787955.1 uncultured Acidobacteriota bacterium | reverse complement strand
ATCATCCTGCTGCTGGTGGGGCAGTTCAACTCGTTCCGCCGGCCTGTGATCATCCTGGCCACTATCCCGCTGGGCCTCATCGGCGTCGTGCTCGGCCTGCACATCTTCCGGTCCTATTTCGGCTTCATGACCCTGCTCGGCATCGTTTCGCTGTCGGGGATCGTGATCAACAACGCCATCGTGCTGCTGGACCGGATCCGGATCGAGATCGAAGTAAACGGACTGGATCCGCAAAGCGCGGTGGTTGAGGCGGCGCAGCGCCGCCTGCGCCCGATCCTGCTCACCACCATGACGACCATCGGAGGCCTGATCCCGCTGTACCTGGGCGGCGGGTCGATGTGGGAACCGATGGCGATTGCGATCATCTGCGGCCTGGCTTTCGCGACGGTGCTGACGCTGGGACTGGTACCGGTGCTGTACGCCATTTTTTTCCGGGTGACGTTCGCCGCTGCAGTACCCCAGGCAGCAGGGAGGACCGGCCCGGGTTAATCGGCCAAACGCCACATCATGGAGGATCAGGCCAATGCATCTGGGACGAACAATTCTGGCTGTTTTTGTCTTACTCACCATCGGCGCCTCGATCGGCTGGGCCGACGACACGGATCATCCGCTGGTCAGCCGCTATCCAGGCTCGACGATCTCGTCAAAAAAGGTTCAGGAGTACGCCGAGTACAAGCTCGGCTCCGGGCTCGATGCAAAGGGCAACGTGACCGGTCCGACTTTGGAAGGCAGGTTGACCCGCATCCTGTACCAGAAGCCGAAGGAGCGCTCGAATCTCGAAATCATGCGCAACTACGAGGCGGCGCTGGAGAAGGCGGGAATGGAGACGATCTGGTCGTGTGCGAATCGGGACTGCGGTCGGCTATGGAGGCAGTTCAACGATATCAAAGCGATGACCGGACAGGACACCCGCTATCTGGCGGGGAAGATCCGGCAAACCGACGGCGAGGCCTACGTCGCCATCTCCCTGGGGTTGAGCTACGCCCAGGTCGACATCGTAGAGATGAAAGCGATGGACAGCGGCCTTGTGACCGTGAACGCCGAGATGCTGGCCGGCGGCATCAGGAGTGAAGGCCACGTCAGCGTTTACGGCATCTACTTCGACACGGGCAAGTCGGAGATCAAGCCGGAATCCGAAGCCGCGCTCCAGGAGATCGCCAAGATGCTGCAGCAGGAGTCTGCGCTAGAGGTGCGCATCGTAGGACACACGGACAGCGTCGGCAGCTTCGAGATGAACATGGAGCTGTCCCGGGCGAGGGCCGCTGCGGTCGTTGCGGCCCTGGTCGCCGAGCACGGCGTTGCGGCCTCGCGCCTGGAGGCCCACGGCGTCGGCCCGCTGGCCCCGGTGGCGACCAACACGACCCCAGAGGGAAAGAGCAGGAACCGGCGGGTCGAGATCGTCCAACGTTAGATCTGCTTGGCGGGCCCACCAAGACTCGACGCCGAAGGCGCGGGTCGGTCAGCTCCCGGACATCGTGAGTACTGCGCGGAACCGGACGGTGTTCTCCATTACCTTGGCGAAGGCCTCGTTGGCTTGCTCCAGGTCGAACGTCTCCGTGCGCGGCCGTACGCCGGTGAGCGCGCTGAACTGCATCGTGTCTTCGGAGTCGGCTGAGCTGCCGCTCGGCCAACCTTGAATCCGTCGACCCGACAGCATGCTGAACGCACCGACCTCGATCGGGTCGTGGGCGGCAGCGACCAGCAGGAGCGTGCCGCGGGCGGACAGGCCATCGGTGAGCTCACTGATCGCCTTGCCGTTGGGGGCCGTCGCCAGGATCACATCCGCGCCGCCCATTGCCGTCAGCGCCTCGGCGACGTTGACCTTTTGAGTGTCGATGTAGTGATGAGCACCAAGCTCCTCGGCCAGCGCGCGCTTCGAGTCGCCTCGCGACAGCGCAACCGTGCGAAACCCCATGCGATTCGCGTACTGGATTCCCAGGTGTCCGAGGCCGCCGATCCCATGCACGGCGACGGTGTCACCTGGACGAGCGCCGGCGTTGCGCAGTGCGTTGTAGGTCGTGATCCCGGCACACAACAACGGTCCTGCTTCGATCGGCGACAGACCGTCCGGGATGCGGGCGACTGCCTCCCACGGGGCGACCATGTACTCCTGGTAACCGCCGTCGTAGCTGATGCCGCAGATCGCCCCGTTGCGGCAGTTGAGGAAATCTCCGCGGCGGCAGCGGTCGCACTGAAAGCAATGGCCTCCGTGCCAGCCGACGCCCACACGATCACCCACCTTGAACGCCGTGACCCCGTCGCCGACTGCATCGACCACCCCGGCGACCTCGTGCCCCGGGACGCGTGGCAGCTCGAGCCCCGGAAACTGGCCAAACTTGATGAACGCGTCGCTGTGGCACACGCCACAGGCTTCCACTTTGATCAGTACCTGGCCCACAGCAGCGACCGGCATCTCTTTTTCGACCAGAACGAAGTCGCCGTTGGCTTCCTGAACCTGCATCGCTCTCATCACACCTGCTCCTGTCCCGTATGAATCTAAAGGGGGGAAGTATACTTCGCTGCAAGAATGAGCGGTATGCCCACACCGTACAAGTCTTTGTATACCTGATTATGGCAATGGTTTATCCCGTCTTCAGTGAAGTGCGAGCCGCCCTCCGGTTTTGGATGTGAAGAGTCTTGGTCACCGTTGCAACGACATCGCCCTCTTCATCCTGGATGGCAAGTTCATACCGGGGCCGATAGGCAGAACCGTCCCGGGTCTTAAGTCGAATCTCCTCGATCTGTTCATCGCTGATGCGAACCACGCAATGGACGCAGCCGCGGCCGGGCTTACGGAAATCTATGCCGGCTGTCTTGTCCCACACAACGTAATCGGTCCCAAGCAGCTGCTTGAACAAGAGCATGAGGTGCGGGTCGACCATGGAGTAAAGACTTCCGCCGAAGTGGGTCCCGACCGCATTTTTATTGAACCAGTGCAGCTTCATTGAAACGTGGAGTTCACGCCATGCAGTATCTATTCTGGTCACCCGGATACCGGTAAAGGCGTAGGGCGGATACAGGTTCAGCACGAACTTCATTCTGCGCGGAGTCCACTTCATTTTCTCTCCACCTGTGATTCAGGCTGAACGGATGCCTGCTCTGCTTCACGGTAGATCCTGCAGGTGCGAACGGTCGTGCGCGTGCAGGATCGATTCCCTCCGGCAGGAGAACCATTATTACATGGCATAATCCTCGCAATGAGAATGGCTATGGAACAAATCAATTGCATCGGCAAGGTATTGACCGCTCTCTGTCTTCTTCTCTGTGTGCCTGGCACAATTCTGGCCGAGACCGGTCCGGTGAACTGGTGGGGGGATGGTTCCGGCCAGCAGAAGATGATCTCCATCGCCTGGGTGCATTCCAGCGATAACACCGGGCCGAATACGGATGGGATCCGTCTCGGATTCGGTCAGTTCGGAAGACCCAAAAACGATTACCCATGGGGAGAGTTCTGGCTGTCCTACCGTGAGGGTGGCGGGCGAGACGTCGCGGCGGCAGGTCTGAGTGTGACCCACTTCGCTTTTCAGAAAGGAAGGTTCGGCCTTGGCCCTGTTCTGGATCTCGGTGTCATGCGTCGCCGGGAGCCGGGCCGGTCGGTAGTCTCCGGCTTGATTGGCGCCGGGCTGGAGGGGGTGGTCCGGATCGCTCGGCAGTGGGATCTTGTGGCGGCGGGAGAAGCTATTTATCGGACAACGTCGGATGCCGAGTACCAGGCCCGTTTTGGGATCCGCTTTCATCAAATAATAAGCGGTGGCACTGCCCATGATGCCGCCGCCAACGATAATGATATCGTAGGTGTTAGGGCTCATTATTTTTTCAGTCCCGTCTAAACAAGCTGCATTATTTAGGTGTCAGGTGTCAGGTGTCAGGCCTCTGGCTACTGGCTTCTGGTCACTGGTTCCTGGCCAGAAGCAAGAAGCGAGAAG
>CALZKF010000266.1 GCA_945787955.1 uncultured Acidobacteriota bacterium | reverse complement strand
GCTTCAACAGATAAATATAGCCGACGGTCACCAGCTGTTCGAACGGGATGCCGGTATGACCGTCCCGCAGTCGGATCTTGCCGGAGGTCGGCAGACCGGCCAATTTGAGCTGGGATTTGATTTCGTCCTCGGCGATTCCATCGTTCCGGCCAGATCGATGACACCGTCGTCACTGAGACCGTCCAGGTAATCGTGATGCTTGACGTTCATGATCTGCTTGAGACGTGCGCGGATCTCAACCGCGGCTTCGGTTCGTTCCGCCGCAAGAGCGTCCTGAATCCATTTGCCGTGCTCGTGTCCCGCCCAGCCCAGGTGGGTTTCCAGGATCTGACCGACGTTCATCCGGGAAGGAACGCCCAGGGGGTTCAAGACGACATGAACCGGCGTGCCGTCGGGAAGCCACGGCATGTCTTCCTCGGGAAGCAGGCGTGCAATCACGCCCTTGTTGCCGTGGCGGCCTGCCATTTTGTCGCCCACGGATAGCTTGCGCTTCATGGCGACGAAGACTTTGACCATCTTGATGACGCCCGGCGCCAACTCGTCGCCCTTTTTCATCTGGGCGATTTTGTCCTCGTGAATCTTCTTGAGGACATCAATCCGCTTCCGCGTGCGGTCCTCAATGCGATGCATGTCCTTGACCTTCGAGGTCTTCCTCGGCTTGATCTCACACAGCCGCAGATCGTCGGTATCGATGGAAGCCATCACCTCAACGGTCAGCAAAGTGCTTTCTTCGAGGATTATCTCCCGGGCTCGCCGGCCGACCAGGGGAGCCACCAGCTTCTCACCTTCCAGGAGCTCAACGAGCATTTTGCGGTCTTCTTCACGGATGATCCGGATCTGATCCTGCAGGTCCTTCTGCATCCGCTCGATCTCGTGGTTTTCGATCTCGATGGCCCGGCTGTCCTTCTCGACTCCCTTGCGGCAGAAGATCTTGACATCGACCACCGTGCCCTGGATGCCCGGAGGTGCTGTCAGGGAAGCGTCCCGCACGTCTCCGGATTTCTCACCAAAGATCGCCCTGAGAAGCTTTTCCTCAGGGGTCAGCAGACTCTCCCCCTTCGGGGTGACCTTGCCGACCAGGATGTCTCCCGGCTTAACATGTGCGCCGATCCTGATGACACCGGCCTCGTCCAGGTCCTTGAGGAACTCTTCGGAGACATTGGGGATATCACGGGTGATCTCTTCAGGGCCGAGCTTGGTGTCCCGGGCCTCCACTTCGAACTCCTCGATATGGATCGAGGTATAAGAATCTTCCCGGACCATGTTCTCCGAGACCAGGATCGCGTCCTCGAAATTGTAACCGCGCCATGGCATGAAAGCGACCAACACGTTGCGACCGAGAGCGAGTTCGCCGTTTTCGGTACATGGTCCATCGGCCAGCACATGACCACGCTCGACCCGCTGGCCCTTGCGGACCAGGGGACGCTGGTTGATACAGGTATTCTGGTTGGAACGTTTGAACTTGGTCAGGGAGTAGATGTCGGCGCCGAAATCTTCCTTACCCTCGGCCCCGACCCTGACGATGACCCGCTCCGAGTCCACCAGGTCCACCACGCCGGCACGCTTGCAGACCACGACGGCCCCGGAGTCCTGAGCCGTGATCGCCTCCATACCGGTGCCGACCAGGGGCGCCTGGGGGCGGATCAGGGGCACGGCCTGGCGCTGCATGTTCGAACCCATGAGGGCACGGTTGGCGTCATCGTTTTCCAGGAACGGAATCAGGGATGCGGCCACCGAAACCAGTTGTTTCGGGGAGACGTCGATGTAGGCAACGTCCTCCCGGGGCAGCAGCTTGAACTCCTGCGCCTTCCGGGCATTGACCCGCTCGTTGACGAATTCACCCTCGGTGCTGAGAGTGGCATTGGCCTGGGCGATGACCACCCGGTCTTCCTCCCAGGCGGTGAGGTAGAACGAATGAGGCGAATGAGTCGGCAGGATTTTGCCTTTTTTCTCCAGCTTGACGCATGCCGCCTTGAACTCGGCGTCGGTCATGACCTGGTGCAGCTTGAGGTCGCTTTCACCGGTGGAGACCACCCGGACGTTCTCGAGGACCTTGCCGTTCTCAACCTTGCGGTAGGGCGACTCGATGAACCCGTATTCGTTGATCCGGGCGTAGCACGACAGGGACGAAATCAAACCGATGTTCGGGCCCTCCGGCGTTTCGATTGGGCAGATCCGGCCGTAGTGTGTCGGATGTACGTCCCGAACCTCGAACCCGGCCCGCTCCCTGGAAAGACCGCCTGGTCCCAACGCCGAAAGGCGCCGTTTGTGAGTGACCTCGGACAGCGGGTTGGTCTGGTCCATGAACTGGGACAGCTGGCTGCTGCCGAAGAACTCCTGAATCGCCGCCATGACCGGTTTGGCGTTGATCAGGTCGTGGGGCATGGCTGTTGTCATCTCCTGGTACACGGACATCTTTTCCTTGATCGCCCGTTCCATGCGGACCAGGCCGATCCGGAACTGGTTCTCGAGAAGCTCTCCCACGCTGCGCACCCTGCGATTGCCGAGATGGTCGATATCGTCCAGAAGTTCGGCGCCACCCTTCTGCAATTTGAGCATGTACTGCAGCACGGCGATGAAATCGTCGGTGCCGGGGGTGCGGTCCTCGCCGGATTCCCAGCCTTCCCGGATCGCTTTCGGCCAGTCTTCAACGGAGTAGCCGTATAGTTTTGTGTTGAACTTCAGCCGTCCTACCTGTGAAAAGTCGTAACGGCTCGGATCGAAGAACATGCCATGGAACAGGTTTTTGGAGGAATCGAGCGTCGGCGGGTCTCCCGGGCGGAGACGGCGGTAGATCTCGAGAAGCGCGTCATTCTTGTTCTTGATCGGGTCCTTGGCCAGGGTGTTGATCAGGGTGGCGCCCACCGCCTCCTTCTCGGGGAAGACCAGGTCCAGAGTGACCCCGTCCAGTCCACCCAGAGTCTCCTGCATATCAACGCTGAGTGCCTGTCCGGACTCGACGATCGCTTCGCCGGTCTCCTCGTCCACGACATCGCTGACGATCAGGGCATCGGTGAGCTCCGCCGGATCGATCCGGACCGACGCGACCCCTTTTTTGATCAGTTCCTCGACCTTGGTCTCGTCGAAGCGTCGGCGGCGCTTGATGATCGGGTCACCCTTGCGCTTGCGCGGAGCCATGACGTCTTCCATGGCACGCAGCCCGATCAGGCCCTTGCCCGGTTCAGCACGGCATTCCTTGCCTTTCAAAGTGACCTTCAACGTGTTGTAGAAGGTTCGGATCATGGTCATATCGTCTTCGAGGCCCAGAGCCCGCATGAAGACCGTGGCCGGGAACTTGCGCTTGCGATCGATCCGGATGTACAGGATGTCCTTGTGGTCGTACTCGAACTCGACCCAGGATCCACGGTACGGGATCATCTTGGCCATGTAAGTCGACTTGACCTCGTCGGCCTGGAAAAACACCCCGGGGCTGCGGTGCAACTGGCTGACGATGACCCGCTCGGTACCGTTCACGATGAAAGTGCCGTTGTCGGTCAGCATGGGGATCTCGCCGAAGTAGACCTCCTGCTCCTTGATGTCGCGAATGCTTCTCGCCCCGGTGTCAGGGTCTTTTTCGTACACCACCAGCTGGATGGTGACCTTGAGCGGCACGGTGAAAGTCTGGCCCCGTTCCTGGCATTCGTCCACGGAATACTTGAACTTCAGCGCCACCGGTTCGCCGCAATCACCGCACTCCTCAATGGAAACCGGGGTGGCGTTGCCGCAGGCGTGGCAGATCACTTCGCCGCCCCGGGCGTCCGGTGCGATCAAGCGGGTGCTGCAGAACCGGCATTCGCTGCGTAAATGCTCGATCCCGTGCATTTCGCCACATTTGCACTCCCAGTTGCCGATGGTGTAATCGACGAACTCGAGAGAGCAGGTTTCGCGGAAGTCCTGGATCGGGAAGATAGACTTGAACACGGCCTGCA
>CALZKF010000265.1 GCA_945787955.1 uncultured Acidobacteriota bacterium | reverse complement strand
GATATCGATCCAGTCCGTATTCCCGGTGCTTCCCGGGACAGACGGTCTCGAACCGCTCCCGGTTGTACAACTCGAAACAGAAGGAGACCCGGTTGACCCCCATCTTGCGCAGCTCGTGGTATCGCTTCAAATCGCTGTGGGGCGGCGTCTGAACCCCTATCAGCACGCCGGTTTCTTCCTTTACCCGGCGGATGTACGGCTCCAGGATATCCAGGAAGGTTTCCCCTTCGTAATGTCCCGTGTTGAAGTCCACATAGGTGATCCCCGACTCTTCCCGGGCGGTCCGGACCACCTCGGCCACTTCGGCTACCGATTTTTCGTCGGCGTCATCGGCGCCCAGGTTAAGCCCTACGCTGCAGTAGCGGCACTGCTCCTTGGGATCTTCAAGCCAGTATTCGCATACTTTGGACGGGTACACCCCGAGATAGGTGCCCTGCAGGGAACCGATCCGCGTCATCGGTTTGCCCGTGGTCGTCTTGCGGTCATACCACGGCGGCTTAGGCGCCAATCGGATCGGCGTCACCGGGCCGAGATCATCATGGTGGATCCAGACCGTGCCGTCCTTTACGCCGACGTGGTACGGCGATGAGGCGGCAAAAGACTCCACCACCGGTATGTTGGTCCAGAGACCGCCGGGCAGGACCGCCTCCAGACCGGAGCCCAGGCCGGCCCGGGTCCGCAGGATCTTCCGGCCGCCCTCATCCTCGGAGGTGAACTCTTCGTCCAGCCGGATTCCCTTGCAGTACAGATCCAGTTTCAAAAGGGCCGGATTCTTCCTGATATCCTGTTCCATAGTCGGGTTGCACCTTTCCCGTATCGGCCGTTTCGGCCAAACCGTCGAAATCCACCCAATACATTACCGGCGGCCGAGAACGGCCGCCCGGATAACTTACCGCCATAATCGATGGAGAACGTCTATTTATTCGATTTCAGCTCTGGAAGACGCTGAACATAGGCAACAATCCGCTGCAGTTCGTCATCCGAGAGCTTTCCACTAAACGACGGCATTTTGCCGCGGCCCTCCACGATAACCTCCCGGATGGCGGCCGACCCGTTCCTGGCCTGCCAGTCCGGGTCCCCCAGATCTCCCGCCGCTGCGGCCGGCCCCCGGGGGGCACCGTCCAGGCCGTGGCAAACGGCGCACCTGGCCTCAAACAGCGGGCGGTCGGGATCCCCGGCACCGACGTCGGCGGGAGAGCCGCCGCCGCAACCGGACGCAAGTCCGATCAACAGGATCGCCGCCATCCCTGTCCCGATCCGTTTCATGGCCGAAGCATCTGGAGGATTTCCGGATTCTCTTCCTCCATGGCCAGAAGCGTGTGGCAGGTTTCGCAATCCTGGGAGATCACAAGGCCGTCTTCCGTCTCGTGCTCGTCATTGTGACACCTGAAACAACCCGGTGAGTCCTCGTGACCCAGGTGGTTGAGGTAGGTTCCCCAGGTGATATTCATGACCGGATGGACATTGGTGGTGTAGATGCTGGTCAAGCGCCTGATCGCCCGTTCGATATCCTGTTCCCGTGCGGCCAGGACATCGGGGTGATTTTCCACATAAAACGCCCGAAGCCGGGAGTCGATCTCCAGCTGCGCCTCCTCGTGAGAGGCGTAGTCCTGTTCCAGCACCTTCAGCCCCTCCCGCCTGATGAACGGTAGTCCCGGATCGATGACCCCTTCGGCCAGGGCGTTGTCCAGTTCACTTGCCGGGAAACGGTAGATGTGGCTGGGCCGGTTGTGGCAGTCCAGGCAATCGAACTCACGCCACTCCCCGGCATCCTCGGGTACGCCGCCTGCCGGCATATACAGCCGTTTCTCGCCGTCAGGCAGGGTCAGTTCCACGTCGTAGATCTCGTGGCGCCCCTCGTCGGCCCGGTAGCGGATGCGGTTCCCCGGATCGACATGCCAGTGGATGCCCTGGGCCCGGTGCCCCTCGGAGCCGCCCACCTTCAGCAGTAGCACGGTGGACGATTCGGTGTTGGCCTCGTCGGATGCGAAATGGGGAATGACCTTGAGCCGCTCTCCGAGGAACTTGGTCGGCCAGTGGCATTCCTCGCAGGTGTCCCGGGCCGGACGCAGGTTGTGGACCGGTGTCGGAATCGGGCGGGGGAACAGGTCGAGGGCAACGGAAACCACCTGCCATGACCCGGAAAGTTTCGACTTCACGAACCAGCCGGCGCCGGAACCGATGTGACAATCGACACACCCGACCTGGGCGTGGGGAGATTGCCGGTAGGTGCTGTACTCCGGAGACATGACCGTGTGGCAGGTCGTGCCGCAAAATTCCGACGTTTCCATGTAGTGCACACCCTTGTACGTCACCACCGCCAGAAGGGTGATGTTCACAACCGATATCCCGATGATGATCAGGAGCCTGCGGCGATGATGATCCAGGTTCAGATCCAGCACCGGCATCCGACCGCTTCCAGGCTCCCGGCCTTCCTTCTTCGCCTTCCGCCGTTGCAGGAACAGCCCCAGCGGCATCAGCACGAGACCGAGGACGAACACCATCGGAATGACCATGAACGTCAGGATGCCCAGGTAGGGACCACCCTCGTAACCGGTCAGTTCCAGTCCCAGGAAGAAAATAAGCAGGATACCGGCCACGATTGCCAGCGCCGAGCCTGCCAGTCCTACCGGATGCCTGGTCAGAGACCACATAAGCCGCGACATAGAAACCTCCAGATTCCTAAGACCCATAATAGCGTTACCCGACTGCATTGCTAGGGAAGATGGGTAATAAAACGGCTACAATGACGGTCCACTTGGAGGCATGGAACGAAATGCTCCATTCGCTTCGCCAGTCCGGCTTCTCGGGTGACATCCAGACCGAGGCGACCCTGGCTGCCCTGACCACCTGGAGGATCGGCGGGCCTGCGGAACTGCTGGCCTCTCCTGCCGATGAAGAAGACATTGCAATCGCCATGGCCTGGGCCAATGAGCGGGACATCCCATGGCGCGTTCTGGGCAACGGTTCCAACCTGTTGGTCCCGGACCAGGGGGTCCGGGGCCTGGTGCTGCGGGTTCGCAAGGTTTTGGACAGTCTGGAGTTCGACGGAACTACCGTAAAAGCAGGCGCCGGGGGTTCCTTCCCGGCTCTTGCCAACGCCTGCGCCGCACGAGGCCTCGCCGGCCTGGAGTTTGCCGGGGGGATCCCGGGCACGGTCGGCGGCGCGGTGATCATGAACGCCGGATGGCACGAGTATGAATTGGGCAACCTGGTGAGCGCGGTCCGCTCCCTGGAAAAAGACGGGGCGGTTCAGACATCAACCCGGGACCAATGCCTGTTCGGATACCGCACCAGCCGGTTCCGTGGTTTCCACGGCGTGGTGCTGCAGACTACCCTTGAGTTGGAGGAGGGCGAAGCAGAGCATATCGGCGCCCTTACGGACCGCTTCGCAGAGTCCCGCAAAGCCAGCCAACCGACCCATCTGCCTTCCTGCGGCTCGGTATTCCTGAAGCCTCCCGGAGATTTCGCCGGACGTCTCATCGATGCATGCGGCCTCAAGGGGCACCGGGTGGGTGATATCCAGGTCTCGCCGATACATGCCAATTTTTTCGTAAACCTGGGCAAGGGTACGGCGAGGGACGTCCTGACTCTGGCAGCCGATGTGGAACGGCAGGTTCTGGAGCGGTTTGGAATCACCCTGGTGCGGGAGTTCGAGTACTGGGGCGTCGACTGACCTCAGTCCATTGCGATCAGATCCCGGACCTGTTCCACGAACGAGGCTTTGCCCCGGCTGTCGAACCGAACCTGGTCCGCCCCTTCCACCAGCAGGCCGTCGAACAGGGCTCGCTTGCTGTCCACGACCCTCCGGACCCTTTCCTCCAGGGCGCCCCGGGTGACGAAATTCAGAACATGAACGCTCCTGCGCTGCCCCATACGGTGCACCCTGGCGATACGCTGTTCCAGGATCGCCGGGTTCCAGGGAACCTCAAGGTTGACCACTA
>CALZKF010000264.1 GCA_945787955.1 uncultured Acidobacteriota bacterium | reverse complement strand
GACTGTCATATGTGGAAACAAACGGTGATCCTGAAACACATATCCAATATTTCGTGCCCAGGATTTTGTTTGTATATTATTTGTCTTAGACATTTATTAAACATACATCCGAGGTGCCTGATGCGGAAAATAATGATGGTATTGGGAGTCGCAGCCCTGCTGTTCACCCCGTCGGCGGCGGCGAATGATTTAGGCTTCTCGCCCCGGCATATCATCGAGGGTGAACCTTTGGCGCTGAAAGGTACGGCAACCCATCGCCTGGCAGGCATCCTTAAAATCTGCCGGGCAGCGCTGTACGGCCCGGCCGGCGCAGCCGGAGACCAGCTCCACCTGTATGACGTTCCGAAGCGTCTCGAGATCGAGTATTTCGTCCCGGTCGGCAAAGACCGGCTGGTGCAGATGGCCGTGGACAGCCTGGAAACCCAGTTCACCGACGACCAGCTCCTGCCCTTCCAGGATCGCATCCGGGAGTTTCACAAACTGTACCGCGATGTGGGCCGTTCCGACCGCTACGCCATGACCTACCACCCGGAGCTGGGCTTGACTTTGGAACTGAACGGCGAGATCCTCGGTTCGGTTCCCGGTGCCCGATTCGCCAGCACCTACCTTGCGATCTGGCTGGGAGACGATCCGGTATCGCCGGCCATGAAGAAAAAACTTCTGAAGCAGAGTTGAGGTACATGATGAAAGCGCTTGCCCTGTTCTCCATCCTCTTGATTGCCGCCGCCGCGGTGGCCGGGGAAGAAACGATGAAAGAGACCGGAAAACTGCAGGTCGGCGATGCCGCCCCGGCCTTTGAGCTGACCGGGTCCGACGGTAAAACCCATCGTCTGGCCGATCATCTGGGGAAACGGCCGGTGATCATCGCCTGGTTCCCCAAAGCTTTCACAGGCGGCTGAACCGCCGAGTGCAAGTCGCTCCGTGAGAGTGGCGATGAAATCCGGAAGTTCGACGTAGCCTACTTCGCAGCCAGCATCGATCCGGTGAAGAAGAACACCGAGTTCGCAAAATCACTGGAACTGGATTACCCGATCCTCAGCGATCCGGACAAGTCCACCGCCAAGGCGTTCGGCGTGCTGAAGGCTATGGGACTTTATGCCGCCCGGAACACGATCTACATCGGCTCCGACGGCAAGATCCTGTTCATCGATACCGAGGTCAGCCCGAAAACCGCCGGTAAGGACCTGGTGGCCCGGCTGGAAGCGCTGGGGATTACACGGCAGGATCGCCGGACGCCGTAAGGGCGGGCGACGTCGCGGGCTGTTGTTCCTCCATCGCCGGGATGTTGATGGTGAAGGTCGATCCGTTTCCCGGCTCGCTCTCGACCATGATTTCACCGGCATGGTCCTTGATGATTCCGAAACTGACCGACAATCCAAGCCCCGTACCCTTGCCGCCCGGTTTCGTCGTGAAGAACGGCTCGAACAGTTTCTGCCTGACCTCGTCGGTCATTCCGGGACCGTCGTCGCTGATGACGACCTGAACATTGCCGCTATCGGATCTCCTGGTGATCACCTTGACCGTTCCCGGGCTGCCCTCCATCGCCTGCTGGGCGTTGATCATCAGGTTCATGAAGACCTGCTGCAACTGATTGGCGTTGCCGTGAATCGGAGGCAGGGATTCCGAGAGTTCTTTTTGAAGTTTCACATGTTGCAGCCCGAGCTGGTGGCTCACGATCGCCATGGCGTCTTCCACAACCTGGTTCATTCCGGTTGCCTTCATCGCCGCCCGTTCCTGCCTTGCAAACTTGAGCAGGTTTTCGATAATCGTCTTGCAGCGTTTCGTCTCCTTCTCGATCAGGACCAGGTTCTGATGGATCGAACTCTCCGGCTCCGCCTTGCGCAAGGCGAGTTGGGCACAGCCCAGAATGCCTGCCAACGGATTCTTGACTTCGTGGGCGATGCCTGCGCCAAGCTGACCGAAAGCGGCCAGTTTCTCGGACTGGATCAGCTGCTCGTGGGTCTGATTGAGTTCGGTCTCCCGGCTGTCAAGCTCGAACGCCATCTGGTTGAACGAGGACGCCAGCGTACCCATCTCATCCCTGCCGGTGACATCCACCTTGATGTCGAAGTGCCCCTTGGCCACCTCCTGGGTCGCCCTCGACAACCGGGCTATCGGCCGGGTGATGCTGTAGGCCCACACCAGGCCGACCACGGCGGCCAGCAGCAGCAAGACCAGGGCCACCACAAGCAACCGTTTCAAAAGTGCGCGGGAAGCGAGGAAGGCGGCCGCACTTGGAATCTCGGCTGCCACAACCACTCCGCCGATATCCGTTCGTGCGTAGGCGCCTATGATCCGCACACCGTCCCGTTCAAGTTCCAAGGTCATGACCGCGCCGTGTGAGTCGGCAAGGTTCGTGGTTTCCGGCTGGAAAACGGCCGCCTCGCGGCCTGCCACCTTCGACGGGTCCGAAGATGCCAGCAGAATACCCTGAGCGTCGGCGACGGAGAGTTCAAACGCTTCCGCCCGTTCCGCCACATCCATGAGGGCGTCGAGACGGACCGTTGCATGGACCAGGAGCGGATTGCCGCCGCCATGATCCCCGGTGAGGGTCACCACTGTCATCGCCGGTAGTTTGTCGCTGAGTGTGGTATTGCGAACGAAGACCTTGCTCTCGTCGATCTCACCGAACGGCGGGATGATCGCTTTACCGGCCGCTTCGAGATTTTCCCTGGACAGGCCGGCCGCGCTCAAAGCCGCGGTATTGTACGCCGTGACGATCTCACCTTCGGCATCGTTGACACCGATCGCTACCAGTTCGGGGAACTCCCCGAAAAGGCCTTCCATAAGCGATTTCTTCCCCTGACTCGACAACTCATCGTCACTCATGATGCGCCCGTAGACCCTCAGGCGCTCGGTGTACCCCACCAGCAGCGCACGGCATTCCTCCGCGGTATTCAGAGCCACGACCGAAACGAGATCGTTGATATAGGCCCGTTTATCCTGATGAAACAGGCTCGCCATGGTGAACGTGATCACACTGACGACCCCGGTCACGATCAGCAGGACCGTGACAAGAATCTTCCAGCGGATCGGAACTCGCCAAACTCTACTCATGACTTGCTCTCCGGGGCTCTATACCTGGCCTGAACCGTGCCCGATGCGTAACTCGTGTTGCCGGCCGGATCGACCGCTTCGACAACAACTACGTTCAAACCGGGCTGAAGGCGTATTTCATGGGTAAAGGAACCATCCTCGGCAGGTACGACCCGCGAATCGCCCACGAATACCTGGACTCCCGGCTCCGTTTCGCCGACAAGGTTCAACACGGCGGTTTCGATCGGATCGCCGGGGAAAGACACCTCGAGTGCCGGTGCTACCTGGTCCAACCGGATTTCAAATTGTCGCACCGGGCTCACCGGACTTTCGGCCGAACCGGCCAGCCCGCTGACCCGCCAGAAATAGGTGCCCGGTCTCAGGTTGCCGTGACGGAACCGCGGCTCCGCTGTCACGACCTCGTGCACGACATCCTGGAACTCCGCGTCCCGGGCCAGCATGAACCGGCATGAATCGACGTCGTGGGACTCCCAGGCGAATTCCACGATAGGGGCCGCTCCACGGGACGTCAGCATCAGGCCGTTCACCGGCAAAACCGCGGTAGGCGCCGGCGGCAACTGCTTCGGTTGCCACGTCAAGGCGAAACCAGAGTGGGACCTGATCTGTGAGAAGGACCACGGCTGTGACCCGATTCCTGTGACGGCCGAGCAGATCCTCGCGATACAGCAGGCTGATCCGCGTTGTACTGCTGAACAAGAGTAAAGTTTCGTTCAAGGCCGCGTGTCTCTTGCGTGACAGCGGTGGCCCGCACAGCCGTACTAGACTCTCCGCAATTCGAACGGGAGATCATCATGGCTGGCGAGATTTTTGCCGGTATCAAGCAATGGGAGTACGAGCGCGAGGGGCGCAAGTTTCTCATGCCCTGCTTTTATCGTGACAACGTCTCATTCACCGCTGTCTAC
>CALZKF010000263.1 GCA_945787955.1 uncultured Acidobacteriota bacterium | reverse complement strand
CCTGGCCGGACAGATCAACGGCACTACCGGATATGAAGAGGCGGCCGCCCTGGGGCTGGTGGCCGGCGTCAACGCCGCCTGCGCAGTCCAGGGCAAGCCGGTGTTCGTGCCGGCGAGACACGAAGCGTACATCGGCGTGTTGCTGGACGACCTGGTCACCCGGGGCACTACCGAGCCGTACCGCGTGTTCACATCAAGGGCGGAGTACCGCCTTCTCCTGGGGGTGGACACCGCAACACGACGCCTCTCGCCACACGGAGAGAGAATCGGGCTTCTGGACAAGGACCGGGCAGCATCGGCGGCAGAGCGATGGCGGGCCATCGATCAGGCGGTGGCCGGCCTGGCTCGTGAACGGAACGACGGCGACGTCACCGCCGACCTGTTGAAGCGACCGGAGGTGGATGCCGAACAGGTGGCGCCGTTGAGTCCGATACTGCAGCGCCTGAACCGGGACGACCGCCGCATCGCCGCGGAGACGATCAAGTATTCCGGGTACGTGGACCGGCAGAATCGGGAGGCCGAACGTGTGGCGCGAGCCGGGGCCAGGAAAATCCCGGCCGGGTTCGAGTACCGCCAGGTCCCCGGCCTGTCCAACGAGCTGGTGGAGAAGCTGGGGAGGGCATTGCCCGGCACCCTGGGCCAGGCCTCACGTGTAGACGGCATGACCCCGGCAGCCTTGGCGATCCTCACCGTCTGGCTGGAGAAGTCGACTCAGAAGCGGTAATCGTGGGCGATCGATTTGATCGGCGTCGGATCCGGTTCCACCTTGCCGAACGTCCTGCCCACCAGGAAGTAACCGGCGATGAGAACCAGCAACGAGGCCAGCAGGTACACGCCTCCGGAAATCTCAAGTGATCCGGCCAGCCGGCTCAGGAACAGCACCGGGACCACATCGATCCCTTCCCGTGAGGTCAAACCAGTCGCCGGCCCGATCAGTATCGCCAGGATTATCAGCACGATCGGTATCGCCAGGATCGGGATCATCCCTTTCACCAGGAACCGTGCCCACGTTCTCCGAAACTGCAGCAGGCTGAACCGCAGGCCGGCTACCAGACCGATGCTCAACAGGAAAAGGATGAGGCCCCATGTTCTGTGGTGGGTACGGGAGCGGGCCCCTGGCGGAACCTGGGGATTGTCCAGGTCCGGGGTTTGGGAAAGGCCGTACACCGCCTGGATCGCCCGGGCCTGCTGCCAGGCGATGAACCGCTCCGAGCTGTCCTCTCCTACCCCGAACGGGTTGACCACGACCTGCCGGTATCCCCCGATGATGGTGTAGGCCGGCAGTTGCAGTCGTTCACCCCAGGGCGCAACCGCTTCGTAGATGTTACCCGCTTCGCCGATCTCCCAGAATTCGAACGGCACCTCCAGGTCGATCCCGTCCTTGCGATCCAGGTTGACCAGCACCGGTTTTTCCCCGACGGCGACCAGGAAACTCAACAGGACGCCTACCAGCATCGGGAGCAACATGGAGCCTGCGACGTACCGGAAGATCAGTCGGCGACGGATCGGAAGATGGGCCAGGGATCCGATCCACTGGGGTGACTGCTGGAAGTGGGCCATCAGCCAGAGCGGCGTGTAGCACAGCGGCATCCAGGCGCCCTGCCCTCCGAGGAACTCGTACAAGATCGCCCAGCTGATGAAAATCATGACCAGACCGATGAGCCAGATGTTCAGCCGGTTCACCAGGGTTCGGAACAGGGTCCAGTGCAGCACCTGCCGGAAGGTCAGTTGGGGCGCCGTCTCGGGAGCCGCCTCCGGCTCAACCGGTCCGGCGTCTTCCGCCAGGTCCGGAGGGTCCAGCCATTTCCACCAGGGCGAGCCGTCAGGATATCCGGGCCGGTCCGGCACCAGGAGGAACCCCCGGGGGACGGCCAGGAAGGTCTGGATTGAGATCAGCAGCGCCAGCGCCGCCGGGATCAGGATAGTAACCACCGTTGCAGGGGTAAGCAGCAGGTAGATCAAAGCGAGGAACGAGGCGAACACCAGGAACACCACGTAGACGGCGCTGACCTGTATCCGGAACAGTTTTGGAAACGGGTTCTGGCCGATGGCCAGGAGCAGCAGCAGCACCGCCAGGACCTTGCCGCCAAGCATGAATATCGATGGATCGATCCCGGCTCCCAGGGCCAGGGTCATCCCGGTAACCGGAAGCACTACGGCGGCTGTCACCGCTACCAGGCGCCATGCCCACAACTCCCGGGCCGGGATCGGCAGCACCATGGCGATCCGGCTGCAGCGGGACCAGAACCCGGTTCCGACGGTGTGGAACAGCATCACGCACCAGACCACGACGAACAGGAAAACGGCGAAGCCGGACCGGCCGGGGTCCGACAGTTCCAGGAGCCTCTCCCCGCCGGAAAACCGTATGGCCAGGCCGATGAGGGTCATGATCGGCACCGAAGCGAGCATCCCTTTCAGGGCCGGGTCCTTACGCAGCAGGAACAGGCCCGTTCTGCTCACGGCTGACCTCCCAACAGTTCGATGAACATCTCCTCCAGCGGGATGGTCTCGCAGCGGATGTTTTCCACGCCGATCGCCTTCCTCGCCGCTTGCAGCCCTTCCTCCCTGCTCATCCGCAGGATGGCGTGGATCGAACCGTTCCGCCGACGCACCGCGATACAACCGGGCAGGGACCGGGCGCGCTCTTCCGTCATCCCACCATCCAGAGGGAGCAGGACCATGGAGAACCGTTCCTGGAGGTTGTCCAGGGCGTCGTCCACCAGGACCTTGCCGGAGTGCAGCATGACGATCCGTCCCGCCATCCGTTCCACATCGGTCATGTGATGGGACGAGAACAGGATGGTGGTGCCGGCATCGTTGAGGAGCTGGATCGATGTTTCCAGAAACTCCCGGCGCACCGCCGGGTCCAGACCGCCGGCCGGTTCATCCAGGAGCAGGAGCTTCGGCCGGTGGGCCACGGCGCACAGCAGGGCGACCTGCCGCGCCTCCCCCTTGCTCAGTTCCTTGATCTTCGCGCCGGCGCGGATGTTGAAGCGGGAGAGCAGATCCTTTTCCAACTCCACGTCCCAGTCGGGGAACAGTCCGCGATGGAGTGCGAGGACCTCGTTCACTTCCAGGAACTCCGGCAGTATCTGGTCCTCGGAGACGTAACCGACCTGCAGCTTCACCGCCATCGGATCGGTTGCCGGATTGATGCCGAATACCGACGCGGCGCCACCCTGGGGATGGAGAACACCGAGTGCGATCTGGATCAGGGTGGTCTTCCCGGCTCCATTCCTGCCCAGGAGTCCGATCACTTCCCCGGCGTCCACTTCGAAGTCGACTCCATCCAGAACGTTGTGGCCGTGCCGGAAGTAGCGGACGATCCGTTCAAACGAAAGGACGCTCATGGCGTTTCCTCCTTGCCGATTTTCGAAAGCATGGAGCGGAACAGTTCCAGCGCTTCGTCCGGCTCGATCCCCAACTGCCGGACGATGGTGACGGTGCCTGCCAGTTCATTGCGCAGCAGTTCCCTGCCGGCGCCTTTTCCGCCGTTCCCTTTCACCGCCACCGGTCGCCCCGGCCGCCGCTCCACGATCCCTTCCTTTTCCAGGAAGCTGTAAGCTTTGCTGATGGTCATCGGGTTCACACCCAGCTCGGTGGACAGCAACCGTGTCGACGGCAGTTCGTCACCGGGTGCCAGCCTGCCGCTGGCGACCTGGAGCTTGACCTGGTCCATCACCTGCCGGTAAACCGGAACGCCTGTGCCTGGATCAACCACGATCAACATCGTTCACTCCAATAGCGGTAGTGCATTAGCGACGTAATACACTATACACCTATCTGATGGACCGAACAGGAAGAAAATGCACGGAATCTATCCAGAGCCTTGCGAATCAATAAGTTACAGGTAAAAATACCGACCGTGTTACCTGAACTCCAAGAGCTGCAGGATCGGATCATGCAGCGTGCGCAACGCTCGGCGCTGGATCTTCCCGATGCCGGGATCGCCGGCCTGGCGACC
>CALZKF010000262.1 GCA_945787955.1 uncultured Acidobacteriota bacterium | reverse complement strand
ATGATTTTTATCGTCAGCCTGCACATCGGTTGTTTTCCTCGTGCCCTGGTCACGGCTTAAGCCGGTACTTGATGACTTTGTAACGCAGAGCCCGTTCCGAAATCCCGAGCCGCCTGGCAGCCCGGGACTGCACACCGCGCTCCATCGCCATCGCTTCTTGAATAGCTTCCTTTTCGATCCGTTCCAGCCTGCCCGGGAGCGTCTCCGGCCCCGGTCTGCCGTTCCCGGGCGATTCCGGGCGGGAGCCGAGGATCGACGCAGGCAGATCGTCCACGAGGATTTGATCGGTCCTCGCCATGACCATCCCTCCCTGGATGACGTTTTCCAGCTCCCGCACATTCCCGGGAAAATCGTAGGCCATCAGGAGGTCCATCGCTTCCCGGGAGACGGCGGAGGGGGCGTCGGTCAGCTCGCTGCCGTGCTTGCCGAGAAAGTGGTCCACGAGGAGCGGGATGTCGGACTTGCGGTTTCGGAGCGGCGGCAGCTCGATACAGACCACCGCCAGCCGGTAAAACAGGTCCTCCCTGAAAGAGCCGTTTGCGATCGCCGCCGGGAGATCCCGGTGGGTCGCCGCAACGACCCGGACATCCACCGGGATCGGCTTGTTGGACCCGACCCGTTCCACCAGCCGCTCCTGCAGCACACGGAGGAGCTTGACCTGTACCTCCGGAGACAGGTCGCCGATCTCATCCAGGAAGATCGTTCCCCCGGCCGCCGCCTCGAATCGACCGATTCTGGCACTCTCCGCCCCGGTTATCGATCCCTTCTCGTGGCCGATCAGTTCGCTTTCCAGCATGTGACTGGACAGCGCGCTGGCGTTTACCGTAACGACCGGCCCTTCGGCCCGGGGGCCGGCGGCGTGGATCGCCCGGGCCACCAGTTCCTTCCCGGTTCCGCTCTCGCCCTGGACCACCACCGAAATCGACGAGCCGGCTACCCTCGAAACCAGGGACAGCACTTCGGTCATCGGCCCGCCGGAAGTGATGATCCCGGGCACCGATTCGATTTTCGCGAGGCGGGCCTTCAACTCCCGGTTCTCCCGGCGCAGGTGCCTCTCATCCAGGGCTCTGCGGACCAGATGCTCCAGTTCGCCAAGATCCAGCGGTTTCAACAGATAGTCGGTGGCGCCCTCCTTCAACGCGGCGACAGCACCCTGCACGGTGCCGAAGGCGGTTACCAGGATTACCGGGATCTCGGGATTGATTCTGTGGATTTCCAGCAGCAGTTCCCCGCCGTCCATGTGGGGCATGCGGAAGTCCGTGATGCAGAGATCCGGAGAATATGCGGCAACCATTTCCAGCGCCGCCTTACCGTCTTCCGCCTCTCGTACATCCGCTCCCAGGTCACGGAGAAACCCGGCCAGCTCCTCCCGCTGGGAACGGTCGTCCTCAACCACCATAATGCGGGCCACGATGCTCATGACGGACCGTCCCCGGTCCGGGCCGCTTCGAGACGCAACACCGCCACGGCCCCGCCCCCATCGCGGTTCCCGAGTGAAACGGTTCCGTGATGCTCTTCCGCCACCCGGCGGACCAGCGCCAGACCCAGACCGGTCCCCAGGGCATGAGTGGTCACGAACGGATCGAACACGCGCTCGCCCAGGGCATCGTTCACTCCGGCTCCTTCATCCTGCACACGGATCAGCCCGTCCCCATCGGCAGTCTCGATTCCGACCTGGACCGTCCCGCCCGGCGGGCTGGCCTGGATCGCATTGCGGACCAGGTTGATCACCGCCCTCCGGACCGAGCCCGGGTCCGCCTGCACCACGCAGTTCTCGCCGGCAAGGACCATGTCCACACCAGCCGCATCCGCTTCCGCGCCGAGCAGGTCCAGGACCCCTTCCGTCAACCGAAACAGATCGGTTTCGGATCGCTCCCGTCCCACCGGGCTCGCCAATGCAAGAAAATCTCCCAGGGTCGAATCAAGGCGGCTGATCTCATCCCGGATCTTGGCGGCGAAACGGCCACATTCATCTTCGCCTCCATGTTTTCTCTGGATGCGCTGGGCTGCCAGGGAGATCGCGTTCAACGGCGAACGGACTTCGTGGGCCAGTCCGGCCGTGAGCGCTCCGGCGGCTGCCAGACGCTCGCTTCTGCGACGGTCGGTTTCCATTTCGTTCATTTTGCGGGTCGCCGCCTCCCGCTCCAGGGACCGATTTCTATCCATTACCGCGAGACCGGCCAGGGCGAGGCTGAAGAACAACAGAACGATCCCGACCAGGGTGGTCCTGCGCGCCGCCGATGCCGACGCCAGCTTCAGCGGCTCTCCGTCCAGACCGACACGGAGTACCGCATCGAACCCGGCCGGGGCGGATACCGGCACCACGGCCTCGTACACAACCCTTGATCGCACCGTCCGCAACACGCCGGTGGCCGCCTCCGGCGGCAGCGCTTCCCCATCCCAACTCGCCCACTGCAAACGGCCTCCCGGACTCTCCGTGTACCCGAGGTACAGCACACCGTCCGAACCGGCCAGTGTCCGGAGCAGGCTTTCCACGCCGATTCCGGCGGCGAAGGCTCGAGCCGAGGCGACGTGAGCGCGGACGAGAACGGCGCTGTCCCCGGTGGAGCGAACCGCGGCGGAGATATGTTCCGTGTCCTCCTCCCGGTCGATACCGAGGAGCAACTCGTCGGCTTCTCCGGTGAGCACTGCCTGCGCCTGTTGCAGGACCGCCGCAGGAATCGTTTCCCCTGCCAGATTGCGTGGCCGGGTTGCATGTCCGAGGCGGTAGATGGAGGCGATATCGTTCTGCTCGGCAAGGCCGGCCGCCAGATCCGGGGTCATCCCGCCCGACGCCTGAAATGCCGCCAGCAGCCGGGCGTTGTCCAGGATCCTGACCCAGGCGTCCTCTTCTATCTCTCTGGCGGCGGCGGAAGCGGCCTCGAGGCCGGGCCCGAGGGAGCGGGCCAGAACGGCGGCCTGGGCGGCAAGAACGCCGGCGGTTCGGTCACGCTGCCGGCGCCCTTCCGCTACCGCCCAGGCTGCCACCGCGGCGGCAGCGATGAACAGGACAGCCATTGTGGTCAGTGGTCCGGGCCTTCTCATGGCTTGTCCATTCTATCGCCGCCGCCTCGAATCAACGACCGCCGCCTCGGCGACCGCCGCCGCCGGGAGCTCGGCTTCCGGACGGTGTGGCAGCGCCCTGCCGGGAACGGGTCCGGGTCACCGTGCCGTCGCCGGTGCCGTCCTGGATCCGGGTGCGGGTCCGGGTCTGGAGCAACTCGCCATCCGCACTGCGGAATTCACAGGTCTCTCCGGTCCTCCGGACCTGCATGCTCCGAGCCTGGTAGGCCCCGTCCACCGGTCCACCGGCCATCAGACGCATGCGGACCTTGTCGCCTGCGGACACCAGGCCCTGCGTGCTGCCGGCCGCACCGAGACGGACACGCATCATTTCGCCGCTGCGGGTCTGGATCATCACATGGTCGAACTCTCCTGCAGCCTGCAGCTGTTGGTGCTGCTGGAGCTGGACGACCTCGCCCTTGACTTCAACCGGCTCGCCGTCGGCGGCAACCGCCGTCATTGCCCCCGCAACCATCAGAATCACGATCCATACAGCCACTCTGCGTTTCATCGTCGTACTCCTTCTCGTGACCGCCTGTTGCCCGCTGCGGTAGTCGCCTTGCCGGGATGGCGTCACAACCTGTCATCGAGCAATCACCGTGCCAGCGTAATTCCACTACGGGCCAACACCGGCTCGACAATTTCGACGAATCGACGACGAGTAACCTTGCAACGATTGTCGGGTTTGGTTCGATCCGAAACGGTTGGAGGGCCGACCGTTGTTGATCACAAGGCTTTCCGCGCTGGCACAGGAACTGCAAGTAGCCTGTTCCACAGTCGAGACCTGATTATCGGAGGAGACATCGATGAAGAGACTGCTGATTCCAATCGCGATCACACTGATCCTTGCACCGGCTGCGATCGGCGGCCCACGCCACCGCGGAAGCCATGACGGCAACTGTAATCTTACGACC
>CALZKF010000261.1 GCA_945787955.1 uncultured Acidobacteriota bacterium | reverse complement strand
ATCTCGTCTTCGAGTTCAAGCTCGTGCGGCGCCAGGAGCTGGGGAGAACGGGCCTGGATCTCGCCGCCATGGACGATGCGGCGCTTTCCGAGCTGCCCCGGGTGGCGAAGGCGCTCGGCGAGGCTCGGCAACAGGCCCGGCGCTATCGCCAGGCGCTCGACCGGCGTTATGGGGAGGAGATCAACCTGCGCGCCTATGTCGTCGTCGCCGTGGGCCTGGAACGAATCCTGGGCGAAGAGATCGAGCCCTAGGAATCCGTCCGAGTATTCGGACGCGACTCCGCGTTCCGGAATTGACCCCCAGGGGGCGGTGAACCGGCCGGAGGACCCGGAGGCCACCAGCACTAGGGTAGTGTAGGCAGACGAGGACCGCCGCCTCCTGGCCCGCCGCTGATCCCGACCCGCGGACTTCGGGCCTGCGGTCGGCACAGGGTTTCGAGGCTTCGTGCCGCTCTTGGGTCTCGAAATCAAGGCCGTCCGCGCAAGTCGCCGCCCGGCGAGGCTCGCGAGGAGGAAGGAGGAAGGGCCTGGTCGGCTCCGCCACCGTCCGCCGGCGAATCTCCCCCTTTTTTCACCCACTTTGGGGGATCCGTTCCCCGGCGATCGCCCGTACCCTGGTCGCCGGCAGCGGGGAGAGCGGCCATGGCGTGCAGGGCCCGAGCCCCGACAGCCGGCGCCGGCAGACGCTGGACCCTCGGCTCGTGGGACGAGTTGATCGTGCCGCGGCCGTTCTCGAAGGTCTCGATCGCGGTCGGCGCTCCGCAGCCGATCCCCCGCGATCTGTCGTGGGAAGGGCTCGAAAGGGAGCGCCGGCGGCTCGAGAAACTGTTAGATTCCCTCACCCGGCAGGCCGAAGAGGCGGTCGCCGCAACCGGCCGGGAGACGGTCGCCGCAAAAGCCCGACAGACCATCGAAAGGAGCCGACAGCGAGCATGGAAGGCCTGATGTTCCAACAGCAGACGCTCTGGAAGCAGCCCGCATCCTCGGTCGCGGACGACGGAGGAGCCCGGCTCGCCCGGGTGGGCGACGCCGTCGACCGGGCGCGCCGGTCTTTGCTCTCAGAGCAGGCGGAGGACGGACACTGGTGCGGCGAGCTCGAGGGCGACACTATCCTCGAGTCGGAATACGTCCTCTGCCTCCACTTTCTCGGGCGGTCCGGCGAGGAACGGATCCGGAAAGCCACGAGCTATCTCCGCCGCCGGCAGGCCGAGCACGGCGGCTGGGCCAACTATCCCGGCGGGCCCGCCGACGTCAGCGCCTCGGTCAAGGCCTACGTGGTCCTCAAACTGGCCGGGGACGAACCCGAGGCGCCCCACATGACCCACGCCCGCGACCGGATCCTCGCCCTCGGCGGGGTCGACGCCTGCAACTCGTTCACCAAGATCTACCTGGCGATCTTCGGCCTCTACGAGTGGTCCCGGTGCCCGGCGGTGCCGCCGGAGATGATCTTCCTGCCGCGCTGGTTCTACTTCAACATCTACGCCATGTCGGCCTGGACCCGGACGATCGTCGTGCCGCTGGCGATCATCTGGGCCCAGAAGCCCTCCTGCCCGATGCCGGCCGCGGCCCGCATTCCGGAGCTCCGGCTCCGCGGCCGCTCACGGGTCGCGCCGCGGGGCACGAAGGAGCTCAAGGCGCGCCTTTGGGGCGGCTTCTTCCGGCTGCTCAATGCGCTCAACCAGACACTGGAGGCGCTGCGGTTGCGGCCCCTCCGGCGGCGGGCCCTGGCGGCGTGCGAGGCCTGGATCCTCCCCCGTCTCGAAGGCAGCGAAGGTCTCGGGGCGATCTTCCCGCCGATCGTCAACACCCTGATCGCGCTCAGGAGCCTCGGCTACCCCCTGGACCATCCGGTGATCCGCGAGCAGATGCGCCAGCTCGAGGCGCTCGAGATCGAGGAGGGCGACACCCTGAGGCTCCAGCCGTGCAAGTCTCCGGTCTGGGACACCGCCCTGGCGCTCGACGCGCTCCTCGCCTCCGGCCTCGAAGCCGACCACCCGGCGCTCGAGCAGGCGGCGCGCTGGCTCCTCGCCCGGGAGGTGCGCCGGCCCGGGGACCGGCAGATCGTCGATCCGGCGACGCCGGTCGGCGGCTGGTGCTTTCAGTACGCCAACGAGCCCTATCCCGACAGCGACGACACCGCCGAGGTGATCAAAGCGCTCGGCCGGCTGCGCCTCGGCGATCCGCGGCAGGAACTCGAGCGCCGGGGAGCCGTGGCACGGGGCATGGCCTGGCTGCGGGCGATGCAGAACCGCGACGGCGGCTGGGGGGCGTTCGACCGCGGCTGCAACAAGGAGATCCTGACCTACGTCCCCTTCGCCGACCACAACGCGATGATCGATCCCTCGACCTGCGACATCACCGCCCGGGTGCTCGAGGCCTTCCGCGGCGCCGGCGTCGACGCCGGGACCCCCGAGCTGCGGCGCGCGGCGGACTTCCTGCGCCGCGGCCAGGAGGCCGACGGCAGCTGGTACGGCCGCTGGGGGTGCAACTACCTGTACGGCACCTGGCTCGCCCTCCAGGGGCTGCGGGCGGCCGGCGAGGCGGCGGACGGCGAGCGCCTGGAGCGGGCGGCGGAGTGGATCCGCGGCTGCCAGAACGCCGCCGGCGGCTGGGGCGAGCTGCCCTGGTCCTACGACGATCCCGGCCTCAAGGGTCAGGGCCCGAGCACCGCGGCCCAGACCGCCTGGGCGCTCCTCGGCCTCTTCGCCGCCGGCGACGTCGCCTCCGCGGCGGTGCGCAAGGGGGTCGACTACCTGCTCGGCCGGCAGCGTGAGGACGGCGCCTGGGAGGACGAGCACTGGACCGGGACCGGCTTCCCCAAGGTCTTCTACCTCCGCTATCACCTCTACGCCACCTACTTCCCGCTCCGTGCCCTGGCGCTCTACGAAGGCCACCTCGCCGCGGGCACCGGGCGCCGCGCCGCCGGGCCGGGGGAGCCGTCATGAGGATGCCCCTCCACGTCACCACCGACATGATCCAGCACCAGCTGCGCCAGGCCTGGCGGGGCAACCGGCGCTATCCCTACGTGCTGATGCTCGAGCCGCTCTACACCTGCAACCTGGCCTGCCTCGGCTGCGCCGTCGAGCGCCACACCGGCAAGCTCGAGGATCGGCTGCCGGTCGCCGCCTGTCTCCGGGCGGTCGACGACTCCGGCGCCCCGGGGGTGTCGATCTGCGGCGGCGAGCCGACGGTCTACCCGGAGCTGCCGGAGCTGGTCGCCGGAATCATCGCCAGGAAGCGCCACATCTACCTCTGCACCAACGCCCTGCTGCTCGACAAGAAGGTCTTCGACCGCATCCCGCCCCACAAGCGGCTGACCATCAACATCCACCTCGACGGCCTGCGGCAGACCCACGACTACGTCTGCGCCCGCGACGGGGTGTTCGACAAGGCGATCGACGGCGTGCGGGAGTCGAAGCGGCGGGGCTACCACGTGATGATCAACACCACGGTGTTCAAGGAGACCGCGGTGGAGGAGGTACGCCAGCTCTGCGACCTGGTCCAGGATCTCGGCGCCGACGGCATCCTGATCTCCCCCGGCTACCAGTACGAATCGGTGGAGCGCGACATTTTCCTCACCCGCCGCGACATCGAGGAGAAGTTCGAGGCGATCCTCGGCTTCTCGAAGAGCTACCGCCTGACCTCGACGCCGATGTTCCTCGAGTTCGCCGCCGGCAAGCGGAGCTACCGCTGCTCGCCGTGGAGCACCGTCACCTATACCCCCCGGGGGTGGAAGCGGCCGTGCTATCTGATCGGCGACGGCTATGTCGAAACCTGGGACGAATTCTGGCACAGCACCGACTGGGACTACTGGGAGTCGCGCCAGGACGACAAGTGCCAGAACTGCGCCATGCACTCCGGCTTCGAGGCCTCGGTGGTGATGGAGTCGGCGAAGAAGCCGCGGGAGATGTTCCGTCTGGCGGCCTGGCACGTGACCGGTTGAGGAAGATTTCTTCCTCTCGGAGAAGCTCAGTTCCGCCGCGGCGGATCGCCGGGG
>CALZKF010000260.1 GCA_945787955.1 uncultured Acidobacteriota bacterium | reverse complement strand
GATTGCGGACTTCATGTGCAACCCGCAATGCCAGTTCAGCTTTGGTTCGCTCAAATACAACACTGTCGATATGTTTGTTTAACTCAAGTACCTGCTTGCTTGTATGTTCAATATGTTCCCTGGCCCTCGCCATCAGATCGGTGTGAATCACGTCCATGGCGACCACCGCCCCACTCTCACGGGCATACAGCACCAGAGAGCCGTCCGGATTGAACCCGCGGAAGTTGAACTCGCTGACGGCAGGGAGGTTAACCCCATCCTCCAGGCTCATGTCGACCTTGGACATCACGGACAGCGGCCAAAGCTCGCTGCGGTTCCGTAGTGCCAGGGGAGTCAGATCGATCTGCTCCGGCGTCATGGTGGACAACAGGATCGAGAGCCGTTCCATGATGTCGGTCTCTTCCGGCAGGATCGGGAAATAGTTGGAACCCTCGTTCAGTACGATGTCGGCAGTGCGAATCTCCTGGACCTTGAACACCTGCCCGTACTTGATCGACGTGCCGTCGGAAAACTCAATATCCTTCCGCACGGTTACTTTTTGCGGCCACAGCTCCGGCCGGCCGGCCAGCTCTTCCACGGTTGTAGGAGGCCCGCCGGCCGCAGTCTCCCAAACGAGCAGCATGGATAGCGCGGAAACCAGAATCAGTGTGCGGCTCTTGGTCATGATCGCCCCTTCGCTATAGGCCAAGTATAACGCCAAGCCGGATTCCAGCGAACCGGCGTTTAAAAGGGGACGGGGAAACCCCGGTCTCGCATGAGGGCGTCGATCTCCGCATCACGCCCTCTGAAAGTTCGGTACGCTTCCGCCGGATCCACCGAGTTCCGGGGCGCGAACAGGTTATCAACCAGATTCTTCGCCAGCTCCTTGTCGTAGTAACCGCCAGGCGCCGCCTGGAACGCCTCGGCGGCGTCGGAAGTCAGCACGTCGGCCCACAGGTAGCCGTAGTACCCGGCGGCATAACCTTCACTGGAGAAGATATGCCCGAAATGGGGGCTGCGGTGGCGCATGACGATCTCCCGGGGCATGTTCAGCTTCGCCAGCGCTTCTTTCTCGAAGGCGTCCGGGTCGAGGCCGGTCGGATCCATGGTGTGGTACATCATATCCAGCAGCGCCGAGGCGATATACTCCGCGTTCTGGAAGCCCTGGTTGAACGTCGAGGCCTTCCGGATTTTCGCCACCAGCTCCGCCGGGATCGGGTCGCCGGTCTGGTAGTGCACCAGGTAGTTCTCGATGACAGGTTCGGTGAGCACCCAGCGTTCCAGCAGCTGGGACTGGAACTCGGTGTAGTCCCGCACGCCGCCGTTCAAAGTCGGGTAGTCCACGTTGGATGAAAGGTAGTGCAGCGCGTGGCCGAACTCGTGGAACAGGGTCCGGGCGTCACTCCAGGAGATCAGGACCGGCTCGCCGGGAGCGCCCTTGATGAAGTTGGAGTTGTTGGAACCGAGCACCGTCTTGAGTTCGCCCAGGTTCTCCCGGCTGCGATAGGTGGTGGCCCAGGCGCCGGAGCGTTTTCCGGGACGGGCGTACGGGTCCAGATACCACAGGCCGACATGGTTTCCGCTACCTTTGTCGGTAACCTCCCAGACCTTGACGTCCTCGTGGAACACCGGCACCGATCCTTGCGTCACAGGTACGAAGTCGAAGCTGAACAACTCGCCGGCGACGTAGAACATCGCCTCTCGCAGCTTGTCCAGCTGCAGGTAGTTTTTGACTTCATCGGAATCGAGGTCGTACTTCTCCTTGCGGACCTTCTCGGCGTAATGGCGATAGTCCCACGGCTCGATGGTGATACCGGCCCCTTCCCGGTCGGCCACCGCCTGCATATCGGCCACCTCTTCCTGCACCCGGGCCAGGGCGGCGGGCCACACCGCCTGCATGAGTTCCAGCGCGCGGGCCGGTGTCTTGGCCATGCGGTCCTGAAGACGCCATGACGCGAAGTTATCAAACCCCAGAAGGCGCGCCCGCTCGTGGCGCAGCTGCAGTATCTCGGTCAGGATCTTGTTGTTGTCTTGCTCGTCACCGTTGTCGCCCCGGGAGTAATATGTCCGCCAAACTTTCTCCCTGAGATCCCGTTCATCGGACGAACTCAGGAACGGATCCATGGACGAGCGCGTATTGGTGATGGCGTACTCGCCGTCATGGCCATGCTCGGTGGCCGCAACCGCGGCGGCTGCTATGAAAGACTCCGACAAACCGCCCAGCTGCTCCTCGTTGATGTAGGTGACGTACCCTTCCTCGTCGGCCAGAATGTTGTTCCCGAAGGCGGTGTGCAGCTCGGCCAGCCGTTTGTTGATGGCGGCGTAGCGCTTTTTGGCCTCCCCTTCCAGCGTCGCGCCATTGCGGGCGAAACGGTCGTACACCAGCCAGGCAAGGCGCTGCTGGTCGGGCCGAAGGGTTTTCATTTCCTCGCTCTCGTAAACCGTTTTGATGCGGGCGAACAGGGCACTGTTCTGGGAGATTTTAGTCCTGTGCTCCGCCAGCTTCGGCGCCATCTCGTTCTGGATCGCGCGGAACTCGGGGGTGGAGCGGTTTGCCCGCCAGATGCCGTAGTACGCTTCCACCCGGTCCAGAACCTTACCGGTCCGTTCCATGGCCACGATAGTGTTCTCGAAGGTGGCCGCCTCCGGGTTGGAGGCGATGGCGTCGATCTCTTCCAGGTTCGCGGCCATGGCGGCCTCAAGGGCCGGCTTCAGATCATGCAGAACCATTTTATCGAACGCCGGAACGCCGCCGTACGGGCCGGTCCACTCGGCCAGGAGAACGTTGTCGTGCACTGATTTTCCCCCCCCGCCGGCCAGGATGAGCATGGAAACGAGAAGCAGGACAGTATTACGCATGTTCCGAGACCTCTTTCACGATGGTTTAAACGACAATGATAGCCAAATCGTCCCAGGACGGCACATCGCTACATGAGGGTGTCCCCGAAACCCGGGTTTTGGTGCCTGTCCCCGAAATTAATATTACCCGTCCAGAACCTCTCGAACTTTGTTAAGAAGAACACCGATCGAGATCGGCTTGTAGACGATATGACTGTTATCGAGCAAATCGCTTTTCTCCAGGAGCAGGGACGACGAATACCCGCTCACAAACAAAGTCTTGATATCAGGTTTCAGCTTTTTCGCTTCCTCCCGAACCTCGCTTCCGTTTTTCTTCGGCATGATCATGTCGAGGAGGAGGATATCGATCCGGTCCTTGTAGACTCTGAATTTTTCAAGAGCATCCAAACCGTCTTGCGCTGTGATCACGGTGTAGCCCCGTTCTTCCAGGACGGTCTTCCATAAATCTCGCACCGTAGGGTCGTCCTCACCTACCAGGATCGTCTCGCTGCCGGAGACCGGTGCCGGCTCCGCCGCGATATCCACGGCTCCTTCATCCTCTGCATCAACCTGCGGAAGATAGACGTTTACGGTCGTTCCTTTCCCGGGCCGGCTTTGGATATCGATGAAGCCTTCTTGCTGTCTGATGATCCCGTAAGCCGATGCCAGACCGAGTCCGGTCCCTTTCCCGACCTCCTTGGTTGTGAAGAACGGCTCCAGGATTCGCTTCTGCAGACTTTTGTCCATTCCGATGCCGTTATCCTTCATGGACAGCAGGGCGTAGGATCCCGGGCGGCCATAGCCATGACGCCGGATAAACTCCTCTCCAATCTCCTCCGTCCGGGTCTCGATGGTGAGCGTTCCGCCCCGGGGCATGGCGTCTCTTGCGTTGGTGGCCAGGTTCATCAGGACCTGTTCCAGCTGGACCGGATCCGCCCGGACCTTGATGTCGTCTTCCGGCCGAAGGATCAGTATCTCGATATCCTCACCGATCAGGTGCAGGATCAGCTTTTTCATATTCCGCACTATTTCGACCAGGCTGACCACCTTCATAGCCAGAATCTGCTTCCGGCTGAATGCCAGGATCTTGGACGTCAGGGCGGCACCTCTACCGGTGGCCGACAGGATCTGCTCCACATCATCCCTGGCCTGGCTCTGCACCGGAAGAGCTCTTTCAAGAAGCTCCGCCCGACCCATGATGACCGCCAGGATGTTGTTGAA
>CALZKF010000259.1 GCA_945787955.1 uncultured Acidobacteriota bacterium | reverse complement strand
CCGGCAGGGGAATTCTTTCTTTTGCAGTTTCGTTTGGCACCAGAATTCTGCGTACATATCGACCACTGAAACCATGAATAGACAAAGCCCGGCGTCCGGGTGAGATCGGGTTGGTGGAATAACGAGAGCATTTAGCGGTTGTCTTGCCGCTATTAGTAAAAAGATAACTTCTAACGCATATAGACGAATCACTGAATGAGGAGGTATCAAAATGAAACGCAAAAAGAATCTTTGCCTCGCAGCCATTGGTCTTGCCCTGCTCTTGTCGAGCACTGTGGCCATCGGAGAACAGGTGGGAATTACGACATCCAAGGAGACATTTTCGAAAAGCTATGCCGGCAAGGCCTATTCGCCCTATGCACAGCGGTCCTTCCCGACCTTTCCGCTGTGGGGCGAGACCCATCTTCACACCGGGTATTCCATGGATGCAGGGCTGTTTGGAAACCGCCTGCTGCATGAGGAAGGATATCGCTTTGCGCGCGGCGAGGAGATCATTGCCTCGAGCGGTCAGCCGGTGAAGCTGTCCCGCCCGCTCGACTGGCTGGTCATCGCCGATCACTCCGACCAGATGGGTTTTGTCCAGGACATCATCAAAGGCGATCCGGTGGTCATGAAGTCCGAACAGGGCAAACGCTGGAATGCCGGCATAAAAGCCGGAGGACAGGATGCCGTGGAAGCGTCACTGGACCTGATCACGACCTTTTCGCAGGGCAAACTGGACCCGGAACTGGTCAAGGCCTATGCGCCGGGTTCTCCCAAGTACGCCACCATCTGGCAGAAGATCATCGAGACGGCAGAAGCCTACAACGAGCCGGGTCATTTCACCACGCTGATCGGCTACGAGTGGACCTCGCTGGTCGAGGGCGCCAACATGCACCGCAACGTGATCTTCCGTGACGGCGCCAACAAGGCGAGCCAGGTGGTGCCCTACACAATGGTGGAGCCGTTCGGCAGCCCCGACCCGCTCGACCTGTATCAGTGGATGGACCGGTACGAAGAGAAGACGGGTGGTTCCGTGCTGGCCATCGCCCACAACGGCAACCTGTCCAACGGCATCATGTTCCCGGTCGACAAGCAGTATACCGGCCGCACGATCGACAAGCAGTACGTCGAGGCGCGCGCCAAGCGGGAGCCGCTCTACGAGGTCACCCAGATCAAGGGTGACGGCGAGGCGCATCCCTTTCTGTCGCCCGACGACCAGTTCGCCGACTACGAAACCTGGGACAAGGGCAACCTCGACCTGACCGTGGCCAAGAAGGACGAGATGCTGCAGTACGAGTACGCCCGTGAAGCGCTGAAAAACGGCCTGGTGCTCGAAGAGAAGCTGGGAACCAACCCGTACAAGTTCGGCATGGTCGGCGCCACCGACAGCCACACTTCCATGACGACCGCCGAAGAGGAAAATTTCCAGGGCAAGCACACGGGCTATGAGGCTTCTCCCGAGCGCTTGACCCATCCATTCCAGAAGACGGACGCAGGCGAGCGGTTCAGCTGGCAGCTGGCGGCCGCCGGTCTGCAAGCTGTGTATGCGACGGAGAACACCCGCGAAGCGATCTTTGATGCCATGCAGCGCAAGGAGACCTATGGCACCACCGGCCCGCGCATGATGGTGCGTTTCTTCGGCGGCTGGGACTTCACGGCGGAAGACATCAACAGCCGTCAGCCGGCTTTCCGTGGTTACGAGAAAGGCGTACCCATGGGTAGTGACTTGCAGTCTCGTCGAGGCACGGAAGCGCCGAGCTTCATGGTCTATGCCCTGCGTGACCCCATCGGCGCCAACCTGGACCGTATCCAGATCATCAAAGGCTGGCTGGACAAGGACGGCAAGACCCAGGAAAAGGTCTACGATGTCGCCGTGTCCGGTGACCGCAAGATCGACAGTGACGGCCGCTGCAAGCAGCCGGTAGGCAATACCGTCGATATCAAGGCAGCCAACTGGACCAACACCATCGGCGCCTCGGAACTGGCGACGGTGTGGACCGATCCGGATTTCGATCCCAAGCAGCGCGCTTTCTACTACGCCCGGGTGCTTGAGATCCCGACCCCGCGCTGGATTGTCTACGATGCTCAACGCTTCGGCATCGAGATTCCCGAGGGCGCGACGACGATTGGCCAGGAGCGGGCCTATACCTCGCCGATCTGGTATACGCCGAAATCGTAAACGGGTGGAACGTTGATGCAAAGAATCAAGAGCCTATTGCGTGAGCCCCTGATCCATTTCCTGCTCATCGGTGCCGGTCTGTTCCTGCTGTTCGGCCTGACCCAGGAGTCGGGGAGTGATGCCCCGAACCGGATCGTGGTGAGCCCCAGCCAGGTTGAGCAGCTGGCGGCTCGTTTCAAAAGCACCTGGATACGGCCGCCCACCGAAGCCGAGCTGGCCGGGCTGATCGAGGGGTACGTCCGTGACGAGGTGTATTACCGTGAGGCCCTGGCCATGGGGCTCGACCAGAACGATCCCCAGGTTCGCCAGCGGATGCGCATGAAACTGGAGTTCCTGCTCGAGGACCTGACCGCCGCAGATGCGCCGAACGATGAGGAGTTGAACGCCTACCTGCGACTTCACCCGGACAAGTTCCGGGTGGAGCCGCAGGTCTCGTTCCGCCAGCTCTACCTTGATCCCGACAAACACCGGGATCTCGAAGCCGCTGCGCAGAGCATGCTGGCCAGACTGCACGGGGGTGCGTCACCTGAATCGACCGGTGACCCGACCCTGCTGCAACACGAATACAGGGCGGCGACGCAGAGTGATATCGCGCGCTCCTTCGGCCAGGCGTTTGCCCGGGAGTTGGTTGCGCTGGAACCCGGCGCCTGGACCGGGCCGCTCTACTCGGGGCTGGGCGGACACCTGGTGCTGGTCACGGACCGAGAAGAGGGGCGTCTGCCCGAACTGGACGAGGTCCGTCCCCAAGTCGAACGCGAGTACCGGGCCCAGCGCCGCCAGGTGCTCAAGGATGTGGCCTATCAGAAGCTGCGCGAAGGTTACGAGGTGGTCATCGCACCGCCGGCAACCGCAGGGGGAACATCAGGCGAGGCAATCGCGGCAACCCGGCCTGGTGAGGGCAGGCAATGAGACGACATTTTGCACTCATTGCCGCCCTTTTGTCGGTCTGCTGTGCCTCCCTGTCCGGCACAGCGTCTGCCCATGAATCCCAGCCGGGCTTGCTCGAACTCAGGCAGCTGAGCTCCAACCGCTACGAGGTGATTTGGCGAGCACCCATCTATTACGGCAAACCCCATCCCGCCAAGCTGCAGCTGCCCGACAGCTGGCAGACCATTGGGGAACCGACCGTCAGGCAGCTGCCCGACTCTGCCCTGCATCGGCGGGTGGTGGATGTGCGGGGTGGTTCCTTCAACGGCGGCAGCATCCGTTTTCCCGGCCTGGAAGGGACGATCACCGACGTCTTCGTCCGCATCTCGCGGCTCGACGGCAGCGAGACCAGCCGGGTCGTCCGGCCCCCCCAGCCTTTTGCCGAACTGCGTGGCGAGCGACCCTGGTACGTCTCGTCGGCCGAGTACATCTCGCTGGGTTTTCACCACATCCTGATGGGCATCGACCACCTGCTGTTCGTGCTGGGGCTGCTGATCATCGTCAGCAGCCGGTCCGTGCTCATCAAGACGATCACCGCCTTCACGGTGGCCCACAGCATCACGCTGGCCATCGCCACCCTCGGCTACGGCCGTGTGCCCGGGCCCCCGCTCAACGCCGCCATTGCCTTGTCCATCCTGTTTCTCGGGCCGGAGATCGTGCGGGTGTGGCGCGGAGAGACCAGCTTCACCATCCGGCATCCCTGGGTGGTGGCGTTCGGCTTCGGGCTGCTGCCCGGCTTCGGTTTTGCCAGCGGCCTGTCCACCGTGGGCATGCCCACGGCCGAGATCCCGCTGGCCCTGCTGATGTTCAACGTGGGCGTGGAACTCGGGCAGATCGTGTTCGTGGTGCTGATCCTGCAGAGCTGCCGGTCGCTCAAGGTGCTGGAATTCCGCTGGCCCCGCTGGGTGGAATTCGCCCCCGGCTACGTGATCGGCTCCCTGGGGGCGTTCTG
>CALZKF010000258.1 GCA_945787955.1 uncultured Acidobacteriota bacterium | reverse complement strand
GCTTCCTGCGCGGGGCAACGATGACGTTCCCGCTCAGGCCGGTGATTGCGAAAAGGAACAGACCGGGAAACGATCTAGGATGACGAGCCATCAGAAAAGACGGCTCCCGGAATTCTGCACCCAATTGGTCTGCCTTTCACCGGCCCTCCACACCCTATAGGCCTCATCCATATCCACTCATAAAAAGATTGCAACCGGCAAGAAACAGCACCGCACATGCGCAATCTTGGAATTCCGAAGCGAATTCTGGACAACGACGACAAAATTTTACCAATTCTTAAAACCCCACCAACCCGGTAGAGTCTGGGCATAACCATGCGCCGAATCCGTAGGGGGACATGTTATGTCGAAGCCGAACCGTCCTACCATGTGGGAAGCGATGCAGAGCAAGGGATATTCCCGACGGGACTTCCTGCAGTACTGCTCAGCCGCCGCCGCCGCCATCGGTGTCGGGTCATCCGGCCTCGCGGACGTGATCCACGCCATGGAGACCAAGGCCCGGCCCCCTGTGGTCTGGCTGCACTTCCAGGAGTGCACCTGTTGCAGCGAGTCGTTCATCCGGTCCAGCCATCCGATCGTGGCCGATGTATTACTGGACTATCTCTCGCTGGACTACACCGAGACCCTGCAGGCCGCCTCGGGGCACCAGGCGGAGAAATGCCTCTGGGACACGGTGAACAACTACCCCGGCGAATACATACTGCTGGTGGAAGGTTCCGTTCCGTCCAAGGGCGATGGCGCCTACTGCATGATCGGTGGCCGATCCGCCCAATCGATCCTGGAAGAGGCGGCGGCCGGCGCCATGGCGGTGATCGCCTGGGGCAGCTGCGCGTCAAACGGTTGCGTCCAGGGCGCTTCGCCGAACCCGACCGGCGCCACCTCCATCGACAAGCTGATCGACAACCCGGTGATCAAGGTGCCAGGTTGCCCGCCGATCGCAGACGTCATGACCGGTGTGGTTACCCACGTTCTACTGTACGGCGGGCCTCCGGAACTGGACAATCAGGGCCGGCCCAAGGAGTTCTACTCCCGCCGTGTGCATGACACGTGCTACCGGCGAGCGTACTACGACGCCGGCCTGTTCGTGGATTCATGGGACGATGAAAACGCCCGCAAGGGGTACTGCCTGTACAAAATGGGCTGCCGCGGACCGGTGACCTACAACGCCTGCTCCGTCACACGCTGGAACGAGGGCACCAGCTATCCGATCCAGTCGGGACACGGCTGCATCGGCTGCAGCGAGAAAGGGTTCTGGGACAACGGACCGTTCTACCAGCACCTGGCTTCGTTCCCCGGCTTCGGCATCGAGTCCACCGCCGACACCATCGGAACGGTGCTCGGCATCGGAACTGTCGCAGGGGTAGCCGCCCACGCGGTAACCACCAACATCCGGAAACGGAAACTGATGAAGGAAACCATGGATGACGGTGTCCAGGGCGCCCGGGTCAAGAGGGACAAGTGATGAAAAGAATCGTCGTGGATCCGGTCACCCGTATTGAAGGGCACTTGCGCATCGAAGCGGTGGTCGAGAACGGGGTCATCACCGAGGCCTACAGCGCAGGCATGATGGTTCGTGGACTGGAATTGATTCTGAAGGGTCGGGACCCCCGGGACGCCTGGGCGTTTACCCAGAGGGCCTGCGGCGTCTGCACAACCACCCATGCGCTGACCAGCGTGCGCTGCGTGGAGGACGCCCTGGGCATCGTGGTTCCGGAGAACGCCGAACTGATCCGCAACATCATGAACACCGCGCTGTATGTCCAGGACCATGTGGTGCACTTCTATCACCTGCATGCTCTGGACTGGGTTGATGTGGTCAGCTGCCTCTCCGCCGATCCGGCGGAGACCTCCAGGATCGCCCAGTCGATCTCACGCTGGCCCAAATCATCTCCGCACTATTTCGCCGACGTCCAGAACCGGATCAAGCGGTTCGTAGAGAGCGGTCAACTCGGCATCTTCGCCAACGGTTACTGGGGCCACAGGCAGTTCAAACTCCCGCCGGAGGTCAACCTGCTGGCTGTAGCGCACTACCTGGAAGCTCTGGAATGGCAGAAGGAACTGGTGAAGATCCACGCCATCTTCGGCGGAAAGAACCCCCACCCGAACTATCTGGTGGGCGGCGTGCCCTGCTCCATCCATCTTAACGAGGTCAACGCCATCAACTCGGAACGTTTGAACCACGTCGGAAGCCTGATCAAGGCGGCGATCGATTTCGTGGAACAGGTCTACATCCCGGACCTGTTGGCCATCGCAGGGTTCTACAAGGACTGGGGGGCGATCGGCGGCGGCCTGCCGAACTACCTGTCCTACGGCGAATTCCCCACCAAGGGCTACAACAACCCCGAGTACTTCAAAATCCCCCGGGGAGCGATTCTGGATCGCAACCTCGAGGAAGTCCACGAGGTCAACGGTCGGGATGAGCAAGAGATCAGGGAATACATCAAGCACTCCTGGTACAGCTATGCCGGTGGCGACGACGCCGGCCTGCACCCCTGGGAAGGCGAGACCAAGTTCAACTACACCGGCCCGAAGCCGCCGTTCGAACAGCTGGACGTGGAAGGCAAATACTCCTGGGTCAAGACACCGCGGTGGAAGGACCACGCCATGGAGGTCGGTCCGCTTTCGCGCATGCTGGTGGCCTACGCCAGCGGCAACACCGAGGTTCAGGACATCGTCAACGACACGCTCGCCAGGCTGGAGGTACCGGTGACCGCCCTGTTCTCCACCCTGGGACGGACCGCCGCCCGAGGTCTTGAGACCCAGCTGATCGTGCACTGGATGAAGGACTACTTCGACCACCTGGTACAGAATGTCCGCACCGGACTGACATCCACATTCACCCAGGAAGGCTGGGAGCCGTCCACATGGCCGGATTCGGCCCAGGGCCTGGGACTGACCGAGGCGCCACGAGGCGCACTGGCCCACTTCATCCGGATCGAAAACAAGAAAATCGCCAATTATCAGCTGGTGGTGCCGACCACATGGAACGCATCGCCGCGGGATCCTTCGGGACAGCGCTCATCGTACGAAGCCGCCCTCATCGGGACCCCGGTTGCCGATGAGGAGCAGCCCCTCGAGATCATCCGGACGATCCACTCCTTCGACCCGTGCCTGGCCTGTGCGGTGCACCTGTATGACCCCGAAGGCAAACATATCCAGGAAGTTCGGATAGGGTGAGGAGATCACCATGGACCATGAACAAGTAGGACGGTACCGCAGGATCTATGTTTGGGAGTGGCCGGTCCGGATGTACCACTGGATCAACGCCATCGCGGTGATCCTGCTGATCGGCACCGGATTCATGATCGGCAACCCCCAGAACACCTTTTACGCCGCCGAAGCTTACCAGCAGTATTTCTTCGGCTCGGTCCGGTTCGTGCACTTCGTTTGCGCGTTTGTGTTTTTCTTCAATTTCCTGGTTCGGATCTACTGGGGATTCGTCGGGAACCGCTTCGCGCGCTGGACCAATTTCATCACGTTCAGGAAAGCCCAGTGGAAGGAGATGAAGGATATCCTGAGTGTGGATATCCTGCAGGCCGAACCGCACATGCACCACAAGATCGGCCACAACTCCCTGGCGGCGTTGATCTATTTCCTGTCGTTCCTGATGTTCGCATTCCAGTCGATAACCGGGTTCGCCATGTACGCCGCCAACACAACGGCGATGCTGCCCCGCCTGTTCACCTGGGTTGTGCCGATCATGGGAGGCGATTTCGGCGTACGGCAGTGGCACCACGCCGGGATGTGGTTCTTCATCCTGTTTACCATCGTCCACGTCTACCTCGTGTTCTACCACGACTACGTGGAAGGGAGAGGTACGACATCATCCATGATCGGCGGCTGGAAATTCGAGCGGAAGGACATACTTGAGTAAGCCGGCTGCCGGCACCCTGGTGCTCGGCGTCGGCAACACGCTCCTTGGAGACGAGGGCGTCGGCGTCCACGCCATCCGCTACCTGGAAGAAATCGTTCTGCCCGCCGGCGTGACACTGCTGGACGGCGGCACCGGCGGTTTCCTCCTGCTCGGTCCGATGCAGGAGGCGGAACGG